>JAMJIN010000087.1:0-16017 GCA_036784775.1 Chromatiales bacterium | reverse complement strand
GCCATGGCGGTCTCCTCATTTGGCTTCAGGTTCAGTATGCGCCACCCACTGACTCAATAGCTGAGCCTCAGGGGTAATCAGGAAAGAGATAAGGAAAAAAGAGCGCGGTGACCCGCCTTCGATCCCGATAACCTTGATCTTTGCTCTGGCTGGATGGATCTGTTTCGCGCCGGTGCGGGCGACTGACAGCCTATCTGAGCCACTCCCATCCCCCCTGACGCTGCAACAGGCGCTGAAACTGGCCGATGGCGTGCATCCCGACCGGGAGCTGGCTGATGCGGCGCTCCAACGCGCCCGGGCGGAGCAGTCCGGGGTCGATGCCGGCGATGACCTGCGGCTTGGTTTCGAAGCGGCCCTGAAGGTGGTCAACCCCTCGTACAACGCCGTCGATCAATCCAGCAATGACAGTTGGGCGAAACTGAAACTGAGCAAACGGTTGTATGATTTCGGCCGCACCGACAGTGCGCTGGCCGCAGCGGATGCGGCACGGCGAAGCGAGGAGTGGAATCTGCTGGATGTACGCCAACAGCGGCGACTGGAAGTGATGGCCAGATTCTTCGATGTACTGCTGGCGGACCTGGAATATGCGCGGGAGAATGAGGCGATGTCGATCGCCTTCGTCCGGTTGGACAAGGCTCGCAGCCGATCCGAACTGGGCGGGATCTCCGATCTGGAGCTGCTGCGGCTCGAAAACCTCTTTCAGAAGGTAAGGCGGCGTACCATCGGCAGTCAGAACAAGCAGCGTATTACCCGCTCGCGTCTCGCCATCAGTCTCAATCGTCCCGATGACCTGCCTGCCGATCTTGTCTCACCCGACCTGCCTGACCGATTGGTACCTGAGAGTGTGGAAGCGCTGACCCAGCTTATTATTGATAGTAATCCCAGGTTGAAATCGCTGCGTGCGCAGATGGATGCAGCTGAACAGCAGATGCGTGCAGCCCGGGCGGGCGACAATCCGATAATCCGCGGGGAAGTCGAGGCCGCCACCTATAATCGGGAGTTGGGTGGGCGTAATCCGCTGTCTGCGGCACTGGTGCTGGAGGTGCCGCTCTTTCTCGGCAATCGGGTCGGTGCCGAGGTTGCCCTGGAGCGCGCCCGCCTACGGGAGCGCCGGGCGGAGCTGGCCGTGCTGGAACTTGATCTGCGGCAGTCAGCGTTGGAGCTCTGGCTGGAACTCGACCGGCTACGGGTAAGGCGGGAGGAGTTGGTGGTGACCGGCGACTATCGTGATCTCTCTCTTGATCGCAGCCGTACCCTATACGATCTGGAGGTCTCCACCGACCTGGGTGATTCCATGGTAAGAATCTCCGACTGGCGCCTGCAGCAGGCTGAAACCGATTTTGAAATTGCGCTGGCGCATGCACGGCTCGATGCATTGGCCGGAGTGCTGTTGGATGAATTTGATATCACAGTGGGAAGTAAGGGGGAGGGGAAATGAAGAGAATGATTCGTGTGGTTGTCTGTTGTGGAATGCTCTTTTGCGGCACGCTGCAGGCCCAGGATCTGGAAGCTCAGTTGGAGTGGCAGCAACGGGTGGAGTTGGGAACTGTCGTGAACGGGGTCGTGGGCCGGGTCAATGTGACTGCAGGCGAGCCGGTTACCCGGGGCGCTTTGCTGGTCGAGTTGGACCAACGGCCGTTGCAAGCCAGACTGGTAAAGGCAGTAGCGCAGAAAGAGGCAGCCAAGCAACAGATGGATGAGGCCAAGCGGGAGTTGGACCGTTCCCTGGAACTCTATGATCGAACATTGCTCTCCGACCATGAGCGGCAGCTCGCTGAGATCGATGCTGCCAAAGCGGATGCCTATCTGCGTGAAGCGGAGGCGGAGTTGACTCTGATAAAACTTGTGCGTGAATACAGCCGTATCAAGGCGCCTTTCAACGGCCGGGTGCTGGTGGTGAATGTCCAGCAGGGGCAGGCGGTGGTCAACCATCTGCGGATCATGCCGTTGGTGGTAATGGTCAATGATCGGCAGATGAAAGCGGTGGCTGCCGTTGATAGTGAAATGGCAGCAAGGCTGCAGCCGGGGCAGGCTGCAAAGGTCGGTGTTCATGGCGAATGGCTGCCGGGGGTAATTCACTCCGTCGGGTTGGAACCTTTGGCCGGTAGCGGTACGCCACGTCACTATCGTCTTGTAGTCGGCTTCAAAACCCCGAAGAGGCAGCAGTTGCGTCTCGGTGAGAAAGCCGTGGTAAGAATCGATGGGTAAAACGGTGCAAACAGCACACCCGGTCTGTGTTCGCTGTCTTGTGGCGGGCCGGGTGCAGGGGGTCTTCTTTCGGGCCAGCACCCGTTACGAGGCGCAGAGACGTGGCATCACCGGATATGCCAAAAATCTGCATGACGGCCGAGTCGAAGTGATTGCCTGCGGTGATCCAGAGGCAGTCAACGAACTACGCGACTGGTTGCGCCAGGGGCCGTCCAATGCCGATGTTTCAGGTGTCGCCTGTGAAAACCTCCACTTCCAGGAGTATCCCCATTTCTCTATTACCTGATGCCCAGGTTCTTTCTTAGTTTCCCGCAGTTTGCTGCGAAGCGTCTGTAGGAACGGCGCCCCGCCGCGATTTGCCCATCTGCGGGGTCATCGCGGCGGGGGCGCCGTTCCTACAGCGTTATTTTGACTCCAGCCCTGTCCGTTATCAGACAGTAACCATCGGTTATTGATGCTGAGGGGCTGCCGGGACGTCCACACTCCCATTGGTCGCATCGGTTGCGGTATCCTCCATCGGACGGAAGACCGCAGGTTTCCCGTTGGCCAGGGTGGCTGTCTGCTCCTCCTCCGTGAGGACAGGTGCGGTGGGAACCGCCGCTGACTCTTGAGCCATAGGGGCCGGTTCCGGATAGCTGAGGGGTGCTAGAGGTTCCTGGAAAGCAGGAGCAGGAGACGGCACCGTGGGGGACTCAATCGGTGCGGGTTGCGATACCACTGGCGCCATTGGCTGTGGCATCTCCATTGGTGGGGGTGTCATCTCACCAGTCGCTGCCGGTGGCATCGGACGATAACTGTATTCGACCGGTGGAGTGTAATCGCTTTGCGGCGGCTGTTGTGGTGCGTAGCTGGGGTATTGCGGATAAGTTTGGCTGTTGCCGCTGGTTTCGTAGTCGTAACTCGGCGCATATTGCTGTTGTGGAGCGGTGTCATAGGTTGGCTGGTTATAGGCCGGCGCTCTGTAGACGGGTTGCTGCTCACTATATGGCTGGGTGGTTGTGTAGTCGCTGTATTGTTGCGGATAGCCGCCCTGAGGGGGGGGCATTGTAGTAGCCGGAGCTGTTGCCATAGGGGGCGTAGCCGCTGCCAGGCTGGGCGCCATAACCGTAGACCGGTGGGGACTGGTAGGTCGGTGCACCGCCATACCCGTATCCATATCCCTGGTTATAATTTGGTTGTTGTGCGGGATAGTAGGGTTCCGGGTAGCGTTCTTCACGCCGATTGGAATTGAACATGTTGTTCATGGGGTTTGGCGCCCCCTTCATCACGTTCATCGGATTCATATTGAACTGTTTGTTGTTGTTCCGGTTGTCGCCGCGATATGCCGGAGCGGCGTATTGAGGCGTTTGTGTGCCGTAGCCTTGAGCGCCATAAACCGGTTCGTTGTAGGCGGGCGCCTGCTGTCCCCTTGAGGATGGATTGTCGTAGTATCCCCCCTGCGTGGGATAGCCTTCGTCAGCCTGCGCATTTGTCAGGCAGAACGTAGTGATACAGGCGGTGAGCCATAGTTCACGCTTCATTATTCACTCCTCTTTAGAGAGTTTTCCGTTGATTCGGCGAAGGCCCTAATATAAGCCCCAGCCGTGGTCGTGTAAAATTAGGGATTGCCCTAGGAGTTTCCCGAGTCAGGCTCATGTTGCTTCCACTACTCACCAACGGACATATACTGAAACGCTACAAACGCTTTCTGGCGGATGTCGAACTGTCCGATGGTTCCGTCGTAACCGCCCATTGTCCAAATACTGGCAGCATGCGTGGGTGCTGGGAACCAGGAGCGCTGGTACAGATCAGCCACAGCGATAATCCTCGCCGTAAGCTTGCCTGGACGCTGGAACGGGTGGATATGGGCGCAGGTTGGATCGGCGTTCATACCGGCCGTACGAATCCGGTGATCAGCGAGGCGTTGCGTGAAGAGCGGATCCCGGGTCTGAAGGGGTACCGGAATGTGCGGACTGAAGTGACCTTCGATGCACCGGGTTTTCCCCGTTCCCGTTTCGATATGTTCCTGAGTGATGGTCCGGCGGCGGATGTCTGGGTCGAGGTCAAAAATGTCACGCTCTGGGAGGGGGATGAGTCGCTCAGTTTTCCGGATGCGGTCACTGCGCGGGGTTTGAAGCATCTTGAGCTACTCGCGGAGGCCTGTCGCCAGGGCTATCGTGGCGTGATGATCTATGCGCTCAATCGGCCGGAGGGGGCTTGTTTCCGCCCAGCCGATGAGATCGATCCCGTATATGGAAAAACGCTGCGCAGGGTGGTGGAGGCTGGAGTTGAAGTGGTGGCTGTGCGTATTCTGCACCTGCCGCAGGCGATGAAAGTGGGTGATCCGGTGGCGGTGGATTTGAGCTGAAATTTTTTGAGGGGTCGAAAAGCAGCAGGGAAGTTCGGTTCAATAGCCGCTGGAATTGAACTCCAGGCCCTCAGGCATTTCCGGCAGTAGTTCCACGCCGCTACGGATTTCGCCATCCGGCAGCAGGGCAAGCCAGCGATAACCCGGCGGGTTGTCGGCAAGGCCGAATTTGTCCTGGCCTGCAATGAACTGGATACAGGTAGAGGGTGAACCAAGCAGCAACAGGTTGTGGTAGTTGTGCTCAAATTCCTGGTGGATATGGCCGCATAGGATGCCTTTCACCTGTTTGTGTTTTGCCAGCAGTTCGAAGAGCGGTTCTGGATTGTTCAGGGCCATGCTATCCATCCATGCGCTGTTCACTGGAATCGGATGATGATGCATGCAGACCAGCGTATGCTTGTCCGGGTGTTTTTGCAGTTCATCCTCGAGCAGTTCCAACTGGCTCTCATCGAGATGGCCACCGGGCTCCTTGGGAATGGTGGAGTCCAGAAAGATCAGTGACCAGTTTCCCTGCTGTGTGCTGGGAATGGTGGATATGCCGTCCTGATTCAACAAGCGGGCCATAATTTCGGGAATGTCGTGGTTCCCAGGCAGGCAGAAGGTTGGAGCGCCGAATCCGGCAAACTGCTTCCTGAGCCGACGATAGCCGGTTTCAGAAGCGTCATGGACCAGATCGCCGGTGGCAAGGATCATGTCTGGAGTCCCCAGCTGCTCCAGTGCCATTGCCGAGACCAGGTTGAGTGTCTCCTGTGTATTCATACCGAGCAGACAACGCGAGGTGTCAGCATAGAGATGACAGTCCGTCAGCTGTAGTACTTTCAGGCTGCCTTCAGGCAGGTTTTGGAATGTGTTGGTGTCTGCGGACATCGTTGAAGGTTGGTCAAGCCTTGAAAGTTCTGGTCACCGGGCATACCCGGCGAACCCTTGTAAAACAGATTTTCAGTCTGATTATAGTAGTCTAATAAAATCTGTCGAAACAATGAAGCGTGTGCGCTTTTTATGAAAAATGTGCATTAGATTCTGTTTAATGTGCATAATTTAACTTTTCATTGCGAGTTTTAGTGCTGATGTATGCCTCTTTTTTCCTTAAGGCCAGTTTGCCATGACCCTAAATGAACTTCGATACGTCGTAGCTGTTGCTCGTGAGCGTCACTTTGGGCGTGCCGCGGAAGGCTGTTTTGTCAGCCAACCGACCTTGAGCGTGGCAGTGAAAAAGCTGGAGGGGGATCTGGGCGTCAGTCTGTTCGAACGTGGTCAGGGTGAAGTTACCCTGACACCGGCGGGAGAACGTATCGTTGTTCAGGCTCAGAGGGTGCTGGAGGAGGCAGGTTTCATCCGAACCCTGGCAATGCAGAGTAAAGATCAACTGGTGGATCCCTTGCGGGTCGGTGCCATCTACACCATTGGTCCCTACCTTTTCCCCCATCTGATTCCGGAACTGACCCGGCGGGCCTCCAGGATGCCGCTGGTCATTCGGGAAAACTTCACCGCAGTGTTGTCAGAGCAGCTGAAGCAGGGTGAATTGGATGTGGTTATCATCTCGCTTCCCTATGATGAACCGGGCATCCAGACCCGGCCACTCTATGATGAGCCCTTCTCCGTGCTACTGCCCGTAGCGCATCGGCTGACTGAGCTGGATGCCATCTCCACCGCCGATCTCAGCGAGGAGAGTGTGCTCCTGTTGGGTGATGGGCACTGCTTCCGCGATCAGGTGCTACAGGTCTGTCCGGGGTGTCTGCAGTCCAGTTCCAGTGAAGGCAGCCTGCAGCGCAATCTGGAAGGGGGTTCTTTGGAGACCATCCGCTACATGGTCGCTGGTGGTATCGGGATAACCGTGTTGCCGGATACAGCAATCAACCCAAATCCTTCCTCGGATGAATTGGTCACCACCCGCCCCTTCAAGGGAGATCCCCCCTATCGCCGGGTCGCCCTTGCCTGGCGCAAGAGTTTTCCCCGTCCGGAAGCCGTCGATCTGCTTTGGGAGACGATACGGGCCTGCCCGATTCAAGGTATTTCCCTGGTCGATTAGTCGCTCCTGCAGCCGCAACCCTCACCAGAATTCCGGCGGGTGTGGGCCGGTTCAAGCGCAGTGTAACCGGCAACTCCTGCGCCCTGCGGATTAGAAACTGGGAGATCACCTTTATATTTTGTGAACTGAGTCACAAAAAGCCACCGCCGGATAGGATTTTTCTTCCTTTCCCGTGTTATCTATTCCATCGCGAACCGGGAACGTTCGCTAAGGCAGGGATTTGATGCAGTGTCATCAAAGTGAAAAACAGTACATGGACAGTATGAAAAAGAACAATATCGGACTGGATCTTTTGGCCCTGCTTGCCGGCGTGGCTCTGGTTTTTGCCTTTGCCCCCTTTTATCTGCCATGGCTGGCGTTGCTCTCCTTTGCTGCTCTGTTTCTGATCTGGAGCCGTTCAACACCCCGACGTGCCGCATGGCGCGGTTTTCTCTTCGGTTTGGCCTTCTACAGTGTGGGACTTCATTGGCTCTTCAGCACTCTGGGTGGGGTTGACGAGAGCTTTCTGCCGATACTCACTGTTGTCATGGCTGGTGTGGTCTTGGTGAATATTTGTCTTCCCGGTATTTGCGGTTACATCCATGTCAGCTTGAGCCGACAAAGATCTCCTTTGATTTCTGTTCTGCTGTTTGCCTCGGTCTGGACACTTGGCGAGTGGGCCAGAACCTGGTGGATGAGCGGTTTTCCTCATTACATGGCGGGTTACGGCTTTATCGACACTCCGCTGGCAGGATTTGCCCCATACATTGGCGTTCTGGGTCTAACTTTTATTGTTTTACTGGCGGGTGGCCTGCTGGCGTTGGTGTTGATCGGTCCGGGGAAAAATATGAGGCTGACGGCATCAGCCGTATTTTTGTCGCTTTTTCTGTCAGGAACAGTTTTGGGTCATCTGGAATGGACTCAGCTAATCTCCCAGCCGCTTGAAGTGCGCCTGATACATGGAAATCAGGATGAGGAGCGGAAGTTTCGGCGCTACAAGGTGATCGATACCATTGAACGCTATCTGGCGATGAGCCGGGTGGAACCTCGTCCGGATCTTGTATTGTGGCATGAGTCCTCAGTGGCCTACGACCTGAAGGGCGTCTACCGTTTTCTGGATGGGCAGGTGGCCAGCTTGCGTGAAGCGGGAACAGAGCTGTTGCTGGGCAGCTATATCGAACGTGACGGCAAATCCTATAACGCCCTGTTTGTCGGCGCGGAACCAAAACTTCGCTATTTAAAACGTCACCTGATCCCCTTTGGTGAATTTACCCCCGACATCCCGCTTTTGGGCGATATGGGAGATATGCCCAATGTCGAGATGGACTCTCTGAAAAGTGGGCCGCCGGAGCAGGGACTACTGGAGGTAAAAGGCGTGCCACTGGCCAGTTCCATCTGTTTTGAAAATCACTTCGGCAACGAATTACGGCACGACTGGAAAGATGCGCAACTACTTGTGCATGTGAGCGATGTGAGTTGGTTCGAAGAGACGTGGTTACCGGAGCAGGCCCTGCAGATAGCCAGAATGCGGGCGCTGGAGAGTGGCAAGCCTATGCTGCATGCCACCAATAAGGGGATTAGCGCCATTATCGGCCCTCGCGGCGGACTCGTTGAAACCCGAAGCGGTGGAGAGAGCTGGTTCGACTGCAGCATCCAGCCCAGGCGTGGTCAGACCCCTTATACGGCCTGGGGTGAGTGGCCTCTACTGTTATTGACGATCCTTCCCCTGTTGTTCGCGCTGGCGGCAAAGATACGCATTATTCGATATCCGTCATTTTCAACGCATAAAACTTCGATGCCTATTGCGTCGATGGTTGAATGAATAAACAAAAATGGAAAACAGAGCATGAAGAGACCGATCGTGATTTTTGCAACGAGTGTTATCTCCGTTATGGCGGTGTTGGCTGTCGCTATGAATACCGGATAGGTAGAGCCGGTGTCAGTTGACGAAACGGTCTCACTGCCGGAACGAACACTGCGCAATGTGGTAAAGGATTTCCTGCAGATTGAGGGTGATGCATCTGAAGGTCAGGCCAGTGAACTTGCTGTGGGTGAACTGCGAAAAGAGCGAGACCGCCTGGTGGTGAATGACGTACTCCCCCCCGCAGCGGAAACATTGCGAACATCGGTGGAAGAGATGCGGCTGGAGGTTGAACGGATCAACCAGGAAGCGGAGGAAGCGGAAGGCCGGGTGGGTGGCAAGGATGTTTACAGCAAAGAGACCGAGCAACTGCTTGCAGATGCGGATCTTTTGATGGCGGAGGTCAGCCAGAAGTACGGCATTACACAAGGCGAAATCTTGGCATTGACAGACATACGGCCCGAGACAACCGACCCTGAACTGATCGAACTGAATAGTAAACTCGAACAACTCGATGATGAGATGATCGAACTGGAACGCCGCGCCGGCAGTTTCTGATAACGAAAAAAACATAAAATTAAGGGAATTAAACTCATGGATATGAGGCTTACGGCCAGGTTTTCTGGTGTTTTCTGCGCATCATTGATTTTTCTTTCAAACGCGGCAGCCAATAGCGGGCTGGTCGGTTCCCTGGAGGGCGAGGCCCAAGTCAATCAGGGTACCCTCGACTACACATTGCCGGTTGATCTGCCGGAAGGGCCAAATGGACTGGCGCCGGGATTGTCTATCAGATACAGCCCACGGAATCCCAACGGTGTTTTGGGAATCGGTTTTCAAATGACTGGCGAGTCCGCCATTACCCGCTGCCCGGCCAACAAAGAGATCGACGGCGAGCGGGGTGGCGTGGGATTTGATAACAGGGATCGCTACTGTCTCGACGGACAGCGGCTGATCGCCATAGCAGGTCAGGATGGTGAAGACGGTACTGAGTACCGCACCGTTGCCGAGAGTTATGCACGAATCGAATCCCATGGGGCACTGGGCAGTGGGCCGGAGCGCTGGACGGTTTGGAGCAAGCAGGGTTATATCCTTGAGTATGGTGACTCATCAAATACGCGAACCTCTGCAGCCGGACGGGATGAACCTGCCGCCTGGAAACTCAGTAGCCGGCGTGACCGTTTTGATAACCGGATTCAATACCATTACCGCAAAGATGGTGGGTTGAGTGTCCCGGATGCTATCGAATACAGCGTGCATCGGGTCGAGTTTGAATACGAATCCCGTCCCGATAATCTCAGTGCCTACCAGTTTGGAGAAAGACGTGATTTGGGACTTCGGCTTGCTTCGCTGAATATCCTGAGCGATGGGGAAAAACTGCGGGAGTATCGTTTCAGTTACGAGATTGATGAGACACTGCCCTTCAGTCGTATCAGTGCCATCCAGCTTTGCGATGGCCTGGGTGAGTGCAGTCCTGCGACCCGATTTGAGTGGAATGAAAATACCGGTTTCAACTTTTTCAACGATCCCTCTATTCTGACCGGCAATGTCTTCTCCAGTTATGCCCTGGGCGACCTGAATCAGGACGGGTTGACTGATCTCTGTTATCTCGATCATGGACTCTACTGTGGATTAAGTAGTGGCAATCACCCGGCCGGATACTCGAAATGGGCGGATCGGCTTGATGCAAAACATTGGCATAAGCCAAAAATCTCCGGGACTTTAATGTTGCTGGATCTCAACGGCGACATGAAGGCCGATTACTGCATCCAGGATAATTTCGGCATCTTGTGCGGCTTGAGTGATGGTCAGGAGTTCAACAATAGTCACTACTGGACCAAGTCATTCAATCGCAGGGATACCCTGCGTTTTTCCGATATCAATAGTGATGGATATGTGGATATCTGCAAATTTGGCAAAGATGGTGTCAGTTGTGTACTGAATAAGAAAGGTAAAAGGTTCGGACCCCTCGTGACACTCTCAGAGAGTGGCTGGCCCGCTGGCAGTGACGATATCAAGAACAACACCCTGAACTTTACCGACATCAATGGCGACAGCCTTATCGATATCTGTGGTGCAGATGATCAGGGTTTTCGTTGCGCCCTCGGTCTGGGTGTCGATGCGGATAATATGCCGCTGTTTGGTGAGAAAGAGATTTGGTCTGCGGAATTTGGCCGCCAGTGGGCGAACAAAAGCTTTGCCGGTACCTTTCGCTATGGCGATCTCAATGCGGATGGCCTCTCGGATATCTGCTTTCGTCAGTCGCGCAACTACTCTTGCGTCATCAATACCGGAAAGGCCTTTACGCCACTAAAAAAATGGGCGGACGTTACCTATGAGTGGGGGACGGACGAGGATCTGGAGAAGAATCATAACGACAACAGTCTGAATCTGCTCGATATCAACGTGGATGGACGGGCAGATGTCTGCAGCGGCTCAGGAAACGAAGCCTTCAGTTGTGCGTTGAACAATGGTGAAGACTTCGGCGTCATGCGCAAGTATGCGAGTCTGAAACCGAGTGTGGACGTCATGACACTGTATGACGGCACCAAGGTCATGCCGAAAGAGAACCCGTTGCGTATGACCGACATCAACAACGATGGTTCGCCGGATGTCTGCTATCGCAGTTACAAAGGCATTAATTGCACTATTGGCAACGACAACATGGCCAACCTGCTGGCAGCGGTCACCACCGGCTACGGTGCGCGTACGGAATTCGAATATGGCCGCCTGAGTGATGAGGATCTTTACGAGCGTTATGAGGATGCAGTAGCGCCCGTATTCGATATGCAGGGTGTCACCAGAGTGGTGCGCAGTATATCCTCCTCCGATGGCATCGGCGGTATGAACCGCATCAGTTACCACTATGCCGGGCTGAAGACCCACAAAGATGACGGCAGTCTTGGGTTTGCCGAGGTCAGCAGCCATAACCACACTACCAACAGAAAACATATCACCCGCTACTATCAGCTTGGTGATTTCAGTGGCCGGGTACGGGAGATAGAAGAGCTTGTCGGTGATGTAGTCATTCTCAGGAACAGGTTGACCTATCGCGAAATGCCGATGGTCTACGACAATGTCGTCAGTGTACAGCCCCATACCCAAGTGCTGGAACACTATGAACTGGATGGCAGCCATATCAAAACCGAACAGACCAACCATGCGGAGTACGATGAATATTGCAATGCGCTACGTATGGTGGTGGAGATCAACGAGTAAATGGCGACTTTGTCAGAAAGGAGACCAATAGCGACTATCGCAACGATGAGTCTGCCTGGCTGATCGGCAAGCCGCTCAACGTGGAAGCCACCCACTCCACCCGTGAAGGTACGCTGACTCGCTCGACCGGTTTTGATTACGATCATGCCACCGGCGCATTGCGCAACGAGGTTATAGAACCGGGTAGCAGCCTCAGCCTGAACAGTGAGTTTGAATACGACGAATATGGTAACCGCACCGGCGCTGACTTGAGCGGGCAGGGCGTGTAACCGCGCCGATCATCGACAACCTACGACAGCTCAGGACGTTTCCCCATCCGCCGAGCCAACGCCCTGGGACTTGAGGAAACCATCGAATACGACCCGCGCTGCGGCCTGCCGGTCAAACAGACCGGTCCCAACGGCATCAGCACCCACTGGGGTTATGACACTCTCTGCCGCAAAACAACGGAGCGCCGCGCCGATGGCACAGAGACCCACTGGACCTACGACTGGAGTGACGGTGCCAACGCCGGTCTTATCTTTGATGACTTCAGCGTCTACAGGGTCACTGAGAGCGCTACCGGCGCACCACCCAAGATCGTCTACTACGACGCCCTGAATCGTGAGGTGAGAACTGTCACCCGTGGCTTAAACGGCAAGAACGTCTACCAGGACAAACAGTACAACGCAAAGGGGCAGATCATCGCCGCCACCTTGCCCTATTTTGAGGGCGAGTTCCCTGGCGCGAACTCATACTGGGTCACCAGTGAGTATGACGAAATAGGGCGGGTAGTGGTGCAGAACAAGCCTTCCGAGACGGGGCATATTCCCACCTACTACAGCTACCAGGGGCTGACCACCACTGTGATCGACCCGGAAGGCCGTGCACGCGTGGTGACGAAAAACCTGCTGGATAAAGATGCGCAGGTTGTCGAGGCAGGTATATCCACCATCACCTACACTTACGACCCCATCGGCAACCTGATCGCAACAGACACCAACGGATTCATTATCCACAATCGATACGATAACCGTGGCAACAAGGTCTCTATGGATGATCCCTCAATGGGGCATTGGACATATCGCTACAACGCCTACGGTGAATTAATACTGCAGCAGGATGCCAAGGGGCAGGTGGTCAAGCAATACCATGATTTGCTCGGCCGATTGGTCCGGCGCAAGACCGTAGAGGGGATTGCTACCTGGAAGTACGACAGCGCGAAAAACGGTATCGGAAAACTCGCCCGAACCACATCCCCCGGCAGCAGTCGCGCGTTTGAATACGACACCCTCGGCCGCGCTGTCTCCACCAAGACAAAAATAGGAGAGAAAAGCTTCACCAAACAGGTTGCCTACGATAACAAATCCCGCCCCGTAAAAGAGACCTTCCCTGACGGAATAGAAATCGAACGGGTCTACAACCAAGACGGCTATCTGAAAACCGTGCGCATGCCGAAAAAGGAGGTTTGGGACTATGACTATATCCGGCTTGAGGAGTCGCTGGATGCTTTTGCAAAAGAGATTTTTACACTGCAAAACCGCATGATGAGCTATGAAAAAAGGGCGAAGGCCCTTTATGAAAAAGCGGAAGCTGTACGCGCTACTGAGCTTCTAGTCCTTCAAA
Organism: Chromatiales bacterium; assembly: GCA_036784775.1. GTDB lineage: Bacteria > Pseudomonadota > Gammaproteobacteria > Chromatiales > Chromatiaceae > QGON01. The sequence goes on along the minus strand of JAMJIN010000087.1, from coordinate 2,772 downwards.
AAGCGTCAGATGCCTCCGACGATGCTCAGAGACTTGAACTGCTTGCACAACAACTCACGGCAAAAGCGGAGGAACAGCGGAGGCAGGCAGCATATTTTCGTCAAGTGTCGAGCAAATACACTAGAGCTTATGGCGATCGTTTGTTTGAATATATGGACGCATCAGGTGGTCAGGCTCGGTATCGTTATTCTTATTGCAATAATTATAATCGGAAAGGCAAGTGCAGTGGTTATGGACATTATGATGTCCAGGTACCGATTGCTATTTTTCCAACTAAGAGGTGTGGTTCGGCAAAGTCAATATATCAAGATCAATATTGGAAATATGGAGCTGCAACATCGTATGTATGCGCAGGTGGGCCACCTGCGAATCTGAACTTTGCCCGTTATTTTAGTGGGAAAGCGAGTAACATTGGTCCAACTTTATTGACAATGGAGGCAGGATTACGACAAGATGCGGCCGAAGAAAAGCGGCAGCTGGAAGCACAGTACAGGGAAAAATATAAGAGAGATAAAGAGCTGGCTGAAAGCTACTATGCACAAGCTAAGGAGCAGATGCAGTTTCTGGATGAGGTTGTTACAAAGTTACAAGATTACCAAGCTGCATCGGATACCATCCAGCGCCAACTTGATGGATATAACAACAATGATGGGTATGTCACCCTCTGGTCAGCCACCAGCCGTGATGCTTCCGGCCGTCTGAAAGGCGAATTCACCGGCAACGGCTACCTGACCCAACGCATCATCGACCCCTACAGTGGTCGCCTCAAGGAGATCAAAACCGGCGTCGCAGAGAACGACTCGATCCGCAACCTGCACTATAGCTACGACAACGCCGACAACGTCATCCAGCGTGACGACCGGGTCAACGGCATCAGCGAGAGCTACCAGTACGACAGCCTCGACCGGCTGGAACAGGCCGATTACTATGATACTGCTACCGGCGTGAGCGATAGCCTTAACTACAGCTATGATACCAATGGCAATATCCGCCATAAATCCAATGCAGGAAGCATGAAGTACGATCTGGGTAACCGCATTATTACGCTGGACCGCAACGATGGTACTTACGAAGATTACACCTATGACGCTAACGGCAACATGGTTAGTGGCAGTGGCCGTGAGATCGAATGGACCTCATTTAACAAGCCAACACGGATAAAGACCAAGGATGCAGACGTCAGTTTTGCATACGGTCCCGACAATAATCGCGTCACCAAACAGAGCCTCGATAAACAGGGTCAAGAGACCACCTGGTACATCGGAAAAGGCTATGAGTTGATTGATGCCGTGGATATGGACGGTAACCACATCAAGCGTAAGAAACACTACATCTATGCCGATGGAGAAGTCATCGCAATCCAGGTCAGAACCATCGAAAACGGCCAGAAGCAGGCAGACCAGACCCGTTACCTGCACAAAGATGCCCTGGGAAGCGTCGACACCATCACTGACTCCCACGGTGCGATCATAGCACGAATGGGCTACACCCCCTTCGGCCAGCGCCGGGCGGTAAATGGACAAAAGATCGACCAGTCGTTCCAGCGAAAACTAACCAACCGGGGTTACACCGGCCACGAACAGATCGACAATATTGGTCTGGTGCACATGAACGCCCGACTCTATGATCCGGAGATAGGTCGATTCCTCTCAGCGGACATCTACATCCAGGAACCGGGCCTGTCGCAGAACTTCAACCGCTACATCTATGTGATGAACAACCCGCTGAAGTACAACGACCCCAGCGGCCACTTTCTCAACTTCATCATCGGTGCGATCATCATGATCGTCTCCCAGTTCATCGACAATCCCTACATCCGGATGATAGGCATGGTTGTGGGAATGGCGATGATGGGAGGTGCATTTTTTGGAGATGCATTATTTACCGCTGCGGCAGGAGGATCTGGAGCCAGTGGTGCTTTCATCACAGTCGGCAGCACCAGTTTTCAGGTGGCTGCAGGGCAAATAACCCTGGCAGCCATGAATGGCGCGGCGATAGGCGCTGTAGTGGGTGGTGCTACAACAGGCACACTGAAAGGCGCGTTGAAGGGGGCTGCATTTGGTGCGATCAGTGGTGCAGCTGCGGGGTATGTTGGGCATGGCGGTAATGGGGGAGGGCGGCTATTTGATAGCGATGGAATGACCGCATTGGCCCATGGAACCACACAAGGTGCGATTAGCGAACTGCGTGGTGGGGATTTCAAGAGTGGGTTTGTGGGAGCGTTTGTTTCGCATATGTCGCCGGCCACAAGGTGGGCAAAGACCAATGCGGTACCCATGCCAATTCGTACTATGACTGCCGCTGTACTAGGAGGGCTTGCATCAGCGGCTACGGGTGGCAGTTTTACCGATGGGGCGTATCATGGGGCTATGGTGCATTTGTTTAATGCAGAAATGGGTAAATACCATATATTGAATAGTAGGAAAGATGCTAGTGATGTGTTGATTTATAATGAAAATAGGAGCGAAGCATATTGGGTTTCCATGGGCGCTGCTTCTCAGGCGAGTTCAGCTGCAGCTTTGGGTATGAATTATTCAGAATTGAATTCGGCTCAAGGAAAGCAGGCGAGGCTAGTTTTAAGTGCTACTGCTGGTGCTATCTCAGCATCTGCGGGCTTAGCTACGGCATCTGGAGTTGCCATGATATTCGGTACGGCCGCTGCTATTCTTTCTCCAACTCCAGAGAATGTACCCCAGCGTTGCATAAAAACAGGCCAGCAATGACTACGCTGCCTTCTCGATTTCATCCAGGTAATGCAATAACTCGTTTTGC
>JAMJIN010000448.1:0-1461 GCA_036784775.1 Chromatiales bacterium | reverse complement strand
GATGACGCCCATACTGCAGTCTTGGTCGAGGCCGGCCTTCACGTCGCTTCGCCAGTGAATTGGGACATCGATCGGTGTGTGGCTTGCGAGAGGCATGGCGTCTGGGTCAACCATTAGTCGGAGTGAGTGGCGGGCCCTCCATCGGTCGGAGAGGTTGGTGGTGACACGTGTTAAATTTGTTAGCCTTGTAGTGCGACAACAACCACTGCTCCAGTTTGCAGCTGTTGTCCTCAATGGCTGGATAGGGCAGCCCTTGCGGAGGCAGTGGTGGAGGTTGACGGCGGGGGCACTCACAGGCCGCGGTCATCGACGACTCTGAGGCGGCGCTGCACGTGCTCACCTCCGCTAAGGGCTGTTGGCTTTGGCCGACGCCAGGGAAGTTACGCGGCACAATGCCTAACGCCACACACGCGACAAGAAGAAGTCGCTCGTGTCTCGACATATGTAGACAATTTGGCGTGTTTCTGTGCCACTTGGAGAAGCGGAATCTGATAGGCGCAAGGCGATCGCCCCAATTATGTCCAGATTGTTTCCGTTGGCAGCTGACATCTGCAGACGTGTTTTGCTCAGGTATCGCTCGGTGAGTCCAAGCTTGGAGAGTAGATTCGTCCCAGCCAGGCACGATTGGCAGCCTGTATCAGCCACTACCGACACCAACGCCGCCTTAGTCGGGCGCCTCAATGGCGTGCGGAGGCCGAGAGCGCGAGTGTCGCATGGGTAGTGAGTGGTGTACAACGACAGTGTAGGTTGTGGGGCCGAGGGTTTCTTCACCCACGTGTCTTGAGTGACGATCTCATTGTCGACAGGCGGCGCGTTCTCCACGCTGCATAGTGATTGGAAGAGAGCTGTAGCGGTTTCCCTCTGTGGTGACCGGCGTTGACTTTTTCCTGCATACGGTCCCAAGGTGACCTTGCTTGCCGCATTTGGTGCAGGTTTGGCCGTATGCCGGGCAGTTATCAGAGCGCTCGTCCCTGCTGCTACCATGGCCGATCTGACCGCAGTGTGTGCACAGTGGAGTAGGCAGGGGTGAGGCATGTTTTTTGAAAACCGCTCTCTGCTGTTTCCGGAAGGAGCTGATCGGGGCAGCCGCCTCTGACCCTTCGCTCAGCTGCTGGAGGGAAATCTTTCCCGATTCCTTGCCCTCGACCTCTTCGAGAGGTGTACTCGGTCCCTTGTCGATCAGACAATCCAGTTTGATGTCATGATCAGCGCAGCCCAGGATGACCTGGTCCCGCACCACAATGTCGCTGTAATCTGCCCCTGACTGACACTTGATGACGAACTGGCAAATTCGCGCTTGCCCCTTGAGTCGAGCGCTGTAGACGCGGACAGGTTCGTATCGGTCCTGCCGAGAACGTCTCGGGCTACCATTGCATTCTCGGCGCGCACCGCCAACTTCTTAATGTTGGCCAGTAGATCTCGTTCGCTGCAGGAGGCCAGCGCATCACCGTGGACCCCCAC
>JAMJIN010000447.1:0-1461 GCA_036784775.1 Chromatiales bacterium | reverse complement strand
GGCTCCCTACATCTTCCCGATTTCTTTCTCGATGTCACTCTTTGTCGCTGGCTGTTTCTTCTGACTCGCTATTTGCAGCTATTTCATCCGGTTACCGCTGTTCGCCAATTATGTTCGGGTTTTTACCGCCATCTACACTGGGACAACGGCGACAAGACACAGCGCCCACCGAGCATGCGGCGCAAGATCTTTGCGCAGATTGCGGATTCTGCCGAACAGGCGCTCATCCGACTTGGCGAAGCCGGAGTTCCTTCATGCATTGACGCCTTGGGTCAACGGTCTCATTACAATGAGAATTCTCTGGCCGCCTTGCTCCACATTCTCGGCCGCATTGGCAGCCCTAGCGCCATAGAGCCCATCCTGGAGTTCAGCAAGACACTCCTTCCGTTTAGCGTGGCGATGGCCAATATGGATGTTGTACGCGCCTATACCTATCAGGCGCTCGGCCGGTTACGCGCCAAGCAGGCGATTCCGCTGCTCGCCAAGGCCCTGGGGGAAGACTCGCCGGACCCGGAATCCCTTCCGTACGCGGAGCTATGGGGCGGCCAGCCAAATCTCTCCGAGCGCCTTTCACTCCAGGCTGCCCGGGCTTTAGCGCTCATCGACACCGAAGATGCCCGCGAGGTACTGCGGGCGCACGGACTTCCGGATGCACCGGTACCGATCAATGTACCCGACTGGGCGGTCCAATAATCCTTCATGAGGTAGGCTTCCGACATAATTTCTTTATTGGGCCAATATCTGGCCACCAGTCTTACAGACTTAACAGCAGCCATCCTTGAGCGGACATGAGCAGCCTGGTTCAACAGACAGTAAGTGGCTGGTAATTACCAACAAGTAAAAGAAATTTTATTCTCCAAAGCTCGTTGTAACGGGATTGAATTACCCCAAAATGCTATTTTAGAATCAATTTAATCGGTACCTAAAGGGTGCTTGCAGTTTAGATATGAATTATTTTCCTGCCCAATTCCAGTCCCTTTGCCAGCACGGTTTGTCAGAAGACATGATGTTTAGTTACCTCTGCAATGAGAATCTCTGAGGGGGAGATTCTTAGTCAATCAGTAATGGCTCAAGCGATGAGTCCGGGACGCAATCAGGTAGAGCACCGAAATGATAAAAAAGATCGATATATCCAGTTTGATGGTCGGGATGTATGTCCATGACCTTCGCTGCAACTGGATGAAACCCCCTTTTGCAGTAAACAAATTCGAAATCAAAAATAGGATGCAGATCGGTGCGATCCGAAATGCAGGAATCCGTGAGCTTTACATCGATACTGACAAAGGGAGAGGTGGCCCCGTTCCTTTGAACACTCAAACCCGATCTATAAGTGGATTAGCACCCATGATAGTTATGCTGCCATGGGTTGAGGCAACGAGTTAAAGTAAACCTGATCTGGGGTCTGTCCGTCAAGACTAGAATGTGGTCTGCAGCTATTGTAGAACCTGAAGTACTTGTTCA
>JAMJIN010000304.1:0-2585 GCA_036784775.1 Chromatiales bacterium | reverse complement strand
ACTGCGAAAGCAGCGTCAAGTCGCCCATTGCCTCTGCACTGTCTGCCAGTTCATCAGATGATTTCATAAGGGCAGCAATGTCGTTGTCCAGTCGTCGCTTCTTGGCTTCTAGTTTATCACGTTCATCGGCTTCCAGTTTTCGCTTGGCATTGCAGTCTGAGTTAATTGATATCTGCTTCTGTTTCTCAGCTTCCAGGTATGCCACGTAGCGCTGTCTCGCCCCTTGTGCATACGACAGAATTGACTTGGTGATAGGCACACCACACAACCCTCCAGCTGTCGCGATTGCATCATAGACAACTCGTGGTGAAACCACCGATGCCTCTCGAAGATTTTCCACCACAAGCTGGCTATTAATGGAAAATCCTCGCTCAACTGTGGCTTGTCCGTGCGATAGAATCAGCAGCTTCTTGGTGACAGGCCACAGCTTCCCGAAGTGATCGGATCCTTTCATTCTGATGGATAGGAATGTGTCCAGCCTATCATTGTCGGGGGAAAACTCCTTAAATGCGCTGTTGTTCGGCGTGACGACCTCATCCATGAATGCAGCGAACTGCCATCCGATTAAGTCGCAGTCGGCCTCGTTCACTTGATGCAGGTCAGCAAGCTTGTGCAGGACGCGACGAAAGCTTGAGACGCATCCATGGGAGTCGCTGGCCATCATTCGTGGATCCAGACAGGCCAGATTTCGGGTCATCACATACTTGAGTGGCGACTTCACTAGCAACTTGTCTGTGGCAGCGACCAGTGCCTTCTTGCAGTCGTCCCGGAAACGCATTCGTGCCAAGTCGCTGCATTTCTTGGTTGCGGCAAGTTCCTTCAACGCCTTTGTGGCAGAGAAACCAGTGTCTATCTTGACATTGCCGACGTGGCTAGCACTGTCAGACACATTGACCTTGACAAGAAGTGCTGACGAACTTGCAGAATCCATGACAATCTTCTTGACGAAGCGCCGACAGAGTCCGCGAAGTAGCGTGCTGAGGTCTGCATCAAGAAATGGCACAAGTGGCTTGTCAGACTGGTAGCGCACCAGGAATGACTCAAACTGATGCGCCACAGACTCAAAAAACATCAGCCGAGCAGGCATTAACACGTCGGTGCAGCCGGATTTCACGATCGTGAATGACTTGCTGGTTGGAACTGCATACGTCTTTGGATTCTGTTGAATGGTGTCGACATACTTCTTCAGATGAGGAAGGATGACGAGGGCACGAGCAGCAACGGTTGCATTTTCCACCCATCTGTGTAGACAGAACTTGAGTGGGAAGACGACAGAGCTGGTGATGGCAGTATAGTCTTCACGTCTTGCTGGAGTTTCATAGAAGATAGTGTAGAGGGCCCATAGAAACGACTTCACATCCCAACCGGTGGCTTCAAACCCTGCTTTGAATGCGTTATGGACGACATGCAGCCCACAGCTGCCAATGTCGATCAGCGAATGATTGCGGTCGTCGTGTACTTCGGCCATCAACTTCCCGTAGAACGACCAGTTAACGTTTGGTCCGTCCATCGACAGCTGCAGCATGCGATTGAGGTTGACGCCTCTACACACATCCAAGAATGCATCGACCATGATGGCAGCAGTTGCATGGCCAAGAAATGCACTTGTCATGTAGCGTGTGTGGACGGCATTGCGGGTCTCGTCATAGAAGCGAATGTGGATGTCCATCTGTTGATTGTGTGTGTAGTCGTTGTGACTCTCGTCAAACAGGATGACAAAGCTGTCTAGAATACGCACTTGATCCTGTAGCTGCTGCTTGAAGTATGGCGCCAGACCATAGCAGATCAAATAAGCACACTTCTTTTCTCCACATGAGAAAGATCGAGCTATGCTGCTGTCTGGAAACATAAGCTGAAACAGTTTATCCAACCCAGCACAGCTTGCATATGAGTAGTGCGCACTGATCACTTTCATGGCCCATAGAATCTCTGCATGCCAGTGTTGATCTGTCGTAACATGACTTGCAACTGAGACGGCAGATGAGCATGTTCTAGGAGGCTGACATTTGCTCGGTTCTGCGATGCTTGCTTTGTTTGGCGTATCATGCTCTGGAAAAACGCATATACGTTTTAGATATAATATATCTAAAACTTATCTTATTATTGTAAATACATATGCACGGAGTAGGTTTAAATTATATAATTAAATTAAACTCTGCCCATATGTATTTATTGAAATATAACTTAAACGCATAATTTGAATTAAACTGATAGCAGTTTAAGTAATAAAAAATGTATTTGTATAAATGAAACTTAACTATGTCGCCAGCGATTCTGCTTAGCTTAGCTATAACAGAGATTACAAATTAGGTCATAACCAAGCACGGTTGGCTGCATCATCGGCATCGTCCTGAAAGCCGCCCCGTGGTATGCATGTAGTCAGTGTAGACTGTATCCTGTAGAATAATGTATGGCCAATGTCAACGATGCCGTATGACCGACCGGCTTGATCAAGTTGATGATTTAATCAATTGCGGAAATATTTTTTATTTATACATGAACACATATTTAGTACATACCTGAACGATGTCCAGTATTCCGAAAGAACGACGATATTGAAGTCCCCGAACTCGTTGCATGATTTA
>JAMJIN010000446.1:0-1464 GCA_036784775.1 Chromatiales bacterium | reverse complement strand
GGATGTGACGTTCTGACGGAGGATGTATCGACGCAGCGAGGCGGCCTTCGCCATCTATGCGCGGTTTTACTCAGCCGCTAACACTCCCCAGAGGGAAGAGGGTATAGGCAAAGTAATGCAGGGTTTGGGCCGCTACTACGTCCAGAATCAATAGGGTCAGACTCGATTGATAACATGAGATAGCCTATACACTACCAATGGCCCGACTGCCCCGCTTTGTACTGCCCGGATATCCGCAGCATGTTATCCAGCGCGGCAACAACAGAGAGCTGATCTTCTGTCAGGCTGCAGATTATCAGTTTTATCTTGAAAAGCTTGAGGCGGCCTGTCAGAAACATCATTGTGATCTACACGCTTATGTATTGATGACGAACCACGCCCACTTGTTAATAACTCCCTGTAGATGGCGGTAAAAACCCGAACATAATTGGCGAACAGCGGTAACCGGATGAAATAGCTGCAAATAGCGAGTCAGAAGAAACAGCCAGCGACAAAGAGTGACATCGAGAAAGAAATCGGGAAGATGTAGGGAGCCGTTGAGAAGGTGTGGTACCGGGTGTATCGACCTCGACAGTCCCCCGATACCGCACCTCAAGAGCCGTGCAAAGCACGAGCCTGATAAGTATTTATCACTTTCCTCCTTTAATCCAGTCCTCATCGGCAGTTGCCGCCGATGGAGAACACTGCCCGTCTTTACAGCTGTGCCCGTTGTCACGGCCAAACCGCCATCTGCAGCTACTGCGACCGGGGCAACATCTATCTTGATTAGCACGAAAGTTCAGCAAGCCGCAGCCATGTCTCGGGACGTGGTGAAGTCGTTGCAGCAGCCCGAAGCAAACGAGGTAGCATGGCTCTGAGGTCGAAGCGGCGGTTGAATCGGTACTGATACTCGGCCAAGTATCTGTGGGCATATTTCTTCCTGATTACCCCCGAGCCTCAGCCATGCTGAGGAGGCGTTGTGGCATGGGTGGTGTGCGCACTGCAGCGTAGCCGAGGCGCGAAATCATCTCTTCAAGCTTGAATCGGCGATTGAAGCGATAACAGAATTCAGCCAGATAACGGGGTAAGTGTCTGTCACTAATAGCATGATATGAGCCATGCATGGAGTTCTTTACCCGGTAGTTGCATAAATACCGGTGCTGATACCCGTTTCATCGCATAAAAGACAGGGTGAAATGAATATTTTGCATAATTTCTGGAATTCACCGCTGGTGAGATCCAGAAACCAGGAAAAATCCTGCATTTAAGCGAGAAAAATGAGAAAGCGGATTGTTGTCGAGGTAAAATAAGCTCGTCAAAACAAAACCTTACCCAACAACAAAGTAACTTCTCAAAAACCCGTGGCAAGCAGTAAATAATTACAAAAAGCACTTGACAGGGTTTTGGGGCAAAAAACTAAAAATCCTGTCATGGTACAACTCTGGTTTGGAAACTGTCATGGCTGATCTTGTAGCGCGCACTATG
>JAMJIN010000086.1:0-16098 GCA_036784775.1 Chromatiales bacterium | reverse complement strand
GGATGTGACGTTCTGACGGAGGATGTATCGACGCAGCGAGGCGGCCTTCGCCATCTATGCGCGGTTTTACTCAGCCGCTAACAGGCGGCCTTTTCCGCCACTGCAAGACCGCCGCTGCCGCCGCCAATCGCAATTAAATCGTATGCTCTGCTCATCTCTCTATTCCTGCATGTGGTGCTGTTGGTTTCCCTGGGGATCGGAGTCAGATTTGACTCCGATCCCTTTGCAGCGATCAGGCTGCCGCTTTGCCTTGTCCGGCGAGGTATTGTTCCAGCTCGTCGGAACCGCCGATGCGCTCGCCGTTGATGAAGACTTGGGGCACCATGGAGATCCCAGCCACCGCGCGCAGACTTGCCTCGCTGTAGTCCCGGTTCAATACCAGTTCTTCGAATTGGATACCTGCGTCATGCAGCATCCCCTTGGCGCGGGCACAGAAAGGGCAGCCTTTACGGGTGAAGAGGGAGATATCCAACGGTTTTGCCGCATCCGGTGCGATGTGGGCCAGCATGGTATCGGCGTCGGAGACCTCGAAGGGATCACCGGGAACGTCCGGCTCGATGAACATCTTCTCGATCACGCCATCCTTCACCAACATGGAGTAGCGCCAGGAGCGATCACCGAAACCGAGATCCTGCTTCGCTACCAGCAGGCCCATGCCACGGCTGAAGTCGCCGTTGCCGTCGGGCAGGAAGGTGATGTTGTCAGCCTTCTGCTCGGCACGCCACTCGTTCATGACAAAGGTGTCGTTGACCGAGATGCAGACGATCTCATCAACGCCCTGGCGTTTGAACGCCGGCGCCAATTGATAGTAGCGGGGCACATGGGTGGAAGAGCAGGTCGGGGTGAATGCGCCGGGAAGGGCGAACACCACTACGGTTTTGTCTTTGAACACTTCGTCGGTGGTGACATCCACCCACTCGTGGTTGCGACGGGTGTGGAAGGTAACCTGTGGCACTTGCTGGTTTTCACGATTTTCTAACATGATTTTCTCCTGTGATCTGTTGCTTGATCTTGTTGACGTGGAGAGATTATCGAAGAGTTAGATAGATCTGTGAAATCGTTTGAATTGTTTAAATAAATAGGTATTGCCGATAACTATGGATTGTGTGGATCGGGTTACGCTGCGCTAACCCGACCTACGTGGAAATTTCTCTCAGGTCAGGATGTGAACCGTGTCAGGCAGATTATCGAGCACGACTTCATTGAATGCATCGAGTGCCTGACGGCGCGGGAAACTGCGTCTGAAGGCGAGGGATACCCTGCGGTAGGCGTCTTTCTGTTGTAACCGGCGGGTGACGATATCCTTGTCATTCATCCTGATGCCCCGCACTGCGAGGTCTGGGACCAGGGTACAGCCGAATCCCACTCCCACCAGTTGCAGCAGTGTCTCCAGGCTGGCGGCATGCAGGTCGGCCATGTCGCCCTGTTCAGCCCGTGCTTTCATGTGGCACACCTCCATCGCCTGATCCGCGAGACAGTGGCCTTCCGAGAGCAGCAGGAGTTCGGTGTTGTCGAGATCCTTTTGGGTGATGTTCTTTTTTTCCTGAAAAGGGTGGTTGCGGGGATGTGCCAGCCAGAAGGCTTCATCAAACAGGGGGATTGTGGAAAATTCACCCGCGTCCACCGGTGTTGCGATAAGAGCGGCGTCGATCTCGTGTCTGCGCAGACGTTCGAGCAGGGTCTCGGTCATCTCCTCCGAGATCACGAGCTGCATCTGCGGCAGCCTGTCCCGCAGCGGTTTCAGGATCAGCGGCATGAGGTAGGGGCTCAGGGTCAAAATGGCACCGATGCGCAGTGGGCCTACCAATGGGTCCTGATGGGATTGGGCGAGTTGCCGGATCGTCTCGGCCTGTTCCAATATCTCTCTGGCATGTGCCACGATGGTTTCACCGATAGGGGTTATCGCTACCGAGCGTTTGGTACGCTCGAAAAGGGTGATGCCAAGCTCATCCTCCAGCTTTTTTATCTGGCCGCTCAGGGTGGGCTGGCTGACATAGCAGCGTTCGGCTGCATGGCCGAAGTGGCTGCTGTCCGCCACGGCAACGATATATTCGAGATCACGCAGGTTCATGGATGGTCCGATATAGGGAAAACCGATAATTCTATTTTAGATGAAAGGTAAATGTTATCGAACAGGAAAAGGGCCGTGATGGTTTGACTCAGTCCCCCAAGCGTTCATAATCTGGTTATTCTCAATCTTGCTCGGAATGACTTCATGATTGCCATCGAAGTCACGCCCTCTCCATGTTGGATGGCGACTGCTTGAACCTGTCCAAACCACATTGAAAAAGTAATCCATATGGAATCCCCTTTTGAGTGTCATATCGATGTAACGGCGTATCAGAGAGCGCCGGTGGATCTGCTCTGTACCGAGACGGGTTTCACCCGCACCCGGATCAAACAGGTCATGCAGAAGGGAGCTGTCTGGCTGACCCACGGCAAACATACCCAGCGCCTGCGTCGTGCTTCCAAGGTGCTGAGCCCTGGGGATCAGCTGCACCTCTATTACGATGAAAAGGTAATGAATCAGGAACCGCTGGCGGCTGAGTTGGTTGCGGATGAACAGGGTTACTCCGTCTGGAACAAGCCTGCCGGGATGCTGTCGCATGGATCCAAGTGGGGTGACCACTGCTCGATCACCCGCTGGGCTGAACAGCATCTGCAGCCTGAGCGTACCGCCTTTCTGGTTCACCGTCTCGATCGCGCCGCTGCCGGACTGATTCTGGTTGCCCATACGAAAAAAATGGCGGCCGCACTGGCCGAACTGTTCCACGAAAGAGCGGTGGAGAAGCGTTACCAGGTACTGGTGGAAGGAAAATTTCCCACCAAGCCCAAGCCTTTTCTGATTGATCAGGAGTTGGATGGACGCGCGGCTATCAGCCGGATCAACCGATTGGAATTCGACCCCGAGGCAGGCCGGTCATTGTTGGATGTCGCCATCGAAACCGGCCGTAAGCACCAGATTCGCCGCCATCTTGCCGCGATTGGGTTTCCGGTGGTTGGCGACCGGCTGTATGGTAAGGCGCAGTCGGGAGAGGATCTATGGTTGAAGGCGAGTCACCTGAGTTTCATTTCTCCGATAACCGGAGAAAAGAAGGTCTATTCATCTCATGATTCTTGATTGCGCAGGCCGGTTCAAGCGTAGCGGAACCGGCGGGTCTGTTTAATCCACCATCGTCTGTACCAGGATGCGGCCACGCACATGCCCCGCCAGCATCTCGTCAAACACTTCAGGCAACTGCTCCAGATGGATGACTCGGTCGACAATGTCGTCAAGATGTTGTGGATGCAGGTCGGTGGCCAGCCGTTGCCAGATCTTGCTGCGCAGGGCATGGGGGCAATCGGCTGAGTTGATGCCGAGCAGGCTGACGCCTCGCAGGATGAAAGGCATAACGGTGGTGTTCAATTCGATACCGGCTGCCAACCCGATGGCGGCGATACTGCCCCAGGGTTTGACTGTTCGGGTCAGTCCCGCCAAGGTCTCGCCGCCGACATTGTCCACAGCACCTCCCCAGAGACCCTCTTCCAACGGGCGCCTGCCGAGCGGCAGCGCTTCCCGGGAGAGCACCTGGCTTGCGCCGATAAGCTTGAGATATTCGTGTTGGTCGTCCTTGCCGGTGACTGCGGTCACTTCGTAACCGGCGCCGTGGAACAGATTGACCGCAAGGCTGCCCACCCCGCCGGTTGCCCCCGTAACAAGGATGGACCCCATCTCTGGCTGCTGCCCGTTGCTTTCCATGCGGTGCAGGGCCAGTGCTGCGGTAAATCCGGCGGTGCCGAGGGCCATGGCCTGATAGGGGCCAAGATTATCCGGCAACGGCACAGCCCAGTCGGCGGGAACCCTGAGATATTCCGCATATCCACCGTCATGTGTAAAAGAGAGGCCGTGGCCGGTGACAATGACCTGATCCCCCTCTTTGAATCGATCGTCACGGGACTGAACCACGTCGCCGCAACTGTCGATGCCGCCGGTGAGTGGAAAATCACGCAGGATCTTTCCGCTTCCCGTTCCCGCCAGCGCGTCCTTGTAGTTGACGCTGGAGAAACGGGTGCGGATGAGAATCTCACCTTCCGCTGGATCGGTCAGCTCCCGCTGTTCCATCGCAGCGGAGTGCTCTCCGCTCTCGCTGCGATGGATGCGGAAGGCTGTATAGCTCATACAATACAGATGTCGGGTACGAAGGTCTGGTCGGACAGAGGTGGCCGGATATATCCCCGGCTGTCAACGCGTTCCGGCAACACGATCATCTCAGGGGTCAGATCCTCATAGGGGATCATGCTCAACAGGTGGGAGATGCAGTTGAGCCGGGCATGCTTCTTGATGTCTGAGTTGACCACATACCAGGGTGCCTGTTTGATATCGGTATGGGCGAACATGGTGTCCTTCGCCTTGGAGTATTCGACCCAGCGTTTGCGTGACTCAAGATCCATCGGACTCAGTTTCCAGCGTTTGTGAGGCTCTTCCAAGCGGCTCTGGAAACGGCGCTCCTGCTCTTCATCGGCTACCGAGAACCAGTATTTGAGTACGATGATGCCGGAGCGCACCAGCATGCGTTCGAACTCCGGACAGGAGCGCAGGAATTCGTGATACTCCTCCTCGCTGCAGAATCCCATGACCCGCTCAACGCCGGCCCGGTTGTACCAGCTGCGATCGAACAGCACCATCTCTCCCGCCGCCGGCAGGTGTGGCACATAGCGTTGGAAATACCACTGAGTGGTTTCGCGCTCGGTGGGTGCCGGTAGGGCAACGACACGGCTGATGCGGGGATTCAGGTGCTGGTTGATGCGCTTGATGACGCCCCCTTTACCTGCTGCGTCGCGGCCCTCAAAGATCACCACGACCTTGAGTCCGGAGAATTTGATCCACTCCTGCAGCTTGACCAGTTCAAGTTGAAGTCTGAAAAGCTCTTTTTCGTAGACGTCGTTTCTTATCTTTTTCCGTTTGGTGGGTTTAGCTTTTTTCTTTGTTGCCACGGCGAAATCCTCCATCAAGGTGTAAAGTTATTTTTGCGCTGAGCCCGTCATTCTAACGCTTGGGCAGATGTCGTTTGATGATACGGCTCAAACGAATTAAAAAGAACCTCTGGTTAATTGAATTACTGTTATTCGATAGTAACAGGAATATCAGCGATTCGGCTGCGCCACTCGGCGGGGCCGGTCTCGTGTACTGAGTTGCCCAGGCTGTCCACGGCGACGGTAACCGGAAAGTCGACGACCTCGAACTCACGGATCGCCTCCATGCCCAGCTCTTCGAAAGCGATGATGCGGGAGGCGCGTATTGCCTTGGAGACGAGATAGGCCGCTCCGCCAACGGCCATCAGGTAGACCGCCTTGTGGTGTTTGATCGCCTCAATGCCGCTGGGGCCACGCTCAGACTTGCCTACCATGCCGATGAGGCCCGTTTGGCCCAGCATCATCTCGCTGAACTTGTCCATGCGGCTGGCCGTGGTGGGACCCGCCGGTCCGACCACTTCGTCACGCACAGGGTCGACTGGACCGACGTAGTAGATGAAACGGTTGTGAAAGTCGACGCCTTGGGGCAGGGGTTCGCCTTTTTGCAGCAGATCGGCGATGCGCTTATGCGCGGCATCCCGGCCGGTCAACAACTTACCCGACAGAAGAATGCGGTCTCCGGGTTGCCAGGCTGCAATATCCTGTTTGGTGAGACTGTTCAGGTCGACGCGCCGGGCGTCGTCCGAGGCCTCCCAGGTAACGGCGGGCCAATCGTCCGGTTGAGGCGGAGTCAGAACGGCAGGGCCGGAGCCATCCAGGGTAAACTCTGCATGACGTGTGGCGGCGCAGTTGGGGATGATCGCCACGGGCAGGGAAGTGGCGTGGGTGGGGAAGTCGCTGATCTTGACGTCGAGCACGGTGGTCAGCCCACCCAGTCCCTGCGCGCCGATACCCAATGCATTGATCTTTTCGTAAAGCTCCAGCCGCAGGGATTCGACGGTGTTCGTTGCGCCGCGGGCCTTGAGTTCGTGGATGTCGATCGGTCCCATCAACGACTCTTTCGCCATCAGCATGGCCTTTTCGGCGGAGCCCCCGATACCTATACCCAGCATGCCGGGAGGGCACCAGCCAGCGCCCATTTGTGGGATCTGTTCCAATACCCACTCCACCAGTGAAGCCGATGGGTTGAGGATGGCGAAACGGGTCTTGTTTTCAGAGCCGCCACCCTTGGAGGCGATCTTGACCTCGATGCCATCGCCGGGAACCAGTTCGGTATGGACGATGGCGGGCGTGTTGTCTTTGGTGTTGAGGCGTCCCCCTGCAGGGTCGGTTACCATTGAGGCCCGCAAAATGTTGTCGGGATGAGAGTAGGCGCGGCGAACACCCTCATCAACCATTTCAGTGATGGAGATGTTGCTATCCCAGCGAACATCCATTCCCACTTTAAGAAACACCACCACCATGCCGGTATCCTGGCAGATGGGACGCTTTCCTTCGGCACACATGCGGGAGTTGACCAGGATCTGCGCCATCGCGTCCTTGGCGGCGGGAGATTGTTCCCGTTCCCAGGCTTTACCCATTGCCTTGAGGAAGTCTGTCGGATGGTAGTAGGAGATGAACTGCAGGGCATCAGCGATGCTGTCGATAAAGTCATCCTGGCGGATCAGCGTCATTGATAGAGCCCTATTTTGATTGATTGGGACAGTTGTTCGTGATAGTAAGGTACATCAGAGTGCATGTAGTTGCATCCCTGTTTGGCTGGGAGGTCATCTATACCTGCAACATCAGCCGTGCCGGCTCCTCCAGATTCTCTTTGATATTGACCAAAAACTGCACGGCATCCTTACCGTCGATGATTCTGTGGTCGTAGGAGAGTGCGAGATACATCATCGGGCGGATGACGATTTCGCCGTTTTCCACAACCGGCCTATCCTGAATGGCATGCATGCCCAGGATCGCGCTTTGGGGTGGATTGATGATTGGTGTGGAGAGCATGGAGCCGAAAACACCGCCGTTGGTGATTGAGAATGTTCCGCCGGTGAGCTCTTCGTAACTTAGGGTTCCTTCCATCGCTTTCTCGCCAAAGCTGCGGATCTGCTGCTCTATTTCGGAAAAATTGAGTTGATCGGCGTCCCGAAGGATAGGCACCACCAGGCCGCGGGGTGAAGAGACCGCAATGCCGATGTCGAAGTAGCCGTGGTAGATGATGTCGTTTTCATCCACCGAGGCGTTGACTACCGGAAAACGTTTGAGTGCCTCGACAGATGCCTTGACGAAGAAGGACATATAACCAAGCCGCACATCGTGCTGTGATTCAAAGGTTTCACGGTATTGACTGCGCAGAAGTTTTATCTCGTGCAGATCGACTTCGTTGAAGGTGGTGAGGATGGCTGAATTCTGCTGGGCTAGTAGCAGGCGTTCTGCCACCCTTTTCCGCAGACGGGTCATGGGTGCCCGCTGTTCCGGTCGCTCTCCGCTGGGAATGGAGAGAAGGGGGCTAGATGGCTGCATCGGTGGTTTTTTGTTTTCTGTCGCCGGTGGGGGCGTCTGCTCCCGAATATATGCTTCCACATCGGCCTTGAGGATACGGCCGTTCTTGCCGCTGCCTTTGATAAGGCCCGGGTCGATCCCGTTCTCCTTGACCAGACGGCGTACAGCGGGTGTCAGCACCGGCATTGATTCTGCTTTCGATTCGCTCTCTCCCTTCCCGGCTGAAGGTGTTGCACCGGCTTCCACGATGCCCAGCACATTATCCGTCTGTACGGTGTCTCCGGCATTGAAGCGGATCTCTTTCAATATGCCATCTATTGGTGCCGGCACTTCGAGCACCACCTTGTCGGTCTCCAGGTCGAGCAGGGTTTCGTCTCTGCTGACATGGTCACCGGCTTTTTTGTGCCAGGTCAGGATAGTGGCATCCGCCACTGACTCAGGGAGTTCGGGTACGCGAAGTTCTATGCTCATCGGTTGTCTGTTTCCGTCGTTGTCATGGGTCGGAGTAACTTGTGACGATGGTAGGTCCGCGCTCAACCCAGGTTAGACAGGCTCCTCTGGTTCATGTCTGGATTGATCCTGCCGCTGAGTGCCTCGTCAATCAGGGTCTCCTGCTGTTTTATATGCAGGGGACGATAGCCGACGGCTGGCGCCGCTGCTGTTTCACGGCCTACGTAATAGAGTCTCTTTCCCGCCTGGAGATGGGTGCGGAAACGGTGTTTTATCTGGTCCCATGCGCCTTGGTTCTGCGGCTCTTCCTGGCACCAGATGAGATCCCTGGCCTGCGGGAAGGGGGCGATTGCCTTGTTGAAATACTCAAGTGGAAACGGGTAGAGCTGTTCGATACGAACGATGGCCACGTCCCCCAATGAACGGGTGCGGCGTGCCTCCAGCAGCTCATAGTAGACCTTGCCGCTGCACATCACGATGCGTTTCACCTCATTGGGGTTCAACTTGTCGGCCTCACCGATAACCGGTTCGAAACAGCCCTCGGTGAAGGCCTGAATGGGAGAGGTGGCCAGACGGTGACGCAGTAGACTCTTGGGCGTCAAAACGATCAGTGGTCGGCGCAGAGGGCGCAGGATCTGCCGCCGCAGCATATGGAAGACCTGGGCGGGAGTGGTGGGTACACAGACTTGGATGTTGTGGTTGGCGCAGAGTTGCAGATAGCGTTCGAGCCGGGCGGAAGAGTGTTCCGCCCCCTGGCCTTCATAGCCGTGTGGCAGCAGCATCACCAGTCCGCACATCAGTCCCCATTTTTCACCGGCGGATGAGATGAACTGGTCTATGACGACTTGGGCGCCGTTGGCAAAGTCGCCGAACTGCGCTTCCCAGAGGGTGAGTGCATTGGGCTCTGCGCTGGCGTAACCGTATTCGTACCCCAGTACGGCCTCTTCGGAGAGCAGGGAGTCGGTGACGAGAAAGTTCGCCTGATTCGCCTGCAGGTTTTGCAACGGGATATAGGGTTCGCCGTTGACCTGATTGTGCAGCGCGGCATGACGGTGGAAGAAGGTGCCGCGCCCTACATCCTGCCCCGAGAGACGGACGGGGCAGCCTTCGGTGAGCAGTGAGGCGTAGGCAAGGGTTTCACCAAAACCCCAATCGATGAGCTGATCGCCGCTGGCCATGCGGCGCCTTTCCGCCCAGATCTTCTCCAGTCTGGGGTGCAATTCAAAATCTCCAGGGGTCCGCAGCAGTTGCCCGGAGAGGTTTCCAAAACATTCAGGCGAAATGCGTGTCTTTGTGGGGTGGTCCCAATCGGTTTTGCCAAATGGATGCCAGTCCACATGAAAGATATTTTTCAGGGCGCAGATAACTGGCCGTGAGACCACGCGGCCCTGCTCCAGGGAGCTGCGATAGTTCTCCACCATGGCCTGTGCCTGCTCTGGCGATATGACGGAGTCGGCGATCAGATGTTCCGCATAGCGGGCCCGCACGGTGGGATGACGGCGGATTTTTTTGTACATCTCCGGTTGGGTCACCGAGGGTTCGTCTGCCTCGTTATGGCCGTGGCGGCGGTAGCAGACCATGTCGATCAGGACGTCCTTGTTGAAATGGAAACGGAAATCGAGTGCGAGGCGTGTGACAAACAGTACTGCCTCCGGATCGTCGCCATTGACGTGAAAGATAGGTGCCTGAACCATCTTCGCCACATCGGTACAGTAGGTGGTTGAGCGGGTATCCAGCGGGTTGCTGGTGGTAAAGCCGATCTGATTGTTGATGATGATATGGATTGTGCCGCCGGTGGTGAAACCACGGGTCTGGGAGAGGTTGAGGGTCTCCATCACCACCCCCTGACCGGCAAAAGCGGAATCACCGTGGATCAGCACCGGCAGCACCTGTTCGCCGGTGTGGTCGCCGCGCCGCCGCTGACGGGCGCGTACCGAGCCCTCGATGACCGGGTTGATGATCTCCAGATGAGAGGGGTTGAAACCGAGAGCGATGTGCACGATACCGCCAGGCGTGTCGATATCGGTGGAGAATCCCATGTGATATTTGACATCACCGGAACGGCGCTGCAGGTTGGCCTCGACCCGGCCCTCGAATTCGGCAAAGATCTCCTGGGGCGGTTTGCCGAGGATGTTGGTCAGAACGTTGAGGCGGCCACGGTGGGCCATGCCGATAACCATCTCTCCAACACCATTTTGTCCGGCGTGCTGGATCAGTTCGTCCAGCAGCGGGATCAGGCTCTCGCCACCCTCCAGCGAGAATCTTTTCTGTCCGACATAGCGGGAGTGCAGATACTTTTCGATCCCTTCAGCCGCAGTCAGCAGCGTCAACAGCCAAAGTTTGTCATCGATCTGCATGGATGACTGATTGCTGAGGTTTTCGATGCGCTCCTGAATCCACCGCTTCTGCACCGTATCGGTCATGTGCATATATTCAGCACCGATGCTGCCGCAGTAAACCCGCTGCAGCAGGTCGATGATTTTACGAAAAGGCAAACGTTCAGGGGCGGCGAGGGAACCGGTGTTGAAGACGGCTTCGTCCCCGATATTGTCGAGTTGGAGGAAGGCAGGATCCAGGTCGGGCACATACTCCGGACCCCGCAGTTGCAGAGGATCCAGATTGGCATTCTGATGGCCGCGGACGCGGTAGCCGTTGATCAGACGCAGCACAGCGGCCTGTTGTTCAGCGGCGGCGGGGGAGAGACATGTCTGAGAGGATCTTCCTGCCAGGGGCCGCTCCCTGGCCAATCTCAGAAAATGCGCCTGGATGGGCCGGTGCGCCACCTCACGTGAGGATGACGGTTTCAACAGATAGAAGTGGTGTCGCCAATCCTCAGGTACACTGTTTGGATCCTGCAGAAAACGCTCGTAGAGCCCTTCGATAAATGCGGCATTGCCACCGTAGTAGGCGGAGGAGGATTTTAAAAGATCCAGCAGCGCAGGCATGCTCATACCGAAAGCGTGTTAGAAATGATCACAAGGTCGTGAATGTTCACAAAGTCGTGTTGGTTTTATTCTATATTGTTTAATACGATGTTAGCACAGGGATCAGATTCGACAGGGTTGGTCGACGTCGACGGCTGAATGATAGAGATATGGCGAAAAAGAAGTCTAAAAAGAGATCATCCTGGATCGACCTGAATCCGGTCTCCCTGGAGGCCGATGTTGCCTATTTTGAGGCGAGGCTGGAGTTGGTCGGAACCCCGGCGACACACTATCAGGCCGCCCAGCTGAAAGCTTACAAAGCCCTTGAAGTTGCCCTGTCCGAGACCCTCGGGCGGCTTAGAGGAAGTGAGAAATAGGTTTAGTTCTCCGCAGCTTGCTGCGAAGCGCTCCTACGCCAAATTCAGCGCTGCCAGAGCCCCAGATGGCGTTGTCTGGCCTGCTGCTCAGCAGTTCGGTAGCGGTCGAGCATTTCGCGATCCAATCCCTTCTCACTCTTCGCTCGCGCCAAACCCGACTGAATCAAACGCAGGTTCATGTCCGCCCCACCGCGATAAACAGTTCCAATGATGACCCCGAGAGGGTTAAGCGTTCGATATTCGATAGTGACGACCTGGCCCGCAAGCAGGGAGTGCAACTGCCGTTTGGCGTTTCTGCCTGCGCTGGAACCTCTGCCAGGCACAGCGACACCCATGAGAATGACATTCCGGAATTTACCGTCGTCGGTGGAGACGGTGATCTGGCTGCCGCTTTGCACGGCAAAGACCCGCCCAACAAGCGAGGCTGATTGGGCAGGGAGGGAAAGCATCAGCAGCAGGACTGACAGGATGGAGGCTTTGATGTGGTTTATTGTTATCAAAAAGCGCCTTCCGGGTTATTTGAAATGGCGTCCCAGAGAGGATTCGAACCCCTGACTTCCTCCTTAGGAGGGAGGCGCTCTATCCTACTGAGCTACTGGGACTGGGCGGTGAATTATACAGTCGCCGGAAGGTTCTGACCATTCGGCTGTGTCCCGGCTTGGGTGGTGAATCCGCGAGTTTGGTTTTATTAAATGCAGTGGATCAGGTGACAGCGGCGGAGTCTGAACGACTCCGCCTCGTGAAGGTTGGTCATTTTTGCGTCACCCGGCGCAAGGCGTCTTCTGGCAGAGTGTCTCAAGCCATTGGGCCTTGAATTGTTCCTTGAGTCTGCAGGGCAAACACCGGTTGAACTCACCAAGGGCGGTGACGCCTGCCCCTGTTGCGATCAAGGACCAGAAGACGATTTCCACCCAAGGGTAGTAGATAATGTTCTCCACGCCATAGGTCATTACGGCGAAAAGCCCGAAGAGGGTGGCGGCAATCAGGCCAAATAAGATAGGTAACATGACATATTCCTCATAATTGTTGCTCATGAGTTAGTATATTAGCATTTACTAAATCACATTCAAGTATTCTGATTCATAAGTGTGATATTGGTTCCCGCTTTATTGTGATGGAGTGCGTGTTTTGTCGGCATTTTCTGCAGGATCTTGTCATTTTGGCGTGATCAATATGCCTAAAGCACATCTATTAGATGGAGGGTCACTTCTCCTCAGGGAGTAGTGCGAAGCGGGAAGCCAGAGCCGAGGGAAGAAAGATAAAGGGCATCTTATATCTGATCCCCTCACCCCAACCCTCTCCCGGGGGGAGAGGGGGAAACTGACGTTTATGTAATTGAATCCACGAGTCGTTGAAATGCGTACATTTTGAAGGGTTGCTGTATCATTGCTGCCCTGATGAAATCCCACCTCCACCAGCAGAATATACGACAACCGATGCTCGATACCTCCCATCTTCTCAAACCCACCAGTTTTCCCTCGCTGCAGCGGGGCCGCCTGGAGACACTGCAGGTCAATCTTGGACTACGCTGCAATCTCTCATGCGTCCACTGCCATGTGAATGCGGGACCCAACCGTACCGAAGAGATGTCCCGCGAGACGGTTGAAGATGTCCTGGCCTTTCTGCGCAAGCACCGGATGAAGGCGCTGGACCTGACCGGTGGCGCCCCTGAGCTGAATCCCAACTTTCGCTATCTGGTGGAGGAGGCGACGGAGATGGGCGTGCATGTGATCGACCGCTGCAATCTGACGGTGCTGGAGGAGGAGGGACAAGAGCAGCTGGCAGACTTTCTTGCCTATCACCGGGTCGAGGTGGTGGCCTCGCTGCCCTGCTATCTGGAGGAGAATGTCGATGCCCAGCGTGGCAAGGGCGCCTATGAAGCCAGTATCCGTGCATTGCAGCGGCTGAATGGGCTTGGTTACGGCATGACCGGCAATAGCCTGCTGCTCAATCTGGTCTACAATCCGCAGGGAGCCTCGCTGCCACCCCCTCAAGGCCCGTTGGAGCATGACTACAAGCGACAGCTGGTTGAGCGTTTCAACATAATTTTCAATCAGTTGCTCACCATCACCAACATGCCGATCAACCGTTTCGGCAGCCTGTTGCAATCGAAGGGAGAGTTTCAGAGCTACCTGCAACTGCTCCGGGATGCCCACCAGCCTGCCAATATTGAGTCGGTCATGTGCCGCCATCTGATCAGTGTCGACTGGCAGGGCCGTGTCTACGATTGCGACTTTAACCAGATGCTCGACATACAGCTGGAGAGTGGCGAGGTGAAACGCCCCAAGTTGCGTGACCTGATCAACCACGATATCGATGGTTGGCCGATTCAGGTGGCCGAGCACTGTTACGGCTGTACCGCAGGGCAGGGCAGCAGTTGTGGTGGCGCCCTGGATTAAATGGTGCCGGAGTACCTGCACCCCGATGGGGGGATTCTATTGTTTGCCAAGGCACCCCGGCCTGGAGAGGTGAAGACCCGTCTGATTCCAGCTTTGGGGGAGGAGAGCGCCACTGCTCTCTATCAGCGTCTGTTGGAGCGTTTGGTCAATAATTTGTCTGAGGATCAGGTCGCTCCAATCGAACTCTGGTGCGCGCCTGATACCAGACATCCTCGACTGCAACGCTTTCACAGCGAATTCGATATTCCCCTGCACCAACAGCAGGGCGATGATCTTGGCGAACGGATGGCCTTTGCAGCCGATGAGGCGTTACAGCATCGTGCTTATATTGTGTTGATCGGCGTCGATTGCCCGGCCCTGACCTCCGTGATAATGGACCAGGCACTACAGTCGCTCAGGCATGGTTCAGATGCGGTGCTGATTCCTGCAGAGGATGGAGGCTACGTTCTGTTGGGGCTGCGACGCACCGCTGAATGTCTGTTCCAGGGCATATCCTGGGGTAGTGAAACAGTAGCAGAAGCGACCCGGCAGTGTCTGGATGAGCTTGGCTGGCAGTGGGAGGAACTACCCGTGCTTTGGGATCTTGACCGTCCCGAAGACCTGCCCCGACTGTGGGAGTTGGGTATGGAAATTGAGTAGGAGCGGCGCCTCGCCGCGATTTCTCCACCTCTGTAGTCATCGCGGCGAGGCGCCGCTCCTACGAATAATTGAGTCCGATCAGGCCTTGCCGAACGAGTTTGAGCGGTTGTCGGGACGTGACTCCCCTGACGGACCATAGGTCTTTTGGCCCGTGGTGACACCTCGCAGGATATCGATGGCCTGGCTGACCTGCCGTTGGTTGAGGCTGAGAATATCGCCGTTGACCTCATTCTGCTTCCGGCAGGTTTCAATCAATTGTTCAAACTCTTCCCACAACTGACGAGCTGAATCAGCTTCGGGAAGTTGTTGCAATAGCTGTTCACTCCCCTCCCGGTTGGGCTGCAGATCGAGATGCAGCAACAATCGATTATGTTTTACTACGGCAGTTTCCAGCACTGCCATCTGCTGCTGTTTCTCAGCAGTGAGTTGTTCAAGGGGGGCGGAGGATGCCCCCTGCAACAGCTTGTGCTCCCGCAGCAATATATCCAGCAGACGCTGACTCTCATCGATCTCCGACTGCAGGAGCGCGGTAAAATCCTCCTGGAGGCTGGTGGGATTGTTCACCTTGATTTCACTCCCGGGTTACGGAAGTGCGCGCTCCATGAATAGCAGATTCTCGGCGGAATTTTCAGGATCGATAACAAAACTGCCGGTTGCCATAGCGCGCTGGACACTCTCCACGCGTTGAGCATCGACTACCGGCATCTGGGAAATTTCTTGCTCCAGTGACTGTAGCTGGGTTGCCGAGCGGGTCAGACTGACGCTGTCGCCCTGAGAGGTAGCTGCACTCCGGGTACCGCTTGCGGTGGACGCCGATGTTTGGTCGGCGGAAGTACTCTCGACTGCGTTTTGCAGTGCGCCTCTGGATAGACTGTTGATCTCGATTGCCATGATTCACCCTTGGTTAGACCATTATTGGAGAAATGCCGAGCGGATGTTGGTGTGACACGACTGTGTTATCACCATACTCCGTTCAGTGTTTCCCTAGAACCCTCAGCGGCAGGTTTCCTGAATACTTTAGCAATGAGTTGTCGTTTTATTCCGTTGAGTGGGAATCAAAGTCATCAAGGGTCAATAGGCCTTAACGAGACCGGCAGAGAGGATGCGAACCTCCAGCTTCTTTTTCGATGCGAGATTCTGTACCTTGATCAGGTCACCGGGATTGCCATTGGACAGCGCCCTTCCTTTTACCCGCACCTGGATGGACCCGCTTCCGGCCAGGATAGTGACCTCCTCACCCCGTTTTATCGTCTTATTTACAACCAGCAGATTGGGTGTGACAACCCGGTCGCGGCGAATTGAGCGTTTGAGTGTTCTGCCTACCACCTGATCCAGAGAATCGAAATGTCCGCGCAGCTGGTGGTTGAGATCTCTCTCCACCAGCTCCACGTCGTCGAGGGTGATGGCCTGGCCCCGGGCCATATCCCGTTTTGCCGCCACAATTCTGCCGGTGACACCAATGTTGGCTGAGACGTAGAGTGTCCAGGGTTTTGGTTTGGCGCAGCGTACTCCAATCGTGGTTTTACCCTGTTTTTTTGCGCTTGGCGGATTGAAGGTTTCCAAGTCGTCGCCGCAAAGGGAAAGCCTTAAACGGTGGTCCAGTCTTGCCACTTCGATGGTGATCTTTTGCGGTTGGTCTGCCGTCTGATGCAGCAAAAAAGTGCGCACGGCATCCTGGATGGATGCATGTGATTGCTGCTTAGGATCTATAGACGCAAGGCTTGCCTGGCTGAAGCTCCAGAGCAGGATGGTCAGTAGCGTCAATGTACTCCATCTAAAGATATCCTGATTACCCCTGAGGCTCAGCTATTGAGTCAGTGGGTGGCGCATACTGAACCTGAAGCCAAATGAGGAGACCGCCATGGC
>JAMJIN010000445.1:0-1465 GCA_036784775.1 Chromatiales bacterium | reverse complement strand
AACTGTTATACTTTGAAACGGTGCAACTACGTAGTATTAATACCATCCAAAACAATACGGTATAGAAGACAAGGAAGGCATTGTTTTAACGATATATCAACATTTTACATTTACCTGTGGCCCATATTTTGTAGATACAGGCCAGTTTTTTTTAATCTGTCAATATTCCCACTGTTAGCATTGCCAATACCAGCAAATACTTTGGTCCATTCATGTATCGCCCTCTACGAGAGTGAATACCATTTTGATATAACATATAACTTGTTATTTCACTAATGCTACTTTGTGCCTTCTATTTTTTGTACCTTCTTGACATTTTAAAACGCCAACCATTTACTCACTAACTCAGTCAACCACTCAATCAGTCCATCAACCATTTACTCACTCGTTTATTTACTCACTCACTCACTCACTCACTCACTCACTCACTCACTCACTCACTCACTCACACACTCACTCACTCACTCACTCACTTAATCATTCACCTATTCACTCACTCAATCACTCAATCACTCCCTCAGTCAATCACTCACTCATTCATCCACACTCGCCCTAATTAACTCACCCATTTACTAGATAACTACTGATGCGCTATACTTGATAGAATATGCCTTTTTCACAAAATTAACACATTTGCGCAAGGGTTCGATATTCTATAGCACAAATGTTATTTAATTAAATGCAAACACGCTGTTAGAAAAGTTGGGTTGAGTGAAATACGTACGATTGCCGAACGAAGAAACCTGTTTCGTAAAAATATGGGGAATTTCGTTCCGGCGTGTTCGAAAAGCCTCACTTTATTGTAAGACACAACGTATTAAATGTATAATTAAATAATGCACTAAGATACCATGCAATTTCTCTCTTGTAGTGATTATTATGAACTCATCAACATATTTATTTTGGCCAGGACCATTCCATTAGGCATTTAACGGAGTCAACCCTTTTGGCGTCGTTTACATTAAAAGCTCAAAAACATACATAAAAGATCAAAACAAAGCAGTTTTTTTATGAGATTTTGACATTCTTGAAATGTACATTACATGTCAAAAAAGTTTTAGGCAAGCACAATATACATGACAACCGATATGGCACCCACGCACGCTCGCACGCATGCACACCCGCCCGCCCGCACGCCCGTACGCATGCAAGCACACACTGGAGCACATGATGACTTTAGAGTGATGATTTCAGAGTGAAATAAACCGCTATCTAGCCTGCTATCTATGAGATATGATACTTTTAAATGTTTGCTTATTGTATGTTAAATTAAAAAACAACTGGCTACCAATTTGTTTGGAGTATTCCTAGAGGTGAACCTTTGAGTGTTGAGGAACGTGAAAAGTAGAACACGGCACAGTAGAACACGTCACAGTAGAACACGTGACAGTAGAACACAACACAGTAGAACACGACCGAAAAATAAAAACTTTTACTAAGCATTATATGTATTGGTGCGGAGGGA
>JAMJIN010000085.1:0-16328 GCA_036784775.1 Chromatiales bacterium | reverse complement strand
GAGATGATTTCGCGCCTCGGCTACGCTGCAGTGCGCACACCACCCATGCCACAACGCCTCCTCAGCATGGCTGAGGCTCGGGGGTAATCAGGTTAAAATTTGTAAAATATCGATCTGTCTAGGTGTTAGGTGTGACGAAAGAGAGTTGCAGGATGGTTTTCTCTCCATTTAAATTTATTGCGCTGTTGGCTATGTTGCTGCTGTCGTTAAGTGCGGTGGGGGGGAGTGTGCCGCTCAGCGTACAGGAAAAGGCATGGCTGGATCAGCAGGTGCAGGTTCGGGTGGGGTTGATCGATGGGATGGCGCCCATCAGTTCATACAAAGAAAACGGTCAGCCATCGGGTATCGCTGCCGACTATCTGCGCTTTGTGAGCCGGAAGATGGGTCTGGAGCTGAAACTTGTCCCTTTCGAGGACGGGTCGGCCCTTGATGCAGCGATGATGGCCGGGGATTTGGACCTGTCGGCCGTGGACGACTGGACCCCGGAACGCGCTGAGTTCCTGCTGTTCACCCGTCCCTATATCAATCTGCCCGGTGCTTTATATTCGTCTGGGCGCATGCCTCAACTGACGCTGCAGGAACTGCCTGGAAAGCGGGTGGCGGTGGTGGAACTGAGCGTCTGGCAGGATTGGCTGATGCGGGAGTTTCCAGACACCACTTTGGTGAAGGTGTCTGGTGTTGCCAAGGGTCTGTTGAGTGTTGCCATGAGTGATGCGGATGCTTATCTTGGTGATGCTGCGACTGCCAGGCACCAGTTGGCACAGGGAGTTGCCCCTGGCGTTATGGAGGTGGCACAGGCAGGGCGTTCAAGAGACTTTTCATTCGCGGTCGGCAAAGACAATCAAATGCTCGTCAATATCCTGCAGAAAGGACTGGACAGCATCTCCCCCGAAGAGCAGTTGGCGATCCGTAAGCGTTGGCAGGTGCTCGATCAGCCGCCGCTGTTACAGAATAGTTCAGTGGTGGTCATGTTGTTGATCCTGCTGGCGCTGCTTTGGATCGGTGTTTGGACCTGGGGTTTCAGGCGCCTGGTGGATCGCAAGGTGACGCGCAGAACCGCTGGATTGAAGCGCTCTCTCCATCGGCGGCGGCGGGTTGAGGGTGAGCTGAAGGAGGATCGCGAACAACTAAGGCTGCAATTGGCGCAGGTAGAGCGTGACAGCGTGATGGCCCAAAATCACCTCAGCCTGTTGGGGCTGTCGGTTCTGTTTGGCGGCTGGGAGTGGGATGTAAGGAGAGAGCTGCTGAGATGGGATGACAATATGCAGCGGGTATTCGGCTTTCGGCCGGGAAGTTTCGATGGAACATTTGATGCCTACCTGGGTCGAATCCATGTTGATGATCGGGAAGCAGTAGTGGCAGCCTTCAAGAAGGCGCTGCAGGGTGGCGCCGATTTTCGCATCGAATACAGGATCGTCAAACCGGGTGGAGAGGTCGTGTGGTTGGTTGATAGCGGTCGGCTCGTTCGAAAGGCAGGTGGCAGCGGTGCCCGTTTGCTTGGTGTGGCCCGGGTCAGAGAGGGGCGGGAAGGTCAGGGCATGTTAACATCCACGGGTTCGACGGTTACGAATGAAGAGAAGCCCTTACAGGGGTTTGCATACAAAGGTCTCTGAATCTGGGAGCTTACTTGGGGGACAGGGTGTTGTTGAAGGCGCGAACTTCAGGGATGGAGAAGGAGTTATACAGATGTTAATTCGTCTCGCACTGCTTTTAGTGCTGATGAGCGGGGCTCTACCCGCAATTGCCAGTGCCAGTATCGGACCTTCCGAAAGGGTGCAGCATACGATGAATGATGTGGTGGGGGTTCTGAACGACAAGGGGCTGACATCCGCAGAACGCCGGGGCCGCGTCAGCACCATCGTGGATGAAACCTTCGATTTTCAGGCAATGTCACAGGTTATTCTGGCGGCCAACTGGAGAAAGGCATCCACAAATCAACGGGCGCGTTTTGTCGAACTGTTCCGGGAGTTGCTGGAAAATACCTATTTCTCCGCGCTGGACAGCTATTCGGGCCAGACCGCACGTTTGGGCAGGGAGCGGGTAAAGGGCAAACGGGCACAAGTACAGACATTTGTCGTTACCAGTAGCGCTGAGATACCGGTCAGTTACAAACTGCGACAGAAACAGGATGACTGGTTCGTCTATGATGTTGTTGTGGATGGTGTCAGTCTTATCAGTAACTACAGAACCAGCTTTCGCAACCTGGTCAAGCAGAAGGGGATGGATGGCCTGCTTGAGCAACTGCAGCAGAAGGTTGTTAAATTGAAGTCGACGCAGTCACCCGTGCAATAGCCATGGAGGTGTGCAAACACCCTCTTCTGGGACTGCTACACTTGACTGTAGTTGTAGCCAATGCACCTGCACCCGCGTTGTTCAAGATAGCCCCATTGATTCCAGATAACACGGATTATCCCAATAACAAAATCATCCGAAGGAGAAGCTTCATGTTTAGAAAGACACTCATCACTGTCGCAATAGCGACGCTTTTGCCCGTAAGTGCAACGGTTTTTGCCGATGCCACCGTCGCCCCGGATGCCGCTGCCGATGCAACAGCTATCGAGCAAGAGCTTGTCACAGACCCGACAGTTGCTGCCGAGGCAGTGTCTGCAGAAGCCGCCCCGGTTGTGACAGCTGAGCCTGTGCCGGAGGAGAGTGTTGCAGTCTCTGCCGAGGCCTCTGTACCTGTGGCGGCGGCAACCCCCACCGGCAGAGGGATGATGGAGCATCGCCGGTCAATGCAATCCATGGAAGAGCGTATGAATGCGCGTGAAAAACGCTATGAGGCACTGCAGAAACGAGCCCTCGAGTCCGGCGTGCTGCTCCCGGACCATCCCACATGGATGGATAAACCTGAAGTGGCGGATCTGCGTCCCTCTATGGAAGAACGTATGGAGAGGATGAAGGTGCTCCGCAACATGAATCTTGATGAGCGGGATGCCTATCGTCTTGAGCGCTATCAGGATATGCGGGAACGTGCGTCTGAAGTGGGGCTTGATCTGCCGGAGAAGCCCCCGTGGAAAGACCGCCCTGCAAGACCTGAATTGAGCCAGGATGATGAGTGGGCCAGGCAGCAGGCCGTGATCGACGGCATGACGCCGGAAGAACGTGCCGCTTGTCATGCAATGCATCGCCGCCATATGCGACAGATGGGACCGGGTCGCGGCATGATGCAGCACCCTCAGATGCCGATGATGCCTGGGCGTGGATTTGGTCCGGGCCGTATGATGGGGCCGGGAGCGGGATACGGTCCCCAAGGCAACTTCTGGGATCCGGCTCGCTGATGAGATGTAGGCCCGATCAAGTGTAGCGGATCGGGCACCCGGGTTTGAAATAGAAAGCCTGTGAAGGCTGGTTCAGCAAGCTTGAACCGGCCTTCACTTCGTTTTATTGCCGTCTGGCGCCTGCCACCAGTGCTTCTGCCGCCTCCCGGCTCAGGTAACGCCAGGGTCTGGGCAGCAAACCGGGCACCAGTGACTGATATCGCTGATAGACCTCTCCATGATAGACCACCAGTTTGCGTTCCTCGATACGTGAGCCGTAGATGAAATAGAGCGTCATCATAATTGCTGAGACCAGCATCGCGGCGTCCATTTCCCGGCTCCATATCAATACCAGTCCCAGGCTGTACCAGGGGTGTCTGACGAAGCGGTGCAGGGGGGAGATGTGGAAATTCTCCTGGTCGTGAACCTCCCGGATGCGCAGCCGCAGCTGGCGCAGGCCGATAAACTCTCCGCTATCGTAATAGCGGGTCGACCATAGAAAACCGAGGATCGCCAGCAGCGTCAGGCCGTAGGTGAGCCAGGTCAGGGCAGCATTGAACTCCCACAGCGGTGAGCTGTGCCAATGCCACATCAATCCCAGCGGTGGCAGCAGTAACAGCACCGCGAGCACGTTGAAAGTGATGCGATACCAGGGCATGAAAGTGGGATAACGTTTCGCAACCCAGTATTTGGCTGTGAGAGAGGCAAGCAGCGAGTGGCTCAGAAAATAGAGCAACCAGAGCGTCGCGAGTATGAGCGGGTTTCCGTATTCGTGCATTTTTTCCAGGTGCCTGTTGAAAGAGTGACGGCAAAGGGTTGGAGTCCGGGTAGGTTGGGTTAGGTCGTCTTTTTGGCCGTAACCCAACAATATGCGCCATTAGGCCCCGATTCCCTATGACGATTTTAGTCGATCCAGCCGCAGCCGCTGCCGCTCGTCAAATAACCGCCGGGAGCCGAGCCAGACTGCCGCCGTGGCGCCGAAGCCGGTGCCGGCAGAGATCAGCAGCAGGATCAGGATCTGGTACTTGGCCGCTTCGAAGGGGGGGCTGCCGGCGAGTATCTGACCGGTCATCATGCCTGGCAGGCTGACCACTCCGGCGGCGGCCATGGCATTGATGATGGGAATCAGGCCGCTGCGCAGGGCGTTGCGGCGAATCTCTTCGATGGCGTTGTGCCAGTCGTGGCCCAACATCAATCGCGCCTCTATCTGATGGCGCTGTTGCCAGGCGTTGTGGGTAAGGTTATCGAGACTGATGGCGATGCCTGACATGGTATTGCCCAAGAGCATCCCCAGTAACGGTATCAGGTACTGTACCGAATACCAGGGTTCCACCTGGATGATTACGTTGAGCGCCAGAATAGTCACGCTGAAGGACGAGATGAACATGGAGAGGGTTCCCACCCCCATGCCCCAGGCCCCGCTGAAGCGCCGCGCCTGTCGGGCCATGACCTCGTAACCCGCCATAAAGAGCATGAAGAGTGCCAGAGCAGCAATAAACAGAGGGTGGGACTGGGCGAAGAGGCTCTTCAATACCAGCCCCAGCAGGGCCAGTTGCACGATGCTGCGCAGGGCGGCGATCAGCAGTTTTCGTTCCACCCCGAGAGAGAGGCGGAAGCTGAGCATCGCCAACAGCAGCACCAGGCCGGCTGCCAGGCCAAGGTCGAGGGCGCTGAGCCGGATCAGTTCCATGTCGTCTCCTGCAGGTTGCCCTGAACAATCTGCAGATGCCGGTGGGCAACCCGCTGTTGCTGCGCCGGGTCGTGGGTGACCCAGATCACCGCGCTGTTCTGGTTTTTTCGCCACGACTCGATGAGCGTTTCCACCCGCTCCCTGTTGGTCAGATCCAGATTGGCTGTGGGTTCATCCAGCAATAGAACCTGGGGCTGGTTGAGCAGTAGCCGGGTCAGGCCGAAACGCTGTTTTTCACCACTGGAGAGACGGGAGACACTCCAGCTTTCACTCTCGGGAGGAAGACCGAGCGACTGCAGTAGAGAGAGACCCTGCTGTGGCAGGTGGTCGCTGATCCGTTCAGCCCACCAGGCGCTTTCTGCGGGCAGCAGGCCGACCCGTCTGCGCCATTCAGACCCGGTGAGAGAGTGGCGAGGTGTCTGGTCGACGAAGGCTTCCCCTTGATGTTGTGCATCGAGATCTGCGATGGCGCGCAGCAGAAGCGACTTGCCGCAACCCGAGGGGCCGGTAAGCGTGATGCACTCCCCGGCCGCCAGTTCGAGATCGAAGGCAGCGAGCAGAGGTGTCTGGAAGGCTTTGAGAGTCAGGCTGCCCATGAGGGATTGCTCAGTCGCAACGCCGGAAGATCAGATCCAAGACGCCGTGACCCAGGCGCTGGCCCCGTTGTTCGAAGTGGGTCAGGGGGCGATCCGAGGGACGCGGGGAGAAGTTTCCCCGGCCTGCGCTGTTCTCAAATCCCTCCGCTTCGCTGAGTACCTGCAGCATCTGCTTGGCATAGTGCTCCCAGTCGGTGGCCATATGCAGAAAGCCGCCGGGCCTGAGCGCCCGGTGCACCAGTTTAGTGAACTCCGGTTGTACGATGCGGCGCTTATGGTGTTTCTTCTTGGGCCAAGGATCGGGAAAGAACAGGTAGAGCCCATCCAGGCAGCCGGTCGGCAGATGGTGGCGCAACAACTCCATGGCATCGCACTTCAGCACCCGGGCATTGTCACTGTCGAATTCTTCCAGCTTCAGCATCAGGCTGCCGACGCCGGGACCGTGCACCTCGATGCCGAGGTAGTTCCGCTCCGGATGGCGAGCCGCCAGTGCGGCCAGCGTGTCCCCGTTGCCGCAGCCGATCTCCAGAAATAGGGGGTGGGTGTTGCCAAAAATGGTGGCCGGGTCGATCTGGCCTGTTGCGGGAAGCTCCAGTCCGTAACGGGGCCAGAGTTCCTCGAAGGCCCGCCTCTGGGCAGGGGTGGCGCGGCCTTGGCGCAGCACGAAGCTGCGGATCGGGCGATGGGTTGTCGATGCCTCTTCCTTCATCCCTGTGGCAGATCAGAAAAAGAGCCCGTCCATTGGCGAAGAGGCGGAGGCGAATCGCTTGGCGGGCATGCGTCCGGCGAGGTAGGCTTCGCGCCCGGCCTGGATGCCCTTCTTCATGGCGGAGGCCATCAGCACCGGATTTTGGGCAGCGGCGATAGCGGTATTCATCAGTACACCGTCGCAACCCAGTTCCATGGCAACCGCAGCGTCGGAGGCGGTACCCACGCCGGCGTCCACCAGGATCGGCACATTGGCGTTCTCCACGATGGTGCGGATGTTCAGACGGTTGCGAACGCCAAGTCCGGAGCCGATAGGGGCGGCCAGCGGCATCACCGCAACGCAGCCTATCTCTTCCAGCTGTTTGGCGACGATAGGGTCGTCGTTGGTGTAGACCATGACGTCGAAGCCATCCTTGATCAGCTCTTCGGCGGCACCCAGGGTCGCAATGACGTCGGGGAAAAGCGTCTTCTCATCACCCAGAACCTCCAACTTCACCAGGTTGTGACCATCGAGCAGTTCCCTGGCCAGGCGGCAGGTGCGCACTGCGGTTTTGGCATCGAAGCAGCCAGCGGTATTGGGCAGATAGGTGAATTCACTGGGCGGAAGTACCTCCAGGATGTTCGGCTCGTCCCTGTTCTGTCCCATGTTGGTACGGCGCACTGCGATGGTGACGATCTCGGCGCCGCTGGCATCAATGGCGGCGCGGGTCTCGGTCATGTCCTTGTATTTGCCGGTACCCACCAGTAGGCGGGAGGTGAATTCGCGGCCGGCGATGGTAAAAGAGTCGGTTTTGGTATTTTCGTTAGACATGTTCTTTATCGGAAGTTTGAATGGCTGGAGATGAGTGATTTCGGTTGATCTGTTTTTATCCGCCGCCTACGGCGTGGATGATCTCAACCTTGTCCCCGGCATGCAGGTGATGACCGCTGAAAGTGCTTCGGGGAATCAGTTCCTCATTGACCTCGACGGCGATTCGCTGCTCAGTGAGTTCAAGTTGTTCGATCAATCCTACCATGTCCGTGTCATCGGGGATTTGCTTTTCTGCGCCGTTTATATAAATCTGCATCTTCAGGTCTCTGCGCTGACAATCAAGGGTTGGATGTAGCCAAGTGGCGAGTTTACACCAATCCGGCGGCGCATATAAATGGAGACGCAGCGGAAGTATTGATCTCATTAGGTTTGGGGAGCGGGTCTTTTGGAGCAATGGAGTGAAGATCTAATCCCCGTCGAGCGTGCGCGTACGCTTGACGGGATGTTTTTTCAGCGGGTGCGGCGTACGCCGGATGCCCTCGCTTATCGCAGTTACGACAGGAAAGAGAAGCACTGGTACGACCTGACCTGGGCCGAGATGGGCGAGCAGGTGGCGCGCTGGCGTCAGGCGCTTGCCGGAGAGGAACTCGAACCCGGTGATCGGGTGGCAGTGTTGCTGCGCAACTGCCCGGAGTGGGTGATGCTCGATCAGGCCAGCATGTCTCTGGGACTTGTGCTGGTACCGCTCTATACCGATGATCGTGCCGAAGCGATTGCCTACATCATGGAGGACGCAGCGGTAAAGCTGTTGCTGGTGCAGGACGCCGGCCGCTGGAACCGCATGGCCCCGGCGTTGGTGGATCTGCAGCAGTTGCAGCGGGTGGTGGTGCTGGAGGCGAACAAAGAGCCGGTGCAGATGGGCGAAGAGGGCGATGTGGTCCTAACGGCGGATAGCTGGCTGCCGCTGAAAGGTGAACCGCTGACCCAACGAAATGCCGACCCGGACAGTCTTGCCTCAATCGTCTACACATCGGGCACCACAGGGCGTCCCAAAGGCGTGATGCTGAGTCACATGAACATGCTATCCATTGCCCACGCCTCGCTGACTGTGGTGGACTGTTACCGGGAGGACAGTTTTCTCTCCTTTCTGCCGCTCTCCCATACTCTGGAGCGGACCGCCGGTTACTATCTGCCGATGATGGCGGGTGCCTCGGTCGCCTACGCCCGCTCCGTTACGCAACTCGCGGAGGATCTGCAGAACATCAAGCCAACGATCATCATTGCGGTGCCGCGCATCTTCGAACGGGTCTATGCCAAGTTGCATGAACAGATGAAGAAAAAACCGGCCATCGCCCGTCTGCTGTTCAACCTGACGGTCACTATTGGATTCAAGGATTTTGAGCGGCGTATGGGGCGTCGGCGTTGGTCGCCTTCGATGTTAATGATGCCGCTGCTTCGGCGGTTGGTGGCGGAGCAGGTTTTGCAGAAATTGGGTGGCCGCCTGCGCGGCGCAGTCAGTGGAGGGGCGGCATTATCCCCGGAGATTGCCCGTATCTTCCTTGGCCTCGGACTGCCGATGGTGCAGGGCTACGGTCTCACGGAGACCAGTCCTGTGATCAGCGTTAGTCCGCTGAATGACATAAGGCTGGGCAGTGTAGGTGTTCCGTTGCGGGGGATTCAAACAAGAATTGGCGAAAACGACGAACTGTTGGTCAAAACCCCGGGCATGATGCTCGGCTACTGGAACAACCATGCCGCGACCGCTGAGATGATCGATGCGGATGGCTGGCTGCATACCGGTGATCAGGTGCGAATCGATGAGGATCGGCATATCTATATCACCGGTCGGCTCAAGGATATTCTGGTGCTCTCCAATGGCGAGAAAATTCCTCCCGCAGACATGGAGCTGGCGATTGCTCTGGATCCGCTGATTGAGCAGGTGATGGTGGTTGGGGAGGGCAAATCCTACATGAGTGCGCTGGTGGTGTTGAATGCAGATCTCTGGCCCGGCCTGGCGGATGAGTATGGCCTGGATGCCGCCGATCCCGAGAGCCTGAAAGAGAGTCGCCTCCAGCATGAGGTACTGAGTCGTATCAAGGCGGCCCTTGGTGATTTTCCCGGTTATGCCAAGATTCGCCGGGTGGCGTTGCTGCTGGAGTCCTGGACCGTGGATAATGGCATGCTTACGCCGACCCTGAAGGTCAAGCGTCCGATGGTATTGGAACACTGCGCAGGAGAAATGGAAGTTCTCTACGAGAGAGGGCCAGCGTCAGGGTGATCTGTCGCTGACACATCGTCTTCGGCTTGCTAGAATCGTCTCTGCTGTGCGGGTATCGTATATCGGTATTACCCTAGCTTCCCAAGCTAGTGAGGCGAGTTCGACTCTCGCTACCCGCTCCATTTCATGCTTCTGTTTGGGTTCCCAGGCAGCGTCCGCAAACTGATACCCTTCAAGTGAATTCGTCTGTCCGGGTCAGTGGATACTTGTTGTCTGTCTGGGTTTATCGGGCAATGGGTGTCGATGTTTCCGTGGTTGATTGATCTTTCCATGCATAATTTCATTTGGAAGCTATGATGGTACTGATAAAAACAACACACTTGTTCCTGTCATATGTTTCATAGGAAGCGCTTCCCATGACTGCAATTTCGTTAATGGATCCAAGTCCCACTGTGCTGAAACCGACCGATACTATCAGCACAGCTGTCCAGGAGATCATGCAGCACCGCTATCGCCAGGTACCGGGGTTGCAGAAGATGGGGGGTTTCTTGGTGTGTTCGGGGTCAACTGTCTGCTGAAACTGGTTCTGCCCAAGGCTGCGGTCATGGAAAAAGGGCTTACCAGTCTCTCTTTTGTCTATGAGTCGTTGGGTGATCTTCACCAACGTCTTAAAGCACGGAGCATGAACCGATCTCCATCTGTATGAAACAGGATGTCGAGGTTGTCACACCCGATACCCCCTTGGTGGAGACCCTGTTGGTCCTCTACCGCAACCGAACCAGCATCCCGGTGGTTGATCCTGAAAACAATAAACTGCTTGGCATGATTTCCTACTGGGATGTCGGCGAAAAGATCCTCTCTGCAAAAGGATGAGCGCAAATGCATAACATCCATCAGCCAGACGTTATCTTTGGACTCGACCCACTCTGGTTTGCCGGAGCGTTATTCGTATTCACCTATGCGATGATACTTACCGAGCGCCTAAATCGCGCTATCGTTTCTCTGACTATGGCCTGCCTGATGATCCTTGGCGGTGTACTGACTCAGGAAGCCGCTTTTCAGGGTGTGGATTTCAACACTCTGGGGTTGTTGACCGGCATGATGATCATTGTTGGAATCACCAAGGATTCAGGGGTGTTTCAGTATCTGGCCATCTGGTCCGCCAAGCGAGTCAATGCCGACCCCTGGGGCATCCTGGTCACCCTGGTCCTGGTTACCGCAGTACTCTCCGCACTGCTGGATAATGTCACTACCGTACTATTGATCGCCCCCGTTACCCTGCTTATCACCGATGCGCTCAAGGTCAGTGCCTATCCCTATCTGTTTGCCGAGATATTCGCCTCCAATATCGGCGGCACGGCAACTCTTATCGGCGATCCTCCCAACATCATGATCGGCTCTGCCGTAGGGCTAAGCTTCAATGATTTTCTGTTCAATCTCGCACCCCTGTCTCTGATTGTTCTACCCCTGACCCTGATCCCCATCTACCTCATCTGGGGGCGCAAACTCGTCGCTGACCCACAGAGCCGTCAGCAGGTCATGAACTACCGGGAGGCGGATGCCATCACCGATCCACGCCTGCTCAAGCAGTCGATGTTCGTACTGGCTCTGGTGATGGCCGGATTCATCCTGGCCCACGATATCCACCAGCAGCCGGCTACCATTGCCATGTTTGGTGCTGCAGTGCTGTTGGTTTTGATCAACCTGCCGAAGAATGCCAGCGAGCAGTCCAAACGGGTGCACAAAGCTTTTTGTGAGGTGGAGTGGACCACCATATTCTTCTTTATCGGCCTGTTTATCGTAGTTTATGGTGTGGAATCCACAGGCTTGCTGGAGATGCTGGCGCATCAGGTGTTGGATCTCACGGGCGGGGACAAGTCAACCACTGCCATCGCCATCCTCTGGGTCTCAGCTGTGGCATCAGCTGTGGTGGACAACATCCCCTTCGTCGCCACCATGATCCCGCTGATCGAGAACATGGCGGTAACTTTTGGTGGTTCCGATGAGTTGATGCCTCTGTGGTGGTCTCTTGCCCTGGGCTCCTGCCTGGGCGGTAACGGTAGTCTGGTCGGGGCAAGCGCC
This sequence comes from Chromatiales bacterium, assembly GCA_036784775.1. Lineage (GTDB taxonomy): Bacteria > Pseudomonadota > Gammaproteobacteria > Chromatiales > Chromatiaceae > QGON01. The sequence goes on along the minus strand of JAMJIN010000085.1, from coordinate 5,023 downwards.
AACCTTATCGTGGCGGGATTTGCCGAACGTGCCGGGCAGCCGATACGCTTCCTGCCGTTCATGTTGATGGCTTTCCCATTGATGCTGATGTCGATACTGGTGAGCAGTTTCTACGTTTATCTGCGATATTTTTAAGCACCGGCAATTCCTTCCTTTTTTGATGCCCTACAGCTGATCAATGAGAGCCTGCCATGTTAAAACTCTATGAGGCGGCTGACCGCATCGAAGCCCAGATGCTCAAGGATTTCCTTCTGGAACAGGGGATAGAAACGGTGCTGCTGGGCGACTACCTGTCCGGTGGCGCCGGAGAGTTGGCGGCCAATATCTTCCCGGCGCTCTGGGTGGTGAATGAAGAAGATTTGCCGCGGGCGAAGATCCTGTTACAAAGTTTTACAAATAATCAGACCCAGACCGTTGGAGAAACTGCATGGGTCTGCTCAAAATGCGGTGAAAAGGTCGATGCAGGCTTCGATCTGTGTTGGAATTGTGCTACACCTCGTAGAAGATAGTAAAAAATAAGGAGATGACGGATGGGCAAGGTCCTGAAAGTACTGTTCGGGCTGCTGGTATTGCTGGTAGTACTCATAGTTGCCGCAGTGATCATTGTGCCGATGGTTGTGGATCCCAATGACCACAAACAGGAGATCATTGCTGAAGTGCAAAAAGCCACCGGGCGTGATTTGGCCATTGATGGAGATATTGGCCTCTCTGTCTTTCCCTGGCTCGGTCTTGAACTCAACGGGCTGAGTCTCAGCAATGCTTCCGGTTTTGGCGACCAACCTTTTGCCGCCCTCGATCATGTACAGGTGCGGGTCAACCTAGTTCCGCTGATACTGCAGCAGACCCTGGAAGTGGATAAGGTGCAGGTCGAGGGGCTGGAGCTGAATCTGGCGAAGTCCAAGAGCGGTGTCACCAACTGGGATGATCTTGCTGAAGCAGGTCAGAAAGAGACGGCTGATAGCAGTGCTGCTGAGGCGCAGGTGGCGGAGAAAAAATCCGCCGGCACGGGAATGGGTGAAGTTTCCATCGGTGGGATCGAAATCAGTGGCGCGCACATCGTCTGGGATGACAAATCGACCGGCGATCGTTTTGAAATCAAGGATCTGGAAGTCAAAACCGGGGCTATGAATCCAGGACAGCCGGTTGAATTCTCCTTGGGGTTGGGGCTCGATAGCGCCCAGCCAGCCTTGCGGAGCAAGGTCGACCTGTCCGGCAATCTCAACGCGGACCCGAAAGCCGGGAGCATTGCGGTAGAAACCCTGAAGTTGTTGCTGAAGGTTACCGGAGAGGGTCTGCCCAAGGAGGGCGTGGAGGCCGAACTGCGTGCTGATCTCTATGTCCAGCAGAAGGCCGAAACCCTGGAGGTCAAGAACCTTGTGTTGGAGTCAGGGGAGCTCAAGATGAGTGGCGTTGTTAGTGGCCGTGGGATCCAGAGTTCGCCTGCCTTTAATGGTGAGATCAAGCTGGCTGAGTTCAGTCTGCGACAGTGGATGGAGAAGTTTGGACTGCCGGTGCCTGAGACTGCCGATCCAAAGGTATTGAACCGGCTGGGCATGACACTCTCTTTTGCGGCAGATCAGAAGCGGGTGGCGCTGAAGGATCTGCAGATGGCGCTGGATGAGACCCTGATCAAAGGTGAGTTTGAACTGATCGATCCTGCCAATCCGGCTTATGCCTTTACCCTCGATATCGACAAGATAGACTTGGACCGTTATCTGCCGCCGAAATCGGAAAAGCCTGCGGGTGAGGCAGGCGGCAGTCAGTCCTCCAGTGGCAAGCAAGCCAAAGAGGAGCCCCTGTTTCCGGTGGAGATGCTGCGTAAGCTCGATCTAGACGGTACCCTGCGGGTGGGTAGCATAAAGGCTAACAACATTCGTGCCGAGGCAATTCAGGTCAAGGTGAAGAGCAAAGGCGGCAAACTGAATATCGACCAGAAGGTGGGGCGTTTCTACGATGGCGCCCTTAAAGGGACGGTGGATCTCGATGTGCGCAGCAAGACGCCGAAGCTCAAAATCAATCAGAGTGCCAGCGGTATTCAGGCCGGTCCTTTGGTGGTGGATGTGTCAGGGCAGGATCGATTGGCAGGCAAGGGGGGCTTCAATGTCAATCTGACGAGTGCGGGTCAGTTGGTCAGCCAACTCAAGAAGACCCTCAACGGCAAGCTGGATTTCGATTTTCGTGACGGCGCTGTCAAAGGGATCAATCTGGCAAAGATGATTCGGGATGCCAAGGCGAAACTTTCGGGTAAGACAGCATCCGCGAGTAATGAGCCGGAGCAGACCGATTTCGCTGAGTTGAGCGCCAGTGCCGTCGTGCGCAATGGTGTGCTGGATAATCGTGATCTGCTGGCCAAATCCCCCTTTCTCCGGGTGGAAGGCACCGGCAAAGTGAACATCGTGGCAGAGTCACTCGACTATACGGTCAAGCCGGTGATAGTCAGCACCGGCAAGGGTCAGGGTGGTGAAGGGTTGGAAGACCTCAAAGGCGTGCCGATTCCGGTGCATCTTCAAGGCTCCTGGGCCGATCCGCAGTGGAATATCGATCTTGGCAAGGTGTTGGCGGAGAGTCAGAAGGCCAAACTCAAAGAGAAACTGGATGAGAAGCTGAAGGAGAAACTTCCAGGCGGGTTACAGGATAAACTGCCGGGCGCTCTGAAAGGCCTCTTCTGATCCCATCTGGCCCGGATGGCGTCATGCGCCATCCGGGGCTGCGGTTCTCTCCATGCATGCCCGTGAATTCTCCCAAGCCGTTCTTGAGTGGTTCGACCAATACGGTCGCAAGGACCTCCCATGGCAGCGGGACGTGGACCCTTACCGGATCTGGGTTTCCGAGATCATGTTGCAGCAGACCCAGGTTGCCACGGTTATTCCCTACTTTGAGCGTTTCATAGCCAGTTTTCCCGATGTGGTACAGCTGGCAAACGCCTCCCAGGATGACGTATTGCACCACTGGTCGGGTTTGGGATACTACGCCCGCGCCCGTAACCGGCATAAGGCGGCGGTCATCCGGGACAGTTATTCCGGCCAATTCCCCGAGGATATCGATGAGGTTGAGTCCCTGCCGGGGATTGGGCGTTCCACCGCCGGCGCAATCCTCTCTCTGGCGTTGGGGCAATCCCATCCGATCCTCGATGGTAATGTAAAAAGGGTGTTGGCTCGCTGTTTTGCAGTTGAAGGTTGGCCAGGCAAGTCGGCTGTTGCAAGGGAGCTGTGGCATCTGTCGGAGGCCTACACGCCGGAAAAGCGGGTCGCGGCCTACAATCAGGCGCTGATGGATCTGGGCGCTACTGTATGTCGGCGTGGGCAGCCGGACTGTGCGGTCTGCCCCCTGAGCCGGTTATGTATGGCCAATGCGAGTGGGCACCAGCGGGCGTTTCCCTCTCCCCGCCCAAAGAGAACATTGCCGGTGAAACAGGCTCAGATGCTGGTCGTGCAAAATGGCGAGGGTGCTGTGTTGTTGGAGCGGAGGCCGCCGGTGGGGATCTGGGGCGGACTTTGGAGTTTTCCGGAGTGTCCCGCATCCCAGGAACCATCGGCCTGGTGCCGGGAGCGCTTCGCGATCAAGGCAGGTGTACTGAGGGAGATGCCATTGAGGCGACACACCTTCACCCACTTCCATCTCGACATAACGCCATTGCGGATGTGCGCCAATAACCCCAGTAACGCAGTCTTGGATGCAGGTGATCGTATCTGGTATAAAACCCCGGATTCCTCTGGACTGGGACTGGCTGCGCCGGTTTCACGAATCATTGATGAGCTGGAGAAGTATTCAACTGTTGGCAGTGTCGGATAACCGGCCGGCCGGTGGCGGTATTTCTCCCAATAGTATCCCCCTAGGAGAGTCTCCATGAGCCGTACCGTAAACTGCGTCAAACTGAATCGTGAAGCCGAAGGGCTGGATCGCGCACCCTATCCCGGTGATCTGGGCCAGAGGATCTTCGACAACGTCTCCAAAGAGGCATGGGCAGAGTGGCTCAAGTTTCAGACCATGCTGATCAATGAAAACCGTCTCAGTCCCATAGACCCGAAGGCGCGAAAATTTCTTGAGGATCAGATGGAAAAATACTTTTTTGGTGAAGGCGTTGCAAACCCGCCTGAGTTCACTCTACCCGGCTCATGAAACTGCAGTGGACTGGCTCTGTTTGGAGAAGGTAAGAAATATCCAGTATCCACTTGACTAACTGCCCCAAGATCGCTGTAATACGCGCTCTGATTTATGGCCAGGTAGCTCAGTCGGTAGAGCAGGGGACTGAAAATCCCCGTGTCGGCAGTTCGATTCTGTCCCTGGCCACCATATTTATCAAAGGGTTACGTGATTTTGCGTAATCCTTTTTTATTGCGTGGAAGCATTATGGAAGCTATTGGTTCTTTCCTGATTGCGAAATCAGGCTCATAATCCCTTGGTCGAAGGTTCAAGTTCTTCATGGCCCACCAATAACACCAATGGCTAGGCGGTTAGTGACCACTAGCTTTTTTCGACTTATAAACATCATGTAGACGCAATGTAGACAGAATCGCTTGCTTCAACATGCGCGCAACTTCCAAACCCTTAGCGCGATATTTTCCCACTCAGCAAACTACCATTCCAGACTTAATCGTTCGGCCATGAGCATACTTTAAGCCTATGATCACGCCCAGTCGTCTCAAGACATGAAGCCCACTGTATGCCCGTAAGTCTTGCTGGTTTAGTAGCGGTAATAAATGCCTCTACATGCCGCCCACCTAGAGCATCGCGCGCGAAAAGATACACTCATTTTTGAGTAACTTCTGATAGTTACGCCAAAACCGAACAACCTCTTCTAGCTCTTTAGACGAGACATTCGTAATTAATTTCAGCCCTCTGCAGCTGGATTCCAATTCCTATTGGAGTACACTGCATTGAGCAAGAATTCATAACAATATCCCGCAGCAGGATAACTCTCACTATGCGGGATTATTTGGTGTTAGCGGCTGAGTAAAACCGCGCATAGATGGCGAAGGCCGCCTCGCTGCGTCGATACATCCTCCGTCAGAACGTCACATCC
>JAMJIN010000303.1:0-2595 GCA_036784775.1 Chromatiales bacterium | reverse complement strand
TGTGGCGACTTGAAGAAAAGGTAAGCTTACTAATGACATGCTTAGCGATAAAATGAATAGAACTCACCCGGACGGCGCCGGCAGTGGAAGTCCGCCATCTTGGAAATGTTGGTTCATGTGTTGCGGTAAAGGGTGTTGTTTTGATTAATTGCGTTTGTTGTCATTTGGTTTGTCTGGTTCTGCGTGATCAGTTGATTATGTTGAGTTGTTGTACCAGTTGTGGTCATTCGTTGTGTTGGTGAACATGTTGTATTGGTGAAATGTGTGGAGCGATGTAACGGACTCGTACCACCCCGACGCATGCGCACAAACAGTACTGTGTATACATGCTTTTTAGATGTATCTAAAGCATTTGATATAATTAAACATTGGACACTCTTTAAGGAATTGTTTAATCGATGTGTGCCTGTCCTACTCATTCGAATATTGTTATACTGATACAGAACCCAATTTTTTTTATTAAATGGGGATCCGCGACCTTTGACTTCTTTAATGTGTCAAACGATGTATTTATTTACTGTATACGTAAACTGTAAAGTCGATATGTATGGTTACCAAACCACGTGGCTTTCATCTAAAATGTCCAGATATTTGTATGAACAATAACAAACTTGTATTTTATGAAAAGACAAAATATTTAGTAATGACTTAGAGGAAGATGAACATACGTTAAGACATCTGCGCAGCTTTTATGCCAGATCTAACAGCTTTATCCTTAATTGCACAACTGTTCCATCGGTGCTAAGCTACACCTGTTCCATACATATTATTGTAAATTTATTGTTCCCAACTCTGGGTAAATTTTAACAAGGGCACCTATTTAAAACCGATGGGACAGTGCGAGCAACATGTTTGTCAGTAATGCTATTGACACATGTGACGCCCTATTGCACAAAAATTTTTACGTTTTTAGAAAACGTATTCTTATCATTGACAATGACATGATAAAATGCATGTACACTTGTACAGATATTGTTAATGGGCCCATGTGGACTAGCTGGGCTGAATCACTATTTATATTGAAAGATGGTGAATTTATATAATTTTTCACATATTTATTTATTATTTTTAATACTTTTTATAACATATTTATTTATTAACTTGTTTTAACTTGTAAGCTTATTTTTTATATTTCTAACTTACCGACTGTTTATGGGTGTTTTTTTACCTGAAATAAATGTACTCGTAAAATCATAAATTCAATTTAATATGCGTTCGAAATTTAGAGCCTTGAAATGTGCACAGACAGTAAGCCCTTTCGATACGGCGAGAGCTGTGTGCAGCCAACCGCAACATTACTTGCCTGCCACACAAACGTTGGCAATGCGCCAAGATTGTGGACAATGTACTGCGTAACTGGCTTTATAGTTACAGTTCCTTGCTTTGTACTATTTTAGTTACATCTGATTGGATGCTTTGTATAAGTAATGTTTATCTTTGGATGTCAAGTCGTGTAGACATATCCTCAATGAAGTTGCTAGGGTTTCCTTGCAATCTCTGTAGCCACTTCGAATCCACCAGATGTCCAGTGCGCGATGTTGTCAATCCAGCCTTTTGTCAGCCGGAATATAGTGCTCACATAAGCAAGCTTTTGTTCAATTTAGTGCCTCAATATTTTTTATCTAATTATTTTAAAACTAATAGTTGTAATGTACAAAGTATATAACAGACTAATGTTTGTTAATATTAGCTCACATTCAAAGATGCACATATCATTTTTACACTTCTTGCATGTCCCATTCAACAATTGCATCTTTTGTTGTATGTATATTGTAATGTTTTGTACCATATGTGCTGAATAAACACCAATTCAAATCAACAGACTTGAAATGTGCACAGACGGTAAGCCCTATCGATACGGCGAGGGCTGATATGCTACTCGTCCATGGAACAAAAGGGGTGAAAACACATTGGATTTTCCAATAGGCCGTCATTATTTGTTCTATGATTATCTTCAACATTTCACAGCACATTGACGATCCATTAACTTACATGTTGTGTGTAATTCGACAAAATCACGTGCCTTTCAACACATTTACCCATAGTAGATACCCCTCAATTTCGGCCCAGCCAGGTAAATGCTTTAGACATGTTTGTACTTTGCCATTGAATAAAAAAATAATAATCTGGGTTTTGTATGAATATTTTTATTATGTCCAGGCCCAGCCCAAGCCCGGCCCGGCCGCTCACACTAAGCCCAGGCCCGGCCCAAGCCCGATGTGTTAAACAAAATTTCAGCCCAGGCTCGGCCGGGCCCGCAATATGTAGGCCCAGGCCCGGCCCGCCCCGCGAAATTATGTAGAGGCGGGCTGCGGCCGGGCCGGGCTTGGACCCAAAGCCCGGCCCGTGCAGGGCACTAATATCTATGTGTACTGGCACGAAAGATCGTAAGGCGGTTTTTCTCGGTGCTCAGGCGGGTGAGCATAATTACATATCAGCTCCTATTTAAAAATAAATAACGTCACGTCAATGCCTGCGGTACATTGTGTTTGCAGCAAAGGTCAGACGCACGGCGCCAATATTTGTGTGTCGTCAGCCGATCGTCAGCACGACTGACTGATTCATAAAGGGTATTTCTCAAAGGGTGTATTTCAC
>JAMJIN010000444.1:0-1471 GCA_036784775.1 Chromatiales bacterium | reverse complement strand
GCCGCTTAGACGTCATTTCAAGAGACGATGCGTCATCGTGGGTGGTCTACGTCAGCAGTGGCAGGCCGATCTCGTCGATCTGTCGAAGCTGAAAAAGGACAAAGACGTTATGACCTTTCTCTTCACGGTGATCGACGTCTTCTCGAAAGTGGCCTTGTGTGTTCCTATGAAGAACAAGTCCGCAGCGTCGTTGGTAGCAGCGATTGACACCACGTTCAGCAAAGGCTGGCCACAGACGTTGCAGACAGATCAAGGACTGGAATTTCTTAATTAATCCATTCAGGCTCAATTGAAGAAGCACGGCATCCACCACTTCTCCACGCACAACGCGGAGACGAAGTGGAAAGATTCAACAGAACGTTGAAGACGCGCATGTGGCGATACTTCACGAAACATCAGATGTTGCGATACATCGACGTCCTTCAGGACTTGGTGCAATCGTACAAAAACACCCCCCCCCCCACCGCAGTATCGGCTTGGCTCCGTCACAGGTAAGTCCACATAATCAAGAAGAGGTGTGGCAGCGTCTGTACGGATACGACGGTAAGGGCGTGTCGGATCGTGTGCGCTTCAGCAAGTACAAAGGTAAGTTCGAAAAAGGCTACGCGGTGAATTGGGGCTACATGAGCCTGTTCTCCTCGACCGGTAAGATTTGGCAGGACGAGGGGAACGGACTGACTCGCAGCGACTAACGACACCGCTACACCTTCTTCGGTTTCGACCTGACCCCGACCAGTGCGACGGCCCCTGCTTCCATCTGGTACAAAAGGGCAACCTGCGCATAGAACTGCATTTCCGCAACGCGCTGCTGAACACAGTGAACGTCGTCGCCTACGCCGAATTCGAGTCCGTGCTGGAAATCGACAAGAGACGCAACATCATCTACGACTACTGAGATGGATACCCTGCAGATCGCTAGGCTATTGACGATGGACCCGCGCACCAGATCGATCTTTCGCCCTGTCGTACCCAAAGACGGACTGCCTACGACGATAGACGGCGCTCTGTCCGCGGCCTTCGTGTGCAACACCGACGACGGCGACGAACCGGGCGAACATTGGATAGCGCTGTACGTGGACGCCGACGGACGCGGTGATTACTTTTGCCGCCACGACACGCGGCGTTCCGCACCTTCCTGAACGAACATTGTTCCGAGTGAACTCATAATAGCAAGAAGCTTCAGAGTCTTCTGTCTAACGTTTGTGAACAATATTGTGTAGCTTATGTATTGCTTCGTTGTAACGGCTTTCCGATGAGAACTTTTGTTAACATGTTCGGCACGGGTCTAGTAGCTAACGATTGCCGCGTGTTTGATTGGCTTAAACAGCTGCGACAAGGTATACTGTATTAGCGCACATCGTACATCGATTGAGCCTCTGGCGAAGTGGAGACACCCCTAAGCTCGCGACCTCTGGCGTGATGGTCAACATCCGCAAGTCGCCTCATCTTCATCGTCATAGTTGAAGTCGTA
>JAMJIN010000443.1:0-1473 GCA_036784775.1 Chromatiales bacterium | reverse complement strand
GGCTCCCTACATCTTCCCGATTTCTTTCTCGATGTCACTCTTTGTCGCTGGCTGTTTCTTCTGACTCGCTATTTGCAGCTATTTCATCCGGTTACCGCTGTTCGCCAATTATGTTCGGGTTTTTACCGCCATCTACACTCTACTATGGGTACTCCGAAGTACCTCAGCTCTGACCATGATCCTTTGTTCACCTACCATCAATGGGCAGCTAACCTTCGCATTCTGGATGTCTACGAAGTCAAAAGTATTCCCTAGACGCCTTGCTCGCACCCCTTCATTGAGTGTCTCATCGGAACCGTTCGCCGTGATTTTCTTGATCAAACGTTATTCTGAAGCGCCGTTGATTTGGAGAGAAAGCTCACGGATTATCAAGCCTATTACAATCTTCATCGCACCCATAGATCACTTGACGGTGAAACGCCGGCTGAAGTTGCTAGCATCGTGACCAAATTGCCAATCAAGTTGAATAAATTCCGTTGGCAGACTCACTGCCGTGGGATTTATCAGCTCCCAATAGCAGCTTGAGTAGCAATTCGCCACGCACAGGGTCTGATAATTTCTTTGTGCGGGGGATTACTGGAAATGCTTCGGCAGATCACGGCTACCATGAAGGATGCGTACGATGCAAATGCGGTCTTTGAAAATTCGGTAAAAGACTACGTGCGAACCTGAAGAGATACTTCGAAGCTCTTCACGGATTTCGTCACGTTCACGCCCCAACTCAGGATTTTCAACCAACTGACAAAAACATTCGTCAAGCGCAGTTACGTAAGAAACAGCCTGATCCAGCCCGAATTCAACTTCCGTATAATCGAAGATATCACTGATATCCTGATCGGCCTCAGATGATAATTCGTAGAATGTTATATCCCTTGGCATTACGTCCGTCTTTCTTCAAGCTTGGCTTTGAGGATGTCCTGCACATTGCGAGGGCTGACAGGACTATCCCAGCCCTTAGCAATTTCTGCTCGCAGTTCGTCAATAATGCGGTGGCGGTAGACTTCATGCAAACGAAGCGCATCACGCACGACTTCACTGGCATTCTGGTAATCACCTTCTTTAACCTGAGAGGCGATATATTCTTCCTGCTTTGTTGTAAAACTGACATTCATAACTTAACTCCATCGTTACATTAACCATACCAAACATGTCCATATTTGGCAAATATAGACACCTTGTGTCAGCAGTGAAGCCTGTGGGTGCGTATTCCAGTGAAGCCTGCCACCCATACCACGTGAAGACTGCCCCCTAAACCAGGGCAAAGCTGCCACTCATCGGAGCGATAGCGACGCGGGGTTTTCTATTGTTACTCTGATATGGGTGGCATCGTCAACTTTGCCTTCTTTTTCCGCATGGATTCTCCTTTCAGATTGAGTTTGTAAGCGTTGTGCACCAGTCGATCGAGAATGGCATCCGCCAGTGTGGGATCGCCAATAATGTGATGCCATTGATCGATTGGTAATTGACTGGTCA
>JAMJIN010000302.1:0-2598 GCA_036784775.1 Chromatiales bacterium | reverse complement strand
TCCTATTGTGGATCGTGGCATCATCTTGCAACAACCAGTGACTCATTCCGTGAGTCACTGCTGAACATTCGTACTAATCAAGAAAATTCATGCGACGAGAAAATCACCCTCAACATAGTATAGATCGCCATCCAACTTCCACGTTTTTCTGGAATCCCCCAGAATCCAGATCCCGTTGAAAAAGTCGAAAAGTTTTCATTGAGTCTGCCGATACCTACACTGATAACTTCTTTGTTTACCAGTCAAAATGACAGCAATAGGGATTAATCTCAGAAAAAATTCCGGAGGCACAGCATGAAATACCTGATTCAGGCATTAGCAGCACTCTTCCTTCTTTCCGCCATTCAGCCTGCTGCAATGGCCCAGGAGCCACCCACGCTCACATTTGGCCTAGTACCACAGCAGTCTGCGACCAAACTGGCCACGTTTGTGGGGGCCGATAATGCAGTTTATTGGGAAGAAGAGCGGCACCCGGCTTGTGTTCAAAACGGCGCCCAATATCCCGGAATTTGAACGACGCTGCGCCAAAGGCGAGTACGACATTGCCTACATGAACCCATACCACTACACAGTTTTCCACGATTCTCCAGGGTATGAAGTATTTTCCCGGCAGAAAAACAAACGGATTCGCGGAATCGTGGTGGTTAGAAAAGAGAGTGCCATTCATTCCCTGCATGATCTCGCGGGAAAAACCCTCGCTTTCCCCGCGCCCACAGCATTTGCCGCAAGTGTGCTCCCACGGGCGAACATCGCCAACAACGACATCCCCTTCTCTACCAAATACGTCTCCTCCCACGACTCCGTTTATCGCAGCATTGCAAAGGGGTTATATGTCGCCGGTGGAGGCATTCAGCGCACATTCAACAACGTCGACCCAACAGTCAGAGAACAACTGAGGATACTCTGGACCAGTGGATCCTTTACCCCCCACGCATTCGCGGCACATCCAAGAGTGGATACTGCAGCCATAAAACGAATAAAGGAAGTCATGATCAACATGGAAAACGATCCTGAAGGCAAACGGTTACTTGCCAGCATCAATTTCAAAGGTATCGAAGTGGGAAAGAACAAAGACTGGGATGACGTACGGGCTTTGGGTATAGATCTCCTTAAAAAGCTGACTGAAGGCTAATAAGACATGTCCTTTAGGCTCAAAACCATACTCGGTATCGCCGGAATAGAGGCGATACTGCTGTCGATATTGGTATGGAGCAGTCTGAATTTTCTGCGCCAGTCAAACGAAGAACAGCTCATCGAGCATGCCTCGACAACGGCCACCCTTTTTGCCACCACCACCAAGAATGCTGTTCTCTCTACCGACCTGGCCTCCCTTGAAAGCTTTGTTCAGGAGATACTCCGCAACCCCGGGATGCTGTATGCAAGAGTAATGGACAATGAAACTGTTTTGGCTGAGGGCGGCGATCCTGAACTTCTCTCCCGCTCTTTTGCTGACGACATAACATTGGAAGATGTCAGTGACCTGGTTTTCGACACCTATGCCGAAATCGTTGAGAACAGCATCCTATTTGGCAGAGTGGAAGTAGGTATCTCCACCAACCGCATCACTGAAAGAATGAAGAAAGCCCGCAATCGAGCAATGACCATTGCCGGTATCGAGATGGCCCTCACCGCGCTGTTTTCCCTTATGCTCGGTCTCTATCTGACCCGCCAACTCAAGGAACTGCTGGATGCTTCATGTCAATTGGCTGACGGCAGCCTGGAACACCGCCTTCAGGTACGAGGCAGGGATGAACTGGCCCAAACCAGCATTGCCTTCAACAAAATGACAGAAAAACTGCAGGCCAACGAGCAGGCCCTGATATTAGCCAGAGATGAGGCATGGCAGGCAAACCAGGCAAAGTCGGATTTTCTCGCCCGCATGAGTCATGAGCTTTTCACGCCAATGAATGCCATCATGGGATTTTCCCAGATATTGGTAGCTGATCCAGATGAACCACTCACGCCAAACCAGGCGATGTCAGTCGACGAAATTCTTGCGGCCAGCAAGCGATTACTAGGCTTAATCAATTCACTGTTGGATCTCAATCAGATCACCTCAAAGAATTTGTCCTTTACCCTGGAGATGATCGATGCCGGACAAGTGATCAAAGGTGTCCTCGACGAAATTCAAACTAAAGTCTCGGAACGACATATAAAGCTCGATGCTGTTCCACCCCCTCAGCCAATATTAATCACAACAGACCGGAAACGCCTCACACAGGTTTTACGGGAACTGGTTAACAACGCCATCAGATACAACTATGACCATGGCAGCGTATCTCTTGTGGTTGAAACGGAGACTCCCGGCATACTGCGCATTAATGTTTCTGACACAGGAACGGGCATCACTCAAGAAGATATGCTCACCATATTCGAGCCATTCACCCGTCACGCAGCCGATAAGGTGGCTGGAGGCAGAGGTGTAGATGGCGGTAAAAACCCGAACATAATTGGCGAACAGCGGTAACCGGATGAAATAGCTGCAAATAGCGAGTCAGAAGAAACAGCCAGCGACAAAGAGTGACATCGAGAAAGAAATCGGGAAGATGTAGGGAGCCGTTGAGAAGGTGTGGTACCGGGTGTATCGACCTCGACAGT
>JAMJIN010000084.1:0-16381 GCA_036784775.1 Chromatiales bacterium | reverse complement strand
ACTGTCGAGGTCGATACACCCGGTACCACACCTTCTCAACGGCTCCCTACATCTTCCCGATTTCTTTCTCGATGTCACTCTTTGTCGCTGGCTGTTTCTTCTGACTCGCTATTTGCAGCTATTTCATCCGGTTACCGCTGTTCGCCAATTATGTTCGGGTTTTTACCGCCATCTACAGGCGCTAATCGATGATTGTATGGCAGGTAAATCCGATGGCTTTGAGACTGAGTTCCGCATGCGTCACAAAGAGGGCCATTGGGTATTTATCCTCTCACGGGCAGTCATGGTACGTGATGACAGAGGCCAGCCGGCACGCATGGCCGGCACCCATGTGGATATCTCCGAACGCAAGGCGGCTGAACGCGCCATAATGGAGAAAGAGAAGGCTGAAGCTACTGCACAGGCCAAGAGCCAGTTTCTGGCCAACATGAGCCACTAGATCCGCACGCCGCTGAATGGGGTATTGGGTCTGGCGAAGATGGGGGAACGTGAAAACTCACTGCAACAGTCACATGAACTCTTTCAGCGAATTGGCACCTCCGGGCAGCACCTTTTGAATGTAGTCAACGACATTCTCGATTTCTCCAAGATCGACGCGGGAAAGTTGGTGGTGGAAAATCAACCCTTCATGCTGATGACCTCGATGGACAATGCAGCGAATCTGGTTCGAAGCCAGGCAGAAGAAAAACACCTGCTGTTTCATGTGGACGTGGCGGATAATTTGCCGCCCTGGGTAAAAGGTGATGCATTGCGACTGGAACAAATCCTGGTCAACATGCTCTCAAATGCAGTGAAGTTCACGGAACAAGGCGAGGTCAATCTGCAAGTACAGGCACAGGAAAACAACCTGCTTTTCCGGGTAAGCGATACCGGCATTGGCATGTCGGAAAACCAATTGGCTCAGTTATTTAAACCCTTTGAACAGGCAGACAGTTCCACCACCCGCCGTTTTGGCGGAACAGGACTGGGACTGGCCATCAGCATCAACCTGGCGAAGATCATGGGCGGGGATATACAGGCGACCAGCCGGGTGGGCGAAGGAAGTGAATTTATCCTGACCATGCCTTTAGTTCCAGCAGACCAGGCAGGCGAATCAAATGCATCTGTCACGCCAATCACCGGGGGCCGCCTGCAGGGAGTGCGCCTTTTGGCGGCGGAGGATGTCGACATCAACCGCCTTATTTTGGAAGACCTGCTGATGGAAGAGGGCGCCAAGGTGATCTTTGCTGAGAATGGCCAGCAAGCCCTGGAACAGTTGGAAGAACAAGGGGTGTCCAGCTTCGATCTGGTGTTGATGGATGTACAGATGCCTGTAATGGATGGTTACGAGGCGACTCGCCGGATCCAGGAGATGGCTCCTGGGCTGCCGGTAATTGGACTAACCGCCCACGCCCTTGAAAAGGAACGGGAGAGGTGCTTTGCCGCCGGCATGGTGGATCACGTAACCAAGCCAATCGACCCGGAACGCCTCATAGCAACACTACAGCGCCATATTACGAAGCGCTCATACGCCCCTTAAGCGCTTGAGTCTGTGGGGATGACAATTTTGAGAATGGTCCAGCGGCATCTTCCTGAGCTGGCTACAGCTATTTTTCACGTTCGAGGGTAATAAAACTATAGGCGAAGCAGTTTTTTTCGTCAGCGGAAAAATCCTCCCGCCCGACTTCCCGCCAGGCCGACAAATCAAATTCTGGAAACCAGGCATCACCCTCCACCTCCGTATGCACCAAGGTGAGATAGAGCCGGTCCGCCCGCGGCAACATCTGAGCATAAAAGGCGCCGCCGCCGACAATCATGATCTCCTGCGCATCCCCCGCAGCTGCGACGGCCTCATCGACGGAGTGAACCACAAGGGCGCCCTCCGCCCGATAGTCCCGATTGCCGGTGACCACGATATGCTGCCGCTTCGGCAACAGTCCCGGCAGGGACTCCCAGGTCTTGCGCCCCATCACGATGGGCTTGCCCAGCGTGAGCCGTTTGAAGTGCTGTAGATCTGCGGAGAGATGCCAGGGCAGCCGGTTGTTGCGCCCGATCACCCGGTTCTCAGCCATCGCCCAGATCAGAGAGATGGCGGGGCCATCTCCGCTCATACGGCAACCTGCGCCTTGATGTGCGGGTGCGGATCGTAATCGACCAACTCGAAGTCTTCGAAGCGAAATCCGAAGATATCATTCACCTCCGGATTGATGCGCATGCGGGGCAGATTGCGTGGCTCGCGGCTCAACTGCAGATCTGTCTGTTCAAGATGGTTGGAGTAGAGATGGGCGTCGCCGAAAGTATGCACAAAATCCCCCGGCTGCAACCCTGTCACCTGGGCCATCATCATGGTCAGCAGGGCGTAGGAGGCAATATTGAACGGCACGCCGAGAAAGATGTCCGCACTGCGCTGGTAGAGCTGGCAGGAGAGCCTGCCCTCCGCCACATAGAACTGGAACAGACAGTGGCAGGGAGGCAGCGCCATCTCGTCCACGTCCGCTGGATTCCAGGCGGTCACCATGAGGCGGCGGGAGTCCGGATTGCTGCGGATCTGCTCCACCAGTTGGCTGATCTGGTCGATACTGCGCCCACCCGGTGCAGGCCATGAACGCCACTGGTAGCCATAAACAGGACCCAGGTCGCCATTCCCGTCCGCCCATTCATCCCAGATGCGCACCCCATTCTCTTTCAGATAGCGGATATTGGTATCGCCCTGCAAAAACCAGAGCAGTTCGTGGATGATCGAGCGCAGATGCAGTTTTTTTGTCGTCAGCGCGGGAAAACCCACGGACAGGTCGAAACGCATCTGGTAACCGAAGACACTCTGCGTCCCGGTGCCGGTTCGGTCCCCTTTGACCGTACCGGTATCCCGCACATGCCTCATCAGGTCAAGATACTGTTTCATGGCGTCCCTCATCCATTGCTGATCTGTTTCTATAAGCCAGGATCAGCAGCAGAATACCGAACAGGATCATCGGCAGGCTCAGCAACTGCCCCATTGTCACCCAGTCGAATGCCAGGTAGCCGAGATGGGCATCCGGCATACGCACGAACTCCACCCCAAAGCGGAAGACGCCGTAACAGAGAAGGAAGAGTCCCGAAACCGCCATACGCGGTCTGCCTCGGGCGGAAAAAAGCCATAACACCAGAAAGAGCACCACCCCTTCCAGCAGCACCTCATAGAGTTGATTCGGGTGCACCGGCAGTGAGTGGATGCCATCAACGGCAACCCCGGCCCGACTGCAGAGATCACCCGCCTCTACACAGGGCACCTGCATGCCCCAAGGCAAGCGGGTCACTCCTCCCCAAAGCTCACCGTTGATAAAGTTACCCACACGTCCTGCACCAAGACCAATCGGTATCAGCGGGGCAATAAAGTCCGTGGCCTCAAAAAAGGTTCGCCCATGCTTGCGACCAAAGAGCCACATGGCAATCAACACCCCTAGCAGACCGCCATGAAAAGACATTCCCCCTTCCCAAACTTTTAACAGGGTCACAGGATCTTCAATAAAACGGGGGAAACCATAGAAAAGTGTGTACCCGAGCCTACCGCCCAGCACCACTCCTACTACTATATAGAAAACCAGGTCATCGATTTGCGTGACCGTCCAGCCGCTGCCCGGTTTTTTTGCGCGCACGCGGCCAAGCCACCAACCGCACCAGAATCCAACCAAGTACATCACACCGTACCAGTGAATTTTGAGCGGTCCCAGTGCAATCAGAACAGGATCGATATCAGGATATGTCAACATTTGTGGATATAACCTCAGGAATAGAATTCATGAACTTTGCCGGAACTAATCGATTTGGCTATCGTTTACCCATAATGATGGTAAAATTATGTGACGTGGTTCCCATTTTTCAGGTTTTCTGGAATGAGATTCACAAAAAATGTGACGGCTTTTCGCAAAGTGTCAAGATTTTGATTCCCCGGCCGTTAAGTAAGTCAGACGATGCAGTACTCCACTTCATCCGAGACCAGGAAGGGATATGACTTACGCACATGCACAACACTTTGAGACTTATATACCAAGAAATATGGAAACACTAGGTTCAAGATTACGAAGAAAGCGCCGCGAGCGCGGGTGGACCCAGGAAGAGCTCGCCTTACGGGCAGGCACTAATCAAGCCGTGATCCAAAAGATTGAAAACGGCAAGAGCCTGCGGCCACGCAAGATCGACGAAATTGCTCAGGTACTGGACGTCAATCCAGCCTGGCTGATGTTCGGCGAGAAATCAGGCCCGTCGCTCGACGACGATGCCGTAGAAGTCGCGAAAGCCTGGCAGCGGCTTCCTGAACCCATCCGCACGCGGATCAAGCGTAACATTTTTGAGCAGGCGCTGCTCCACTCGTCCAAGAAATAGGGTCAGATTATCGGGGCGCTTATGCGCCCCGGCCCGTTTTCAAAAGACAGGCAGCACTCTCAGAAAGTAACTCTTCAGGTAGGCCGTCTCCGGAATCGCCGGATGGATGGGGTGGTCCATCCCTTGGTGGCCGCTTTCCAGCAACTGCAAGCTGCGTTCCAGGTGGCGCGCGCCCTGCTGTATTCTGCTCAACAGCTTTTCTCCTGACATATGATGCGAGCAGGAGGAGCTGACGAGCACGCCATCCCGCTCCAACACCTGCATGCCAGCTTGATTGAGGCGCCGGTATGCCAGCTCCCCCTCTTTCTGATCCTTGCGACGCTTGATGAATGCAGGCGGATCCAGCAGCACCACATCGAAACGCTCCCTTGCCTGTCGCAGGGCCTTCAACACTGCAAACGCCTCCCCCTGATGGACCTGAATCCGGTCTGCCACGCCATTGCGCTCAGCATTTAGCCCAACCTGCTCAAGTGCAGACGCCGACAAATCGACACAATGCACTTCCCTGGCGCCATTCCTGGCTGCAGCAACCCCCCAGCTTCCTGTATAGCTACAGACGTCGAGCACCCTTTTGCCGGAAATATATTTAAGCATCCGGCGGCGATTCTCCCGCTGATCGTAAAACCAACCGGTTTTTTGCCCATTTTTCAAAGAAATCTGAAACTCTGTGCCGTTCTCCTCCGGCGTCAGCCATTCGGGCACGTCGCCAACCGCTGTTTCGATAGTACTTTCCAGACCTTCCATCCCCCTGGTCGAGGTGTCGTTGCGGAACAGCACACCTGCCGGTCTCAGTACCTTCTCCACGGCAGCTACGATCTCACTCTTGATACGCTCCATACCCGCAGTGGTGATCTGGATCACAACCTGATCGCCATATCTATCCACGATCAGGCCGGGCAGACCGTCACTCTCACCAAAAACGAGCCGATAGAAGGGAGTGGAGTAGAGCCGCTCACGCAGTCCCAATGCAATTTTCAGGCGATGCACCAATAACGACTGGCTCAATGGATGCTCGCGGTCGCGGCTGACGAGTCTTGCACAAATAAGTGAGTGAGCATTTACATACCCGGTGCCCAACCATTTCCCCCGGTGACTGATAATCTCTACCGGCTGGCCCGGCTCGAAAGCGGTTAAAGGCGTTGCACTGATATCGACCTCATTGCTGAACACCCAGCAGTGACCGGCGTGCAGACGGCGCTCACGGTCCTTCTTCAATTTCAGCGGGGCTAGTTTCATGGAATATCTCTTGATGATTGGCCACTTGAGGGGTCGGAGTCAAACCGCATAAAAGTGGATGGTTAAAGCGACCAGTTCAGGCGGTTTGACTCCGACCCCTGAAATAAACAGTAGGCCGGTTCAAGCGTAGCGGAACCGGCAATCGCCTGTGCTGTAATGCCCGATCCGCTACGCTTGATCGGGCCTACGCTTACGTTTTAAGTTTCCAGCGCGCCTCGGCTTCATCATCGCTATGGCGGGCATCCACCCAGCGACCGCCTTCCGGCGTTGACTCTTTTTTCCAGAATGGAGCACGGGTCTTGAGGAAGTCGATGATGAACTCACAGGCCTGAAACGCCTCTCCCCGATGCGTACTGGCCACAGCCACCAGCACGATAGGATCTGTGGGTTTCATCTCCCCGACCCGATGAACCACCCGGCTGCCCAGCAGATCCCAGCGCTGATTCGCCTCATCGACAATCGTTTGCAGCGACTTCTCCGTCATGCCCGGATAGTGTTCCAGGGTCATGGTGGAGACCGTTTCGCCTTCGTTGATATCGCGCATCAGGCCGATAAAGCTCACGACGCCGCCGATAGCCGGGTTCCCGGCTCGCAGGATGTCGACCTCGATGTTGGGGTCGAAGGGTTCTGACTGGATTCGGATTTCGTTCATGGGCAGACAGCAAACTCCGGAAACACATGCTCTTGAATGGAAAATAAGAGCCAGTATGTAGGTTGGGTTCGCGCAGCGTAACCCAACCTACATACTGGCTAATAGCGAATCGCAGCTCATCCTCCGGTCACGGGAGGAAAAAAAGCAACTTCATCGCCATCCTTGACTGCGGCGTCGGCACCCGTCATCTCCTGATTGAGCGCCATCATCACCGTTTGATCGGCTGCAAAAACATCGACCCAGATACCGCCCCGCTCCCGAAGGCGCATCAAAACCGCCCCCAGGTCCGCAAGGCCCTCTGCCTCCATCTCCAGGGACGCTTCATCGAGCCGCTCCCGCAAACTGGCGAAAAAGAGCACTTTGATCATGACATCAGCTCATGGAAAGAGAGAAACTGCACCGGATCGCCTTTTTTCAACAACTCCCGCTCCGGGATGATCGCCAGCCCGTTGGCCCATGCCACCGAGCTCAAAACCCCTGATGAACGGCTTGGATAGAGCGTGACCACCGCTTCGCCGGATTCGTTGAGTTCCATCCGCGCGCGGGCATATTCACGACGCTTGTCAGGCTTGTTCCAGTCGAAACCCGCCTTGGCGGTCATAGGCGTGGGGATTGCACCATCCTTCACACCCTGGGAGCGCAGGATATAGGGACGCGCAAACACATTGAAGGTCACAAACAAGGAGACCGGGTTGCCGGGTGTGCCGATGAAGGGCGTCTCGCCAATATGTCCAAATGCCAGCGGTTTGCCTGGACGGATCGCGATCTTCCACAGATCCAGCGAGCCGAGTTTCTCCACGGCCGGTTTGACGTGATCCTCTTCACCGACGGAGACACCACCTGAGGCGACCACCAGGTCGGCCTGTTCTGCAGCGCGTACCAAGGCATCACAGGTTGCCTCGAAGGTATCCTCGATGATACCAAGTTGAATCACCTCGCAGCCCAGCACCGCCAACATGCCACCCAGGGTATACTGGTTGGAGTTGTAGATCTGACCGGGACCCAACTCACTGCCGGGCATCACCAGTTCATCACCGCTGGAGAAGACCGCAACCTTGAGCCGGCGAAAGACGGTCAGATCCGCGACTCCGACTGCGGCCGCAAGACCCAGATGCTGTGGACCCAGACGAGTACCGGCGGAGAGGATCTCCTCACCCTCTTTGATG
Source organism: Chromatiales bacterium (assembly GCA_036784775.1). GTDB lineage: Bacteria > Pseudomonadota > Gammaproteobacteria > Chromatiales > Chromatiaceae > QGON01. The sequence continues at coordinate 8,986 of JAMJIN010000084.1, read as the reverse complement.
TCCTCTCCGGCAAGACGAATGTTGGCGCCGGCATTGGGAGCATCGTTGACGACAACGTCATCGCCATCCTGCTCGCAAACCTCCTGAATCACCACCGCATCGGCACCTGACGGCACCGGCGCGCCGGTAAAGATACGCGCCGCAGTACCCCGTTGCAACGGCTCCCCGGTGGCCCCCGCCGGGATGCGCTGGGAGACCGGCAGGCGAGTGGAGTCATCCTGCAGATCAGCAGTATTGACCGCATACCCGTCCATCGCACTATTATCCCAGGGCGGTACCGTCACCAGACTCGCCACTGGCTCGGCCAACACCCGCCCCAAGGCATCCTCCGTTGCAACCTGTTCCGTTTCGGTCACGGAATGAACACGCGCCAGCAGGAAGCCGAGTGCCTCTTCAATGGGTTTCAGCGCAGGTCCGCTGTGGTGGGATCCGCAGTCACATCCACTCATGATTCAAACTCCTTACACTTCAAGAAGACGGGGGAACATCTGGGCAAAATTACAGGGCCGCGTACGATGATCGAGTTGTGCCAGCAGGATCTTGTCCCAACCTGTACGACAGGCCCCGGTAGAGCCCGGCAGACAGAAGACCAGGGTACCGTTGGCAAGCCCGGAAATGGCCCTGGACTGAATGGCGGATGCGCCGATCTCCTCCAGAGAGATGGTGCGAAAGAGCTCGCCAAACCCCTCGATCGACTTGTCGAAGAGGGGCATCAGCGCCTCCGGGGTACTGTCGCGGCCGGTAATGCCGGTGCCGCCGGTGCTGATGATGATATGCACATCGGGGTCGGCGATCCAACGCGAGACGATGGCCCGCATCTGATAGACATCATCGGGTACGATGACTTTCTCGACCACATTGTGTCCCGCCTCGACGGCGCGATCCCGCAGGGTATCCCCCGATTTGTCGGTCTCTTCGGTGCGCGAATCCGAGACGGTCAACACCGCAATATTCAGGGGCACAAACCCGGTATCTTCAAAATGTCCACTCATGCTTTATCGGTTTCCTGTTACTGGAATGTGTAGCCGAAGGCCTGCTTGAAACGCGCAGCAAACTCTTCGCGGGTAAAGATATGATTCTGGGTACCTGCCTGCTCGATCTTATAGGCCCCCATCAGCGCCGCGATCCGCGCGGTGGTCTCCCAGTCCATCCCGTTCATCAGACCATACAGCAGTCCGGCACGGTAGGCGTCACCACAACCGGTGGGGTCATTGACCGCACTGACGGGAGCCACCGGGATATCGATACGCTGCTTCTTCGTATAGATGGATGAACCCTCGCCACCCCGGGTGACGATCACCGCCTCCACCATCTCCGCAAGTTGCTCCGGTGTCTTGCCGGTACGCTCCTGCATCAACTGCAGTTCATAGTCGTTGAAAGCGAGCCAAGTGGCCTGCTCGGCAAACCCAAGCAGGTCATTGCCATCGAACATAGGCATACCTTGACCCGGATCAAAGATGAACGGCACATCCGCGTCGGCAAACTGTTCGGCATGATCGATCATACCCTGGCGACCATCCGGAGAGACCATGCCGATGGTGCAGCCCTCAGCCTCGGCGACAGTTATCTCATGGGCGCTGTTCATCGCACCGGGATGGAATGCGGTGATCTGATTGTCATCCTTGTCTGTGGTGATATAGGCCTGAGCGGTATAGGCATTCTCGATCACCTTGAGATACTCACGGCTGATGCCGCACTCATCCATCCACTCTGCATAGGGACCGAAATCCTCACCCACGGTACCCGCCGGTTTTCCGTCTCCGCCCAGCATCTTCAGATTGTAGGCGATATTCCCGGCACAACCGCCGAACTCACGGCGCATGTCAGGCACCAGAAAGGAGACATTCAGGATATGCTCCTGCTCAGGCAGGATATGATTTTTGAATTGATCATGGAAGACCATGATGGTGTCGTAGGCGAAAGAGCCACAGATCAGTGCGGACATAGGGTATTCCTGATTTTTGTTAGCCGGACGGGGCGTTTGAATAGAAGGCGCTAGTTTATGCGGCGGGGTTGTCAGGGGCAAGGTTGGAGAGGTTAAAGGTTAAAGGCTAAAGGCTGGCAAATCGTAGATTTGCCTGAATCTTGCGTCAAACAGGTAGCATGTAGGCACGATCAAGCGTAGCGGATCGGGCATCCAGGCTTTGACATAACGATTTAGGCTGCCGGTTCCGCTACGCTTGAACCGGCCTACGCGACTAACCGCAGCAGCGACAGAGTTCGCCCAATCCGTTGGCACGGCCACCTTTCGCCTTTTACCTTTCGCCTTTAGCCTTACTTCTCCATGCCAAATCCAGATCCCGGGCAGCCCGAACATCATCAAGCCGTCTCACCGGCAGATCATGGGGGGCAGACTTCACCTTCTCAGGATCGTTCTGCGCCTCCTGCAGTATGGTTGTCATAATATCCACGAAGCGATCCAGCTCATCCTGCGCCTCGGTCTCGGTCGGTTCGATCAACAGGCACTCAGGCACCAGCAGGGGAAAGTAGGTGGTGGGCGCATGCACACCGAAATCGAGCAGCCGTTTGGCAAAGTCCATGGTATTGACGCCCAGCTCCCGGGCCTGCCGCTTCAAGGTAAGGATAAATTCATGGCTGGCGCGCCGCTGCGGATAAGCGGCATCGAAACCGGCGTCGGTCAGGCGCTTCAGCAGATAGTTGGCGTTGAGGGTGGAGAACTCCGCCACCCGATGCATGCCGTCGCGTCCTAACAAACGCGCATAGATATAGGCCCGCAGCAACACGCCTGCATTGCCGGCGAAGGCAGATAACCGCCCAATACTCTCCGGCCGGTTATCTTCTGTCAGCCAGACATAATCCTCGCCATCCTGTGCCACCATCGGTACCGGCAGATAGGGTTCCAGCCGCTCGCTTACCCCCACCGGACCGGCACCTGGGCCACCGCCGCCGTGTGGCGTGGAGAAGGTCTTGTGCAGGTTTATGTGGATGACATCGAATCCCATATCACCAGGACGCACCTTACCGAGGATGGCATTGAGGTTAGCACCATCATAATAGAGCAGCCCGCCAGCCGCATGGACCAAACCGGCGATCTCTTTGATTCGACGTTCGAACACGCCCACGGTGGAGGGATTGGTCAGCATAATGCCTGCGGTCTGCGGTCCCAAAACACCTTTCAGTGCCTCGACATCGATATCACCGTCCGCACCGGTGGGGATCTCCCGCACCTTGTAACCGCACATCACCGCCGAGGCGGGATTGGTGCCGTGGGCCGCGTCCGGCACCAGAATCTCGTTGCGGGCGTCATCGCCCCTGGCATCGTGATAGGCGCGGATCATCGCCACTCCGGCGAACTCCCCCTGGGCGCCTGCTGCGGGAGAGAGTGAGACCGCAGACATACCGGTCGCCTCTTTGAGCATCTCCTGCAGATCGTACATGCACCCCATGAAACCCTGGCTGTGGGTATCCGGCGCCAAAGGGTGGCGCGCCAGGAAACCAGGCAGCGAGGCAAGGCTGTTGCTGGCCCGTGGGTTGTACTTCATGGTGCAGGAACCCAACGGGTAGAAGTGGGTGTCGATGGAGAAATTCTTCTGCGAAAGCTGGGTGTAGTGGCGCACCACCTGCATCTCAGAGACCTCAGGCATGGACGCTGACTGACGGCGGCGAAATTGTTGCGGGAGCCCCTCCAGGTCGGCCTTTTGCAGCGGCGCCTGGGCAGTTGCACGACGGCCCGTGCGGCTTTTTTCAAAGATCAACATAATCGTATCACCAATCAGGTTTCAGCTGGCAGGGGGTCTGGATACGAGCGTTGATCACCCGCTCCAGCTTGCTGCGATACTGCTCGATATCCTCATCGCTGCGCATCTCGGTGGCGCACACCAGAACAGCATTGCCGAGCTCGGGATAGTCGGCGCTCAAATCGAAACCGCCCAATACGTTGTGGGCGGCCAGGGAACGTAGCGCATCCTTCGTCTCCAGCGGCAGGCGCAGCACACGTTCATGGAAGACCGCTCCCTTGAATACCGGACCGACGCCAGGCAGCGCACTCAAGACTTTGACCAGCTTCGAAGTGTTGGCATGGCAGGCAGCCGCAACCCGCTCCAGGCCTTGTGCGCCCAACAGCGACATATGGATGGTCGCCGCCGTGACCATCAGACCCTGATTGGTGCAGATATTGGAGGTCGCCTTGGAGCGGCGGATATGCTGCTCGCGGGCCTGCAGGGTCAGGGTGTAACCCGTCTTGCCGTCGAGGTCGACCGTGCGGCCAATGATGCGCCCCGGCATCTGGCGCACCAGCTTCCGGGTGCAGGTAAGAAAGCCGAAATAGGGACCACCCGACGCCAGGGGCGCTCCCAGGGGTTGTCCTTCACCGCAGCAGATATCCGCTCCCTGTTCACCCCACTCGCCCGGCGGCTGCAACACCGCCAAAGCCACCGGGTTGGCCACCGCGATTGCCAGCATCCTGTTGGCGTGCGCCCAGTCGGCCAGCTCATCCACCGACTCCAACACTCCGAAGAAGTTGCACTGGGGAATGACCAAAGCCGCAAAATCCTCACCGGCATACTGCTCAAGTACCAATGAATCTGTCTGCCCGCTTTCCATATCGAAGGGCAGTTCCACCAACGTTATGCCCTGATTGCGCACGATGGCGTGAACCACGCGCCGATAGGCGGGATGCAGTGAGCGGGGTAGCAGGATGCGCTTCGACTTGGACTTGCGGTTCGCCCGCACCGCCATCAACACCGCTTCAGCCAGGGCGGAGGCCCCGTCGTAGAGAGAGGTATTGGAGACATCCATGACGGTAAGCGCCGTCATCATCGACTGGAACTCATAGAGCAGTTGCAGAGTGCCCTGACTCGCCTCCGCCTGATATGGGGTATAAGAAGTGTAGAACTCACCCCGTGTGGCAAGCTGCCAGACCGCAGCCGGGATATGGTGGTCGTAGGCACCGGCACCGATAAAACAGAGCGGCTGCCCATCCTGGCGGGCGCGGGCGTTCATCAGCCGCCCAACCTCCATCTCCGACATCCCCTGCGGGATCTTCTCCAACTCGCCACAACGCAAGGCTGGCGGAATCTCGTCGAAAAGGGCATCGATATCCGGCGCACCAATGGTCGCCAGCATAGCCTGAATATCAGCTTCAGTATGAGGGATGAACGGCATGGATCAGGACCTGTCTTTAAGTTTCTTCGGCAACAGTGGCATCATAACCCGCCGCATCGAGCAGACCATCCAGGTCCGCCGCGTCAGAAAGCTTCACCTTGAAGATCCAGCCTTCACCGAAGGCGTCGTCATTGATCGTCTCTGGGGCATCATCCAGTGCTTCGTTCACCGCGATGATCTCACCACTGACCGGACTATAGATATCGGAGGCCGCCTTCACCGACTCCACCACTGCGCACTCAGAACCCGCCTCGACGTTGTCGCCCACCTCGGGCATATCCACGAAGACCAGGTCTCCCAGCAACTCCTGGGCGTGGTCGGTGATACCGATGGTGACGGTGCCGTCACCCTCGTTCTTCACCCACTCGTGGGACTTCGCATAGCGCAGTTCGCTTGGTGTATCACTCATCTCTAGTTCCCCTTCAATATTGGAATGTCGTACCGGATTGGAATTCTATAACGAAATGCAGGCTTTGCCATTACGCACGAATGGCGGCCTCACCACCTGCGCCGCCACCCGCTTGCCACGGATCTCCACATCACAGGTTTCGCCGATCCCGGCGCTAACCCTGGCAAAGGCGATGGATCGCCCGAGGGTCGGCGCAAAACCACCGGAGGTGATCTCGCCGATTTCTGTATCTCCGGAGAAGATCTTCAGATGGTTACGCAGCACGCCCCGGCCAGTGAGCAGCAGGCCTACAAAGCGACGTTTCTCTTTATCCTCGCGCTGGGCCTCCAGCACATCACGCCCGATAAAACCGCGCTCAGAAGGCTCCCATGCCACGGTCCAGCCCAACCCGGACTCCAGCGGCGAGACGTTCTCGTCCATGTCGGAGCCGTAGAGATTCATCCCCGCCTCGAGACGCAGAGTATCCCTCGCACCCAGACCGCAGGGGGCGACGCCTGCATCCGCCAGGGCCTGCCAGAAACCGACCGCTTCGTTCTCCGGCAGCATAATCTCGAAACCATCCTCGCCGGTATAACCGGTGCGGGCGATAAACCAGCCATCACCGGGGGCTGCATTGAAGGGTTTGAGTGCCGCGACGTTTTCGCGCATCTCCTCAGGAAACAGGGGCAGTGCCTTCTCCCGCGCATTCGGCCCCTGCGCAGCAATCATCGCCAGATCGCGCCGTGGCTTTATCTGCAGATCAAAATCTTCCGCCTGCTTATTCAACCAGACCAGATCCTTCTCCGTGGTGCCGGCGTTGACCACCATCCGATACCAGTCGTCCCGCAGAAAGTAGACGATCAGGTCATCGACCACGCCGCCTTGTTCGTTCAACATGCAGGAGTAGAGCGCCTTGCCTGAATCCTTGAGCCGCTCGACATCGTTGGCGAGCAGACGTCGCAGATAGGGACTTGCGTCCGGCCCCTCCAGATCGACCACTGTCATGTGGGAGACATCGAACATACCTGCATCCCGGCGCACCTGATGGTGCTCCTCTTTCTGCGAACCATAGTGCAGCGGCATTTCCCAGCCGCCAAAAGGGACCAGGCGGGCGCCCATCGACTTGTGGGTCCCATAGAGGCAGGTCTGTTTGTCCATCGCGATCTCCAGATCATAAACGCAAAAGGGCGGCGCAGAACTACTGTTCCACGCCGCCCCTCTGTCCAAAACCTGAGAGTTTGCAGCCACTGGCCGCTGCCCCGTCGGTGGGTCTAATGACCGCTCTCCAGAGTCGACCCTAGTCCCCGCGGTCCTTTTGCCTGAGCGATTCCGGGCGGATTGCGCCTTCGGCGTCGGTGAAACCGATCTCTCCCACGGGGGTTGGTCGAGGGTCGAACTATACCGTCCTGCCTGGTGAATTGCCAACCGCCAGCTCCACTGACTTGAACCCGCCGACCTTTGTTGAGTCATCGCCTCATCCTATTCAGCCACCGACGTAAAAAGCTGATAAATGTCAGAAAAATACCCCATTTAGCAGTTTTTTTACCCCGATTTACGAAAAACGCTCAAGAAATAGGACACGCCACCGATAGCCCTCTTAAGTAGCCGGTGAGACCAGCAGGGATATCTATAGTCATACCGGATAAAGCGCGTCTTTATTCGAGGAAATCGTGAAATGAAATTTATAGCCAACCTGAAACTCTCCCACAAACTGGCGCTCATGGTGCTGGTCCCACTGGTTGTGATGATCGGATTTGCCGCCACCCAGTCGATCTCTGCCTTCTCATTGCGCCAGACCACAGTCCAGCTGCAAACCATGAGTGAACTGAGTGTCAATATCAGCAGCCTGGTGCATGAATTGCAGAAAGAGCGCGGCATGACCGCCGGCTTCATCGGCAGCGGAGGAAAAAAATTTGGCGACACCATCAAAGGTCAGCGCCAGGAGACAAACAACAAACATGAAGTCCTGAAACAGTTCCTGGAAACATTTGATGGCTCCGCGCTGGGATCACAGTTCCAGGACAACCTTGGAAAAACACTGGAGCGCTTGGATCAGCTTGAGAATAAACGCAACGCAGTCGACGCCTTTACCCTCAAACTCAGCGACGCCCTGGGCTACTACACCGGCAACAACGCAGCACTGCTCGGTCTGATCTCCAAATTATCCACCCTCAGCCCCGAGAAAGAACTGGCGATCATGACCGCGGCCTACGCCAACTACCTGCAGGGCAAGGAGCGGGCCGGCATCGAGCGCGCCGTCATGTCCAATGTATTTGCCAAGGATCAGTTTATCGGCGGCCTGTTCAACAAATTCATGTCTTTGATCACCGTACAGAACACCTACCGCGACGTCTTTCTCTCCCTCGCAAAAGAGGAGAACAAGGCTTTTTACGAGAACACCCTGCAGGGTGAATTCGTCGATGAGACCGAACGGATGCGCAGAGTCGCCACCGATAAGGCCACATCCGGCGGTTTCGGTGTCGATGCGGTCTACTGGTTCAAGATGCAGACAGGCAAGATCAATCTCTTGAAAAAAGTCGAAGACCAGCTCGCGGCTGGGTTGCGTATCAAGGCCGATGAACTCAAGGCCGGTGCAACCATGGAACTGGCGGTCTCTCTACTGATCGCACTGTTGGGGCTTGCGGTCTCCGCCGGCCTGGGCTTCTATGTCAGGCGCGGTGTCCGGCAACAGTTGGGTGGCGAACCCGGCCATATCGAAGAGATCGCCAAGCGTATCGCCAACGGCAGCCTCGACATGAAACTGCAGTCAGCCGGGGCAACCGGCATATACGCCGCCATGATCACCATGCAACAGCGGCTGTCAGAAGTCATCGAAAAAGACATCCAGTCTATCGTCGATAGCGCACGCGCCGGTGATCTGAGCAGTAGGGTCCCACTGGAGGGCAAGCAGGGGTTTTATGAAAAACTCAGTTCCGGTGTCAACGACCTGGTGGAAGTCAGTGAGAGTGTCATCGACGACACCCAGCGGGTATTTGGCGCGCTCTCCCGGGGAGATCTGAATGAACGTATCGAACGGGAATACAAAGGCTCCTTCGACCAGCTGAAACAGGATGCCAATGCAACCATCCTCAAGATCCAGGAGGTGATAGAGGGAGACATACAGTCACTCGTGGATGCGGCCCGCTCCGGTGACCTGAATCAGCGTATCGACCTGGACAACAAGCAGGGTTTCTTTGCGACATTGAGTGGAGGCATCAACGAACTGATCGATTCCGTGGAAAATGTTTTCAGTGATATTGCCCAATCCATGCACGACATGGCCAAAGGTGACCTGACTGTAGATGGCGGTAAAAACCCGAACATAATTGGCGAACAGCGGTAACCGGATGAAATAGCTGCAAATAGCGAGTCAGAAGAAACAGCCAGCGACAAAGAGTGACATCGAGAAAGAAATCGGGAAGATGTAGGGAGCCGTTGAGAAGGTGTGGTACCGGGTGTATCGACCTCGACAGT
>JAMJIN010000442.1:0-1476 GCA_036784775.1 Chromatiales bacterium | reverse complement strand
GGATGTGACGTTCTGACGGAGGATGTATCGACGCAGCGAGGCGGCCTTCGCCATCTATGCGCGGTTTTACTCAGCCGCTAACACTTGACGAGCCACTCTGGCATGAAGGTTTCCTGCTCTATGCGGACACGAACGGTAACCGGCAACCCGACGATGCCGAAAAACGGATTCGCTATCAGAATGCGACGAGGCACTCCCTCATCAGCATGCGTTCGACTCAGGGCAGGCGCCGCATCATCTACCGACCTGATGGTACCTCTCCCGGCAGCAATCTCACCCTAACCTTCTGTGATGTAACAGAAAACATTGACCCCAGGGCAGTTGTGGTATCGAATGCCGGCCGCCCCAGAATATCCAAAACCCGACCCAGTGGTGGTGAATTGAGCTGCAATTGACTATTTCTGCGCTTCCCTATTGACGCTCAGGTCCAGTGTCATTAATATGCGCGCTGCAACACAATTCCCCGGTAGCTCAGTCGGTAGAGCGGGTGACTGTTAATCACTAGGTCGGCAGTTCGAGCCTGTCCCGGGGAGCCATACAAAACAAGGGCTTAGCGAGAAATCGCTAGGCCCTTTGTTTTTTCGGGCTACTGCAGACGATTAAGCAATGACAGGTTCACCTTTTATAAGTGAAAATTCCTACTTGTTTATCTGATAGCTTTACTGGTTGCGATTTAATGAATGCTGGATCATTACCGCACCTACTAAAAGCCAGGCCCTCACAGATGTAGTCTAAAGTGGGGAGAACGGCTAATAAGAGTCATTCAGGCAAATAGAGATCAACGACTTCTAAGCTTCTTATACGGTAGTTCAGGGTTTGGCTGCAGAAGTGTCGGAATATTTTACACTCAAAAACCACGAATTCCTCTATCAGATGACAGCACGGCACCTAAATCAGATATTTAGAAACTGTCAGTAATTGGCGGTCATCGACCCCTAGCTGACCTTCGTATCGATATGATTTATAAGTCAATTGATCTATCGACTGCAAAATATACCACCTCACTATCGACCGTCATTAATGGATATGATGCTAAAACCCAACTGTGTATCCGGGCAACTGGTTAGGATTCAAGTGTCGAGTAATTTTACAGTAACAATGGATCTGTTTGCCTAAATTCTAAATCTGCTGTAAACCTCCCCATATTTGTAATATAGATTCCTATAATCAATGACTTATAAATAAATCTCCACGCAATTATTTAACACCACCTTGTCTTGTATCTGGCTGTTCCACTCTCTGCGGCAGAATTAACTGTAAGAGTTTCTTTACACTTTATTATTTTTCCCGTCCAGGAAAAGTAACTTCTCAAAAACCCGTGGCAAGAGCAGCCCGCTCGGTGATGATATCGGGTAATGGAGCAATGGTCTGTTCACCAATACCCAAACGATCTGTTAAGTAATGCCAGAACGAGATATCCAGCTTACGGCAGGTTTTTTTCAAGCTGGCAAAAGTATCTCGGCAACGCCTGCCTTC
>JAMJIN010000441.1:0-1211 GCA_036784775.1 Chromatiales bacterium | reverse complement strand
GTCGGTCTCCCTGCCCACTGGTCAGCAGCTTCACTCTGTAGGCGCATCAAGAAGGCACAGCTTGTGCGAATTTACAAGGATAACTTCCACAACACCAACCAGGGGGGCGAGACCACTTTCAATCAAACTACGCCTGACGCTAGTGCCAGCGCTGTCCGCGCGAGGTCGCCGCCGTCACCTCCGGTAACCCGTTGGAGCGTTGCAGCAGATCTCAATGGGATCGCTACCAGAGCACGACAGCGGCATCAACCTACTGGCTCTAACGTTTTTCCCTCGCGTAGGGGTCAGATTCTGGCTCAATCGAGTCCGAACAATGCAACAACGACGGAATGTGATTTGCCCCAGCCGAGTATCGCCTCCTTCAATAGTGTGGAGGCACTGGCCGAAGTTGTGCGAGCATTGCAAAGTTCAGTGTCGACGATGACAACACAGATGCCGGAGAATATCGCCGCACGACACCCCTCCGATGAACCAGTAACTGCGCAGGCAACTACGGCATCGTTATCTTCGTTGGCCGCACGAACTGATACGGACACGCCGCCTGTGATGGGTATGTCGGTGCCACCTCGAGGCACGTACACCCTGACTACCGTGCTACGGAGAAGTCCCTATGATCCGAACCAGCGTTCGCCGACTCGTACAGATGGCCGTGTTCGACATCTAGGATTCCGTCCGAAAATCTATCTGACGTGTCACCTGCCCTGATATCGGCCATCCTCGAGGGTAAAGACGTTAATATGGCGTCACTTTTGATCCCTCACTTTTATATAGGCGAGTACAGCCATTACGCGGGAGTAGACGGCTTTGAACACCTTCTTCAGCCTTAACCGCAATCTTAACCTGCCCGAATTAATTTGTGCATTTAACAAATACCGTAACATTATGTGTGCAGCATGGGACCGTCGTATGGAGTTAGATGCTTATGAGGCCATTGTGATAGGCATTGCTTCGCGGATTGATGGCACCGCTTTCCATGAACACCACCGATCATGTTCTGCCCGAGCAGCCGTGCTTATCAAGCAGCAGAACGTTAAAGTAGACTGGGGGGTCCGAGACAATGGTATGTTTTGTTCGCTGTTTGTCCGACAGAAAGCAAATGTGGGTGTGCTGTGTGGCAATGTAGCTCACTTGATCAGTTTCTGTCCCCTTCTTGCCAACCCTAAAACACACAACCACCAGTTCCCCCGAGGTAATGTCACTGGCAGGCAAAC
>JAMJIN010000440.1:0-1484 GCA_036784775.1 Chromatiales bacterium | reverse complement strand
GCCATGGCGGTCTCCTCATTTGGCTTCAGGTTCAGTATGCGCCACCCACTGACTCAATAGCTGAGCCTCAGGGGTAATCAGGTGATTTTATGGAGTGCAAGTCCCCTGTACCTTATCTGGAGAGAAGTCATAGAGACTCCTCTAAAAGTACTAGCCGACGGCAAGGCGTGGAAGGGTAACCGACCCGCTGAAATGCAGATATATTGCTCCTGCAATATCTGCATTTCCACCATCCATGGTGGTCAAGCCTAAGTGCAAACCTGCGAGCTGACGAACAGAAATCGCATATAAGGCCGAACCCCAGGGTGAGTCAGCACAACATGACGAAGCTCGTCCAGATCTCTGGGGGCGGGTAAATGCAGCGGTTGTGCAGGGAAAGATCATGTTCTTACCCGGGGAGATCTGCCAGCCTAAGCGTCCTAACGGGCGTGGTGGAACAGAACCTGCGAAGGTGCGCGTTAACATGGCAGAAGTCAGCCGAGGACGAGAACCCGGGTGTTTTTCCGGGGAAAGGTCTGAAGGCAGTGTGATCGGGAGGAGCCCGTGAGCTCGAGCAACTCGTCAACCCCGACCGGGGACTTGGGTGCTTGGCGCGTCACGAATTCATCTCCTATCGATTTTGCATCGGTGGAATACATCGTATCCGATGCGAGTATAACCAAAGCCTGGAAAAAGGTCAGATCCAACAAAGGAGCGCCCGGTGCTGATGGTATCGGCATTGCGCAATTCCGAAAGTGGATTCGACCTCAGTGGAATGAGATCAGGAGGCAACTGCTGGAGGGGGCCTACAAACCCGCCCCGCCCCGGCGCTTCGTGTCGAAATTCCCAAGGAGTCCGGCGGGGTACGCCGTTTAGGCATTCCTCGTGTGCTGGACCGAGTGCTAATGCAAGGGATTGCAATCGTGCTCGGAGACATTTTCAATCCCACCTTCTCTACTTGCAGCTTTGGCTACAGGCTCCACCGATCCGTGCAGCAAGCCGCCGGAAACGCCCAGGCATTCTATCAGCAAGGCTATAGCTTCCAGATTGATATTGATCTGGAAAAGTTCTTCGACACCGTAAACCACGACGTTCTCATGGAACGCGTGGCACGCAAAGTGAAGAACAAAAGCTTGCTGAAACTTCTGGGCCGTTTCCTGCGAGCAGGCGTCATGGTCGATGGCCGTCTACAGCCAACCCGGCTCGGGGTTCCCCAAGGGAGCCCGGTATCTCCAATACTGAGCAACATCCTGCTGGATGACCTCGACAAGGAGCTGGAGGCGAGAGGGCACAAATTCATCCGTTACGCAGACGACCTGGCGATCTTCGTCAAGTCAAAGCGGTCGGGAGAACGCGTGATGGCAAGTATCAGCCGATACCTGGAGCAGAAACTCAAGGTAAAGGTGAACCAAGCCAAGAGTAAACCCCAGCGTTGCATAAAAACAGGCCAGCAATGACTACGCTGCCTTCTCGATCTCATCCAGGTAATGCAATAACTCGTTTTG
>JAMJIN010000439.1:0-1484 GCA_036784775.1 Chromatiales bacterium | reverse complement strand
AACCAGAATCAATGATCGGTTAAAACCAGATTAGGTGATCGGAATGATCCAGAATGGGTGATCAGATTGGGCCAGAATACGCAGTGGGCGTTCTTTGCCGTTTCCTTTGGGGATGTACTTCCGCCGGACCAGCCGACTTCGATATTCACCCCGTTTCAGACGCTCTACAAGTTGTCTGATGTTGCTGTCCAGTTCTTATCCGTACTGGGCAACCGTTTTCCTATCCACGCCCGCTGCACCTCGCTTATTAAGCTTTCGCCATGCGGTGTGTAGCAGCGCTTCGTTCAGATAGCCGTAGAGGTTTTGGAATCGGTGAGCTTTCGCAGCGCTCGCCTTGGTGGATAGTGCTCGCAAGAAGGTTGGCTCAGCGGTATCCGGCCCTACAATGTCCGGCGCGAGTTGCCTTTGCGAACTGTGTATGTCTGTCACTCCCTTCCCCATGTGATCGGCCCTACCGTCTCCGAGTACTATGAAGTGATCCGACTTCCCAGTGACCATCTAGCACCATCCCCGTTTGTAGCGGTTCTGTGCGCTTTACCCTTCCGTTGGAGTCAGTGGGATCTCCCGCGTTCATGACGCATCTCTTGTTACATGCCGTAGCTTGAGAACTCCGCCGGTTCTCCACAGGCTTACCAGTGCGCCTGATTTGTGTGGGCTTCGCGTACGTTACAGCGCTGGCCAACCGGAACTGTTCATTTCGAAGCGATACCATCTCTAAGCTCCTACGTGACCAAACAGCCTGCAACATACCCTGTCGACTGCATGGATGCAGGAGGTAGAGCGAAGCAGGATGCCAGAGCCGAGTACGCTTCACCTCTCTTGTTCACGAATGCTCCAGTCTTCATAACCGGAACACCGTTCCGCCAGAGGCGCAACACTCGGTAATGGTGGGTGGTTAACCCTTTCCATGCCGGGACTTTCACCCGACCAGATGCACCACGCTTTTCGCGGCGCGCTAACGCCAGCAATAACCGGAATTTTGTAGCGGTACTTAAGTTGTGCTGGCGTAGCGTAAAGCACAACTTACAAGTACTGCGGAAAAATGTCCGAGTTCATTGCTTTTGTTATGTGTTGATGCTCACCCAAGCCAGTTTAATTGGGAGGATTAGAGAGGCACAACCTTATTTGCACACGGCCCTTTCTGGCCTTGCCCAACTTCAAACTCCACTTTCTGGCCATCACTCAGGGTTGCATAGCCACCGCCAGATTGAATTTCAGAATGATGAACAAACAGATCCTTACCACCATCATCTGGAGTAATGAAACCAAAACCTTTATCCGCGTTGAACCACTTTACTGTACCTGTACTCATGCAATATTCTCCTTCGTGTATATAATATTCATCTTGATTAGTACGAATGTTCAGCAGTGACTCACGGAATGAGCCACTGGTTGTTGCAAGATGATGCCACGATCCACAATAGGAGAGCGGACATGGCACAGAATCCAATCCAATTTCAGACAGGCATGAGCTTGAGCGATTT
>JAMJIN010000083.1:0-16436 GCA_036784775.1 Chromatiales bacterium | reverse complement strand
GGCCATGGCGGTCTCCTCATTTGGCTTCAGGTTCAGTATGCGCCACCCACTGACTCAATAGCTGAGCCTCAGGGGTAATCAGGAAGGTCATTGTTTTCTTCCTCAAAAAGATTAGCCCGTTGATAGGCTAAATAGAATTCTGGTTCAGTAGAATGAATACCCTTTTATCTCGTGAAACTGAACTTTTTCGGCGCCAACGCGAAAATACTCCGGTGAAGAGAAGGCTTATCACTAGTGTTGTTACCGGGGCGATAGCCCTGTCTTAGGCCAATGCACGTCCTGTCCTCAGCTGCATTTCTCTCATTATTATAGCTGCTACGGCCACTGCCTTCGGCATCACCACTGTTGCCGCCCATCTCCTCCCGGCTGCCGTTTGTACGACACAGGCAACGGCTTAGCCTTCAGCTTGTTGAGCAGGTCTGAGGTTTGAGTAATAGGGACACCCATTCCATTAGCCCACTCAGGCTCCTAGGCTGCTTCGCCTCAAATTATGGCGTTTGGTATCTCTCGATGGTTCTGCTGTCGGAAATCCGCCTGTATGCCCTTCGTTTTTTCGTCAAAGTTTCGACGAATAACAAACATCAGATTTTAACTCGTTGAATATAATGAAAATATATTTGTGGCACTTATTTTGCATTACTGAACACGAAACTGTTTGGGGATTGCAAAATGGCCAATGAAGAAGCGAACGACCTGGATCTCGGCGACGAGAAATCAGGCAAGAAAAAAATGATCATCATCATCGCCATTGTGGTGGTGGTGTTACTTGGCGGCGGCGCCGCAGCCTATTTCCTGCTCTTTAGCGGCGATGAAAGTGAAGAAGCAGTGACGGAAGAGGCGACGGTAGAAGAGAAAGCAGCAGCTGAAGATGCTGAAAAAGGGCCTCTCCTCTATCATGATTCGAAACCGGTATTCGTGGCAAATCTGCCCGGCAAACCCAAGCTGTTGCAGGTGGGTGTCAATGTCCGTGTGCGTGGCGATGCGATGGTCGAATTCCTTAAACATAACGACCCGATGATCCGTCACCATCTGCTGAATCTTCTCTCTGCAAAGGATGGTAAATCGCTCAAAGAGCGGTCGGCCAAAGAGTCCCTGCAGAAGGAGATGCTCGATGAATTGAACAGGATTGCAGAGGAACTGGATGGTCCCGGTGACATTGAAGCCCTCTTTTTTACCAGCTTTGTGATGCAGTAACGCCATGAGTGCCAACGACTTACTTTCACAAGAAGAGATCGATGCGCTGCTGCATGGCGTCGATAGCGGTGATGTCGCCTCCGAAGCAGAAGTAGAGGTCGATGCCAATGGTGTGTCAGGTTACGATTTCGCCAGCCAGGACCGCATTGTCCGTGGGCGTCTGCCCACCCTGGAGATGATCAACGAGCGTTTCGCCCGTCATTTCCGTACCACTCTGTTTAACATGCTTCGCCGTACCGCCGACATATCCGTCTCAGGCGTACAGATGCAGAAGTTTTCCGAGTTCGTTCACAGTCTGTTTGTGCCGACCAGTTTGAATATGGTGAAGATCAAGCCACTGCGTGGCAAGGGCCTGTTTGTGATTGATCCCAAGCTGGTCTTCAGTGTCGTGGACAACTACTTTGGCGGCAGTGGCCGCTTTCACACCAAGATCGAGGGTCGGGATTTTACACCTACTGAGAACCGGGTGGTGCCGCTGCTGCTGAACCAGGCATTCACCGATCTTCAGGAGGCCTGGAAGCCAGTCTTCAATGTCTCCTTTGAGTCCTGTGGTTCTGAAGTAAATCCTCAATTTGCCAATATTGTCAGTCCGTCAGAAGTGGTGGTGGTAACCACCTTTCATGTGGATCTGGAAAACGGTGGCGGTGACTTACACATCTGTATGCCTTATTCGATGTTGGAACCGATCAGCGAACTGCTGGACGCCGGTGTACAGAGTGACAGCAGTGAGCGTGACGAACGATGGGAACATTCACTACGGGAAGAGATCCTTGGTGCATCGGTAGAGCTTTCCAGCGTTCTGACCGAAGTGGATATGACACTACATCAACTCTCCAGTCTGAAAGTGGGTGACATCATCCCAATTGAAATGCCCGAAGAGGTGGAAGTGAAGGCAGCGGAAGTGCCGGTGTTTACCGCTAAGTTAGGGGTTTCCGAAGGGAACTATTCAGTCAAGATTTCTAACTGGATGCGCAATAACCGTCAGTCCGCACTGCATGACTATCTGGATATTGAAGATGCGGGAGTTCAGTAGAGCGATGAAAAATCAGTTAGCAACAGGATCGCAATTATGAGCGAAGAAGAGAAAACGACAGATCCGAATGAAGCTCTGGCAGATGAGTGGGCGGATGCATTGGAAGGCCAGGCCGAAGGTGAGGCAGACGCTGCAAAGACAGCTGAATTTGAGGTGTTGAAAGAGGACGGATCGAAAGATGACTCCGTCAACCTGGATGCGATCCTCGATGTGCCTGTGGTGATATCCATGGAGATTGGCCGTACCAAGATCAATATCCGCAATCTGCTGCAACTCAATCAGGGTTCGGTGGTGGAGCTTGACCGCCTGGCAGGTGAGCCGATGGATGTATTGGTCAACGGTACGCTGATCGCCCAGGGTGAAGTGGTGGTGGTGAATGAAAAATTCGGTCTGCGCCTGACCGATATCATCAGCCCTTCGGAACGGGTGAAGAGGCTGAGTTGATGCGTATTCTTGCGCTCATTCCCGCCATCTGCTCCGGCTCCCTGCTGGCGGCTGAAACCGCCGTACGGAAGGTCGAAGTCTCCCCTTTGAGTACGCAGAATCTGTTGGGGACAGCGGGTGGATTGCTGTTCGTAATATTCCTGATCTTTGCCGCAGGCTGGCTGTTCAAACGGTTCGGGCAGCTGCAAATGTCGGGGAAGGGCATGGTGACCGTGTTGGGCGGCACGTCTGTCGGTCCCCGGGAGCGGGTCGTGGTGGTCAAAGTGGATGATATTCGTCTGCTGCTCGGGGTTGCGCCTGGGCGGGTGCAGACCCTGCACGTGCTGGATCAGAATGAAGATGAAGTTACCTTCGATGAGCAGTTGGCAGAGGCCAAGGAAGAGTTGCCGTCATGAAATTCTGGCTGATCATTGCGGGCATGCTTTTTACCTTGGCGGCCCAGGCAGCCCCTGGAGTGGATGCGCTGACGGTGACCCAGGACCCCGAAGGCGGGCAGACCTATACCCTGACCATCCAAGTCCTCTTCTTCATGACTGCCCTGACGATGCTGCCGGGTGCCCTGATGATGATGACGTCGTTTGCCCGCATCATTATCGTGCTGGCGATCCTGCGGCAGGCGCTGGGCACCCAGAACACACCCAACAACCAGATACTGATCGGTCTGGCCCTGTTTTTGACCGTCTTCATCATGCTGCCCGTATTCAACGAGGTTAACGAGGTTGCAGTGCAGCCCTATCTGCAGGATCAGATGACGACCATGGAAGCGCTGGAAGTGGGCAGCGGGCCGGTGCGTGAATTCATGCTGGCGCAGACCAGGGAGGATGACTTGGGTCTGTTCGCCCGTATCGGAGATTTCGGCGAACTGGAGAGTCCTGACAAAGTCCCTTTCTCCCTGCTGCTGCCCGCCTTTGCCACCAGTGAACTGAAGACCGGCTTTCAGATTGGCTTCCTGCTCTTCATCCCCTTTTTGGTGATCGACATGGTGGTGGCCAGCGTATTGATGTCGATGGGCATGATGATGCTCTCTCCGATGATCATCTCCCTGCCTTTCAAGATCATGCTGTTTGTACTCATCGATGGTTGGGCGTTGGTTTTCGGCACCCTGGCCAGCAGTTTTCAGGTTTAGGCACGATATATGGGACCGGACACAATCATCGCTATCGGGCAGCAGACCCTGGGGGTTATCGGCGTACTCACCGGCATGGTGCTATTGCCTGCATTAGCGGTTGGCCTGTTGGTGGCAATGTTTCAGGCTGCGACGCAGATCAACGAGATGACGCTGACCTTTATCCCCAAGCTGGCGATAGTCGGCTTGATCCTGATGTTTGCCGGTCCCTGGATGCTGCAGCTGCTGATGACTTTTGCGCAGAATCTAATTGAATCGATTCCGGAGTTGATCCAGTGATGGATCGTTCCAAACAAGGTGTGCGTGCGGTCGCGGGTGCGACTGCTGTCCTGCCATGGATGGTGGGATATTTATTCGTTAAACCGTTGGTTGGCCGACATGTCCAAGTGAGGTGTTGGCGGCAGGGATGTCGCCGTCAAGCCTACATGGATGTATTTACGGCGTCCCTCAGTTGGGCATGTCGGTTATCTGACAGGGTAGTTCAGGTTGTCCAAATGTCGTTCAGCGAAGCACAACTCGATGCCTTCTTAGGCGCCTATCTCTGGCCGCTGATACGCATCGGCGCAATGATGATGGCCGCACCCGTATTCAACTCACGCCAGTTTCCTGTACGTATGCGTATGGGGTTGGCGCTGCTCATCACTTGGGTGGCAATGCCTTCATTGCCGGTTGATATGCCTCCCATGGATGTGCTGAGTCATAACGGTTTCATCATTCTGCTGCAGCAGATCGCCATCGGCGTGACGATGGGTTTTATCCTGCAGATGGTGTTTGGTGCGGTGGTCTTCGGCGGACAGGCGATGGCTTACAGCATGGGATTGGGTTTTGCCAATATGGTGGATCCGCAGAATGGTGTGCAGGTGCCGGTGGTGGCTCAATTCTATCTGATCCTTACGACCCTGGTATTTCTCTTGCTCAATGGCCATCTGATACTGATTGAACTGGTTGTTGATAGTTTTCAGACCATCCCCGTGGCGACGAGTGGACTCTCCAGCACAGGTATCCACGACATCATTGCCTGGGCCAGCCGTATGTTTGCCGGTGGATTGATGATCGCACTGCCGATGATGGGCGCCATGTTGATGATCAACATGGGTATGGGTGTGGTAATGCGGGCCGCACCCCAGCTCAATATATTCTCCATAGGTTTTCCCATCACCATGCTAATGGGTTTCTTGTTGATCAGCGTAACCCTGCCCAATGTTTTGGATCTCTTCTCTCATCTGTTGAATGAAGGCTTTCAGCTGATGATGCAAATTTTTCAGATAACGAGGTGAATCATGGCCGAAAATCAGGACGGCCAGGAAAAATCGGAACAACCGACAGCGAAACGCCTGAATGAGGCGAAGCGCAAGGGACAGGTTGCCCGTTCGAAAGAGCTCAATACCATGGCGATCACCCTGATTGGCGTGATCTTTCTGGCTACGACAAGCAGCCAACTGGGTGGTGGATTACAGACGTTGATGAAGACGAGCTTTACGCTCAGTCGGGACGAAATCTTCGATATCGGCACTCTCTTCACCCATCTCAGTGCGGCCATGCAGGATGCCTTCATACTGTTGGTCCCCTTCTTTGGATTGATGATCGTCGTGGCTATCGGCAGTTCCATTGCATTGGGCGGTTTCTCCATCAGTGCCGAGGCACTGACACCTAAATTGAGCAAGCTCAGTCCGGCCAAGGGTTTGAAGCGTATGTTCTCCGCCAAGGCGCTGGTTGAGTTGCTCAAAGCCATGGCCAAGTTCGTGCTGATCGGCGGCGCTACCGCAATTCTGCTGTGGAACACGCTGGACAGCTACCTGAACCTGCATGGGATGGAGTTCCAACAGGCGCTGCCCAAGTTGGGTTCCCTCATCGGTTGGTCGGTGACGTTGCTCGCATCCACCCTGATCCTTATTGCCGCCATCGATGTGCCGTTCCAGCTCTGGGAACACAAGCGTCAGTTGAAGATGACCAAGCAGGAGATACGGGATGAGATGAAAGAGACCGACGGTCGTCCGGAGGTCAAAAGCCGAATCCGCAACCTGCAGCGGGAGATGGCCCAGCGGCGCATGATGGAAGAGGTGCCCAAGGCCGATGTGATCGTCACCAATCCGACTCACTACGCTGTTGCCCTGCGTTATGACCAAGGGAGTATGAGCGCACCGAAGGTGGTGGCGAAAGGCGCCGATCTGGTGGCGGCCAATATTCGTCGTATCGGCCTGGAATCGGATGTGCCGATCGTCGAATCTCCTGTATTGGCCCGCGCCATCTATTTTCACAGCGAATTGAATGATGCGATTCCGGCGGGACTTTTTCTGGCGGTTGCCAAACTGCTGGCCTATGTCTTCCAGCTCAGAGTCTATCGAACCGAGGGTGGCGACATACCGCAGGTTCCCGATGAGCTGCCGGTGCCGGAGGATCTGCGCCATGACTGATCGGTTTTCAGCACTCAAACCAGGTACGAACTAAATGGATGCCACAGCGATTCTCGGAAATGTAAAACGTGTCGGCACTGCGGGACTGGGTGCACCGCTGGTCCTGGTCATGCTGTTGGTAATGGTGATCATTCCGCTGCCGCCGATCATGTTGGACATGTTCTTTACTTTCAATATCACCCTCTCTCTGGTGGTGATGCTGGTGGTGGTCTATACCCGCCGGCCACTCGACTTTGCAGTCTTTCCCAGTCTGCTGTTGATTGCGACCTTGCTGCGGCTTGCCCTGAACGTTGCGTCGACCCGAATCGTATTGCTTGAAGGCCATACCGGCGGTGATGCTGCGGGTAAGGTGATCGAGGCGTTCGGTTCATTCGTAATCGGCGGTAACTATGCGGTGGGCCTGGTGGTCTTCCTGATCCTGGTGATTATCAACTTCGTGGTGGTGACCAAGGGTGCGGGGCGTGTTTCCGAGGTGAGCGCGCGATTCACACTGGATGCCATGCCCGGCAAACAGATGGCGATCGATGCGGATCTCAATGCGGGTCTGATCGATCAGGATACGGCGCGAGCCCGGCGCGAGGAAGTGGCACAAGAGGCGGATTTTTACGGGGCGATGGATGGCGCCAGCAAGTTTGTGCGGGGCGATGCAGTTGCCGGTATCCTGATTCTGTTTATCAATATTCTCGGCGGACTCGGCATCGGCATGGTGCAGCATGACCTGGGTTTTGCCACTGCCCTGCAAAACTATGTGCTGTTGACCATCGGTGATGGTCTGGTGGCACAGATTCCCTCCCTGTTGCTCTCCACCTCGGCGGCAATCATCGTGACCCGGGTTGCCAGTACTCAGGATGTGGGTGGGCAGATTATCAGTCAGCTCTTCTCCACCCCGAAGGCGCTGGGGATCGCGGCAGCGGTGCTGCTCCTTATGGGCGTCATTCCCGGTATGCCCAACTTCGCCTTCCTTACTCTGGCCGCCGCCGCTGGGGCTGGTGCCTGGATGATCTGGCAACGCCAGCAGCAACCGGTGGAAGAGGAGGTTGCCGTGCCACTGCCTGAAGAGCAGCCGCCTGAGCAGCGTGAGTTGACCTGGGATGATGTGCAGCCGGTTGACCTGATCGGTATGGAGGTGGGTTACCGCCTGATTCCACTGGTGGATCGCAACCAGGGCGGCCAGCTGATGAATCGGATCAAAGGCGTGCGGCGCAAGCTCTCCCAAGAGCTGGGTTTTTTGATCCCTTCGGTGCATATCCGGGATAACCTGGATCTCTCTCCCAACGCCTATCGAATCACGGTCAATGGTGTCACAGCAGCCGAGGCTGAGATCTTTCCCGACCGCGACCTGGCGATCAATCCGGGGAGGGTCTTCGGTGAACTGCAGGGAACACCCACCAAGGATCCCACCTTCGGTCTGGATGCGGTCTGGATTGAACATGAGCAGCGCGACCATGCGCAGACCCTCGGTTTTACCGTGGTGGACGCCAGCACAGTGGTTGCGACCCACCTGAGCGAGATCCTGCACAACCAGTCACATGAGCTGCTGGGCCACGAAGAGGCGCAGCAACTGCTCGACAGTCTCTCCAGAACGGCCCCCAAACTGGTGGAGGATCTGATACCGAAGGTGATCTCTCTGAGTGTCTTTCTGAAGATCCTGCAGAACCTGCTGGCGGAGCATATTTCGATCCGCGATATCCGCACGATTGCCGAAACCTTGGCGGACCATGCTGTCAGGAGTCAAGACCCTGGCGTTCTGACGGCTGCCGTCAGGGTTGCCCTCTCCCGGGGTATTGTTCAGCAACTCATTGGTTCTACACAGGAAATTCCTGTAGCTGTGTTGGATCCACAATTGGAACAGATATTGCAACAGACTTTGCAAGCCTCGGAAGGGGGGCAGGCTGGGTTCGAGCCCGGACTGGCAGAGAGGCTGCAACAGGCGCTGGCGGAGACGGCGGCCAATATGGAAACGGCAGGACAGGAGAGTGTACTACTGGTGGCTGCGCCGATCCGACCCTGGATGGCGCGATTCGCGAAACACGCGGCGCCGGGCATGCACATCCTCTCCTACAACGAGATACCCGACAATCGCCAGATAAAGGTGATTTCAACAATCGGCAACACGAATGCAGAGACTTAATTGGCAGATTGATTTCGATTCCGGAAGTAATCCGAAAATTTCTCGGTTTGCTGCGGGGGATTGCCCACAATGAAGATAAAACGTTTCTTTGCGCCTGATATGCGTCAGGCTTTGAAATCGGTGCGGGATACATTGGGTTCCGATGCAGTCATCCTCTCCAACAAGAGTGTGGAGGGGGGGGTGGAACTGGTGGCGGCCATGGATTATGACGTGGCGGCCTTCAATGATGCAGCGACCGACAGGGTAACGGAGATCCCCCGTCAGAATGAGCCTCAACCTCACGTGGCAGCAGAACCAAAAAAAGCTGTCAGACCGGCCCGTGAACCCTATATTCCCGAAAAACCGGTAAAACCTGCAGAACCGGTCAGTATCGATCGCGCCCGCCGCCAGACATCCCAGGCACAGCCTCAGGTGGAGTGGAGCCAGGACCCTGTGTTGCAGGAGATGCGCCAGGAGATGCAGGCGCTGCGCCGCATGATGGAGAACGAACTCTCCGAATTGACCTGGCGGGATATGGGTCAACGCCGTCCCCAGACCCAGGAATTGATTCGTCGTCTGATGGGAATGGGATTGGGTGCGGACCTGTGCCGTGATCTGGCCAACCGGGTAGAGGATATGGAATCTGAGGATCAGGCCTGGCGCAAGGCGCTGTTTCACCTGATCAGTGAACTGCCTGTGGTCCAGGAGGATATCCTCGACATGGGTGGCGTAGTGGCTCTGGTCGGCCCGACCGGGGTCGGCAAGACAACCACCATCGCCAAACTGGCAGCCCGTTTCTGTCTGCGTCATGGTAACCGCCAGCTGGCGCTGATTACCACGGACAGCTACCGCATCGGCGCCCAGGAGCAGTTGCACAACTATGGTCGCATTCTGGATGTGCCGGTTCGCACCGCCTCGACAGCGGAAGAGCTGGATGCCGCGCTACGCGCCTTCTCGGAAAAACGCCTGGTACTCATCGATACCGCCGGCATGAGTCAGCAGGATATCCAGCTGAGCCAACGGCTTTCGATGATTACCTCGGGTAATCATCCTGTACGAACCCTGTTGACGTTATCAGCCGCTACCCAGCGCTTGGCACTCGCTCATGCGATTCGGGCCTTCAGCATTGCCCGTCCAGTAGGTTGCATTCTGACCAAGATGGATGAGGCGGCATCGTTGGGTGGTGTCTTCAGTACTTTGATCGACACAAGTCTGCCATTGGCTTTTGTCACCGATGGACAACGAGTGCCTGAGGATCTGCACGTTGCCAGAGCCCACAGTCTGGTGAGCCGGGCGATGGAGATGGCTCAGGAGGCGGATGAATCCCCGGATGAGGGATATATGGCGTTCGCGTTAGGAGGCACAGGTGAACATGCTCATGTCTGACATTATTGAAGATCAGGCCTCAGGATTAAGGCGCATGGTGAATCCGGATCCTGTGCGGGTGATCGCCGTAACTGGCGGAAAGGGCGGGGTTGGAAAGACCAATGTCGCGGTGAATCTCGGCGTGGCCATGGCGGATATGGGGCGGCGCGTGATGCTGCTGGATGCCGATCTTGGGCTCGCCAACATCGACGTGGTGTTGGGTTTGCACGCCGAGTACAACCTTTCCCATGTCATCAATGGTGAGCGCACACTGGAAGAGATTCTGGTGGAGGGGCCGAAGGGATTGAAGGTCGTTCCCGGCGCTTCCGGTATGCAGCAGATGGCGGAGCTGAGTCCTGCTGAACACGCGGGACTGATCCACGCCTTCAGTGAGCTTGCGAATGATGTTGACGTATTGCTGATCGACACCGCAGCCGGAATCTCCGATCTGGTGGTCAGTTTCAGCCGTGCAGCCCAGGAAGTGGTGGTGGTGGTTTGTGATGAACCGGCATCGATAACCGATGCCTACGCCATTATCAAACTGCTGAATCGTGAACATAGCGTCAGCCGTTTCCGCATTCTCGCCAACATGGTCAAGAGTGTGCAGGAGGGGCGTGACCTCTACAACAAGATGTGCCGGGTAACAGACCGGTACCTGGACGTAATGCTCAGCTACATGGGCAGCGTCCCCTACGATGAGCAGCTTCGCAAAGCGGTAAAAGGGCAGAAACCAGTGGTTGAGGCCTATCCCCGCTCGCGGGCTGCACAAGCATTCAAGAATTTAGCTAAGAAGGCCGATAACTGGCCTGTACCCGCCAATGCGAGCGGCGACCTGCAATTTTTCGTTGAACGTTTGATCCAGTTTTCAAGTCAATACGGGGAGATGGGACGGTGAACGGTTTGGCTACATATAGCGCCATAGAGGAAAGACAGGGGCATGATGACCTGGTGATCCGGCATGCCGGGCTGGTCAAGCGTATTGCCTATCACATGATGAATCGCCTGCCCCCCAATGTGCAGGCTGACGATCTGATTCAGGCGGGCATGCTGGGGTTGCTGGAAGCGAGTCGCAACTACGATCCCACCCAGGGCGCCAGCTTTGAAACCTATGCGGGAATTCGCATCCGCGGTTCCATGCTGGATGAGATCCGGCGTAGTGACTGGACGCCGCGTTCAGTGCACCGCAAAGCCAGAATGGTGGCTGATGCGATGCGCATCATCGAGAACGAGGAGGGACGGGATGCCCGTGATTCGGAAGTGGCCGATGCACTGGATATGCCGGTACAGCAGTACCACCAGATCCTGAAGGATGCATCAGGTTGCCGAATCTTTAGTCTGGATGAGTTGAGTGCGGTGGGTGAAGTCGCCCCCGAGAGGAGTCTGGACTCACTGCAGGGACCCTTCGATGGTTTGCAGAAGGACGCCTTCAAACAGGCGTTGGCGGATGCTATTGCTGGTCTTCCCGAGCGGGAGAGGCTGGTAGTGGTGATGTACTACGACGATGAGTTGAATCTGCGTGAGATCGGGCTGGTGCTGGGTGTCAGTGAGTCACGGATCTGCCAGATCCACAGTCAGGCGACATTGAGGCTGCGTTCGCGGCTGACGGAATGGCTCAGCCTGGCAGAAGAAGAGTAAGTATGGCGACAGATGGAATCGTCAATTTGGTACGGCGGCACAGTGATTGGAGGTTGCCTTGGACAAAAATATGAAAATTCTCATCGTGGATGATTTTTCCACCATGAGGCGCATCATCAAAAATCTGCTTCGTGATTTGGGTTTTACCAATACTCAGGAGGCTGACGATGGAATCACTGCATTACCCATGTTGCAGAGTGGAAATTTCGACTTTCTGGTCAGTGATTGGAATATGCCGGGTATGACGGGTATCGATCTGCTTAGGGCGGTACGTGCCGATGCAAAACTGGCGGGATTACCGGTGCTGATGGTGACTGCTGAATCCAAACGCGAGCAGATCATTGAAGCGGCCCAGGCCGGCGTCAACGGCTACGTGGTAAAACCATTCACCGCAGGCACGCTCGAAGAGAAGATAAGCAAGATCTTTGAACGTGTCGAAGGCTGATAGGTTACAGGGGCAGGAGAACCCGAATGCAGGAACAGACAGAGACTGACCAGATTCGCCTCGAATTGGCGCGTACTCTCGTGGCACACCTGGAAGCCGGAGAGAATGAAGATGCCGACCGTGTCATCGGTGAATTGGCAGAGATAAAAGAGAACGAGCTCTTTACGGAAGTCGGCAGGTTGACCCGGGAGTTGCATGAAGCGATCAACGGTTTTCTGCTCGACTCGCGGGTCTCCGAGATGACCCAAGTGGATATACCCGATGCCAAGGAGCGGCTGAACTACGTCATCTCCATGACAGAGCAGTCTGCGGATCGTACGCTGACGGCTGTTGAAGAGAGTTTGCCGATGGTTGAAGCGCTGGATAAACAGGCGGGTGAGTTGTTGGCGGAGTGGGACAAATTTCGTTCCCGTCTGTTGACCAAGGATGACTTCCGGGGTCTTAGCGATGAATTGGCTGCATTTCTGCAGCAGACGCAACACCACTCCAACAGTCTGCACGACAACCTCTCGAATGTATTGATGGCACAGGATTTTCAGGATCTTACCGGCCAGATTATCCGTAAAGTGATCGATCTGGTTCATGATGTTGAAGAAAAGCTGGTCAAGTTGGTTCGGATTACCGGTGGAAAGTTGGAGAGCAGCAAGAAAGTTGACGACCCTACGGTATTGGAAGGGCCGGTAGTACCCGGAGTCGAACAGGGCGATGTAGTGGCCAATCAGGATGATGTGGATGACCTGTTGTCGAGTTTGGGATTTTAGTTTTTACGTTCTCTGCCGAAAACATAAAAGTAATGAATGAATCAGATCTATACCAAAGGATAGAGACAGGGGTAGAAAGATGAGCATAGATCTCAATGACGAGATACTGCAGGATTTTCTGGTGGAAGCGGGAGAGATTCTCGAACTGCTGGGAGAGCAACTCGTGGATCTCGAGCAGCAGACCGATGATTACGATCTGCTGAATGCCGTCTTTCGTGGATTCCACACCATCAAAGGTGGTGCAGGGTTTCTTGCTGTCGACTCATTGGTAGAGATTTGCCATAAGTCAGAAGACGTATTCAACATACTGCGGCAGGGACAACGCAAGATTACACCGGACCTGATGGATGTAGTGCTACAGGTCGTGGATGTGGTTAATGAGATGTTTGATGAGATCAGAGGCGGAGAGATGCCGGATAATGCCGATCCCGAACTGATCAACCGGCTGAAATTCTTTGCTGTTCCCGAAGGGGAAGAGAAAGAAGAACCCGCGGCTGAAGTGCCTTCTGTGGCGCAAGCAGAACCAACCCCTGAGCCTCAATCGGATAAAGGCGATTTGAGCGACGATGAGTTTGAAGAGTTGCTCGATGCAATTCAGACCCCCGATACTGCCGAAGCAACAGCAGGCAGTGATGAAATTACCGAAGATGAGTTTGAGTCTTTACTGGATGATCTGCACGGTAAAGGGAAATTTTCCAGCGAACCTGGAGAAGAGACGGAAAAAACATCCCCTGTCAGTTCAGATGAGATTTCCGAAGATGAATTCGAGTCGTTGCTGGATGATTTGCACGGTAAAGGGAAATTTTCCAGTGGGCCAAAAGAGGTGAAATCCGAAGTGGCTCAACCGGCCGTTGAGGCCAAGCCAAAACCCAAACCAAAACCAAAACCCAAACTGGAAACTGCACCGGCACCACCAGCACCGCAAAAGGCAAAACCCAAGTCTCCTCCTGCACCCAAGGGAACGGCCAAGCCGCAATCGGCCGAGACGACAGTCCGTGTCGATACACAGCGCCTCGATGACATCATGAACATGGTGGGTGAATTGGTGTTGGTGAGAAATCGCCTGGCGACACTCAAGGCGACCATGAATGATGAAGATGTCAGCAATGCGGTGGGCAACCTCGACGTGGTGACATCGGATCTGCAGCTGGCGGTGATGAAGACCCGCATGCAGCCGATCAAAAAGATCTTTGGCCGATTCCCCCGGGTTGTGCGTGATCTCGCCCGTACCATGAAGAAGGAGATCGACCTGAAGATGGAGGGTGAAGATACAGATTTGGACAAGAATTTGGTGGAGGCGCTTGCCGATCCGCTGGTGCATCTTGTCAGAAACTCGGTTGACCACGGTATTGAAATGCCGGACGAGCGTGAAAAAGCCGGCAAGCCACGGCGCGGAACCGTGTTGCTCACCGCTGCCCAGGAAGGGGACCATATTCTGCTGTCGATCAGTGATGACGGCAAAGGTATGGATCCCAATGTGCTGCGGCAGAAAGCTGTGGAGAAGGGCATGATGGATCAAGAGGCGGCTACCCGTCTCGACGACAAAGAGTGTTACAACCTGATATTTCAGCCCGGTTTTTCAACCAAGATCGAGATCTCCGACGTCTCTGGCCGCGGTGTCGGTACGGATGTGGTGAAAACGCGCATCTCGCAGATGAACGGTTCGGTTGAGATCGATTCAGAAAAAGGGCGCGGCAGCACCATCACCATCAAACTGCCACTTACGTTGGCGATCCTGCCCACGCTGATGGTCGTGCTGGGTACGCAGCCATTTGCCCTGCCACTGGCCAGCGTGGTGGAGATCTTCAATCTGGATCTCAATCGTACCAATGTGGTGGATGGCCAGTTGACGATCATGGTGCGGGAACGCGCGCTGCCGCTTTTCTATCTCAGTCAATGGTTGGTGCAGAACAGCTCCATGATGGAAGAGGAAAAGGGTAGTCGACATGTCGTTGTGGTCAATGTCGGCAACATTCAGGTGGGGCTGGTGGTGGATGAACTGATTGGCCAGGAAGAGGTGGTTATCAAGCCCCTCGGCGCCATGCTGCAGGGATTGGAAGGCATGGCCGGTGCAACGATAACCGGCGATGGGAAAATCGCGCTGATCATGGATGTCCCAGGGTTAATGCGTAAGTACGCCAGAAAATATTGAGCGGGCCAGTGATCTGCAGAGAGTTTCAGAAACAACTGTCTCTCAGAAGTGAATGGTGAGAAATGCAGGCCAGGCTGAAAGTCTTAGTCGTCGATGATTCAGCATTTTACCGGCACAGGATTGGTGAGATGCTGGAGGTTGCGCCGGATCTTGAGATAGCCGGTTACGCCACGAATGGCGAAGAGGCGGTCAAGCTGGCGCAACAGCTACACCCGGATGTGATCACCATGGATGTGCAGATGCCGGTACTCGATGGCATTACCGCAGTTCGCCGCATTATGGCGAGATCCCCGACCCGTATCCTGATGTTTTCGGCACTCACCAAGGCTGGGGCGCGGGAAACGCTTGATGCTTTGGAGTCCGGGGCGATCGATTTTCTTGCAAAAACGCCGGATGGTTTGAAATCGGGTGAATCCGCAGAGGCTTTCGGAGAGCAACTCCGACAGCGGGTGAGAGCTGTAGGGCATGGGCGGCTGCCGCTAAAATCCGCAACAAATACAAGACTCGGGTCAAGCAGGTTGCCGGTTGGATACAGGAAGGAGACCGGCCCTGTCGACATGATTGCTATCGGTGCATCAACCGGTGGTCCTGTGGCGCTGCAGAATATTTTGACCCGACTGCCACGGAATTTCCCAATTCCGTTGGTGGCTGCGGTACATATGCCAGCCGCATTCACTTCGGCTTATGCTGACCGTCTCAATACTGTTTGCGCTATTGAAGTGAAGGAGGCGAGGGATCGTGATCCGCTACGTCCCGGCAGGGTACTGTTGGCACCAGGCGGCAGGCAGATGATAGTGGAAAATGGACCCTCGGGTTCAATAGTGAGGGTCAAAGATGCGCGTGGGGGACAGATCTACCATCCCAGCGTGGATCAGTTGCTTGAGTCGGTGGCCAGAGTTTTTGGTGCGCAGGCACTGGGCGTTGTTCTGACGGGCATGGGCGCGGATGGTTTGGAGGGGGCACGCAAGTTGAAGTCGACAGGCGCCAAACTCTGGAGCCAGGATGAGGCGAGCTGTGTGGTTTACGGCATGCCCCGGGCGGTTGAAAAAGCGGGTCTTGTGGATCGTGTTGTCTCACTCGATGAGATCGGGACCATGCTTGAAAATCTGGGTAGAGAACAGTAGAGAATATGAGAGTCGACTTCCTCAGCTTTATCGGCATCATCATCGCTTTTATGGCGGTGTTGGGCGGTAATTGGCTTGAAGGCGGACACGTCGACTCACTGGTCAACGGCCCAGCAATGATTATCGTGATTGGTGGTACCGTTGGTGCGATCCTTCTACAGACGCCTGTACCGGTTTTTTTACACGCGCTGAGACTGTCAGGACGTGTGTTTCTGCCTGGCAGGATCAACATGTCCCCGACCATCAAGAAACTTGTCAGCTGGAGCAATATCGCACGCAAAGAGGGTCTGCTCGGGCTGGAGACCATATCCGAGAAGGAATCGGATGTCTTTCTGCGTAAACCCGGCAGTTGCATAAATACCGGTGCTGATACCCGTTTCATCGCATAAAAGACAGGGTGAAATGAATATTTTGCATAATTTCTGGAATTCACCGCTGGTGAGATCCAGAAACCAGGAAAAATCCTGCATTTAAGCGAGAAAAATGAGAAAGCGGATTGTTGTCGAGGTAAAATAAGCTCGTCAAAACAAAACCTTACCCAACAACAAATCCGCTTATTATGAAGTCTAGCAGATCAGAGATTCACCGCAAAATCCATGCCCTTCCCATTCTTCGTTTTGAAGACCAGCGACT
>JAMJIN010000301.1:0-2619 GCA_036784775.1 Chromatiales bacterium | reverse complement strand
CAGCTTGAAAAAAACCTGCCGTAAGCTGGATATCTCGTTCTGGCATTACTTAACAGATCGTTTGGGTATTGGTGAACAGACCATTGCTCCATTACCCGATATCATCACCGAGCGGGCTGCTCTTGCCACGGGTTTTTGAGAAGTTACATCCCTATGATCTAAGCTGTTGAAAACAAAGAGTGATTTAGTAATTCTTTTAGTGTGCCAAGCGCACAACAAAACAGCTGAATCATAGCGCGAGAAATGGGGAAACGCGAGTGTTTTGTCCGGGGTTTTCAAAACAGTTAACAACTCCTTGCCTTCCTCACATGTTTTGCTTCTTTGAACGGTCAGTCGGTGATTATTCCTGAGTGTCGCAGCTGCGAGAGTGTCTTAGCCTGCTCGCTCTCATCTGCATAGAGGACAACGACCCTGAAACGCTGTTCGGGCAGTTTAAACCAGTCAAACCGCAGGTCGGGAAAACGCTTCTGCAGTGAGCTCACATAGGCCTCGACCCGGTAGGGGCGGTTGAATTCGATGAGTGCCCGTCTCTTTTCCGCTGAATAGGGCTGTTGTGGTTCGGTGGATCCGCGGTGGCTGATATCCGTCACATAGGTGAGGTGACGATAGATATAGCGGCTGTACCACTCTGCGCCGTCTGGTATGTCCCCCCCGGTTTTGGATATCCGGCCGGGGCCATAATTGTAGGCAGCCAGTGCCAGGTGCAGGTCGTTGTTATATCGCGCAAGCAGTTCTTTGAGATATCGGGTGCCCGCATCCACATTTCGACAGGGATTGTAGAGGTCTGCAATCCTGTTGATTCCTAGATGTTTCGCGGTGCCCGGCCATTGGATCTGCATCAGACCATGGGCATTTGCGTGAGAACGGGCAGCAGGATCGAAATCGCTTTCACCCCGTGAGACCGCCAGCAGCAGGGTCAATGGCAGATCGTGAGTTGCTGCAGCCCGGCGGAAGCAGTGCAGATAGGGGAAGTGTTTGCTTGGTTCTGTGCTGTCTGCTGAAGACAGGTAGTTTTTCCAGGTTTCTGAAAGGGTTGTTGTCCTGTTATCCGCCGCGCTACTGGCGAACTGGGAAAAGATCATTCCAGCCAGCAGGCAGAGCAGGAGAGTTCTATTTCTATTTGTCCGGGTCATGGGATGCCTGCTCTATTTCGAGGCCGCTTGCGGCAGCAATTTGTGTGAGGGCGATGGAGCGGTCTGTTTCGCCCCAATGCGAAAAAACAACCTGATATCTGCCCGATTCTTCCTCTTGGACACGCATTTGGCGTCCCGTCAGGCGTTCAATACGAGTGGCAAATCCGCTGGCGGAGCGTTCACTGTGGAATGGGCTCCAGAACGGCTGCCACTGTTGTTCGATTGTCTGAAGTTCGATATTGGATACGGGTGGATCTTCATCCGTGGTTTTGTCGACCGGGATTGGCGGATCTTCCAATAGGCGGTCCTCTGCCGTTGAGGTGGTGTGTGATACCTCGACCGATGGGTTGGGTGTTGCCGGAACACTTTGTGATGGCATTTGAGTGGGTTGGGGAGTACTGGAGACCTGCTGATTCAGTGTCGGCTTGAAAACCATGCCCAGGAGGAAAACAGCCACCCCGAAACCTGCAATAAGTCCGATGAATTTTGTCATGATATTCCTCATTACTAATAAATATTAATCAATGAGTTATTAGTATTACTTAATGTAATATCTCTTGATGTCCATGCCACATTTGAAGCGTGCTCCAACATCAATTGATCAAGTTTCTGCAACCAACTCATCAGTTCTTCAGCATTGAGTTGTGGATCTTCGTAACCGTGGCAACTCTCCGGCAGGAGGGCGAGATGGGCGGCGACTACCCCTGCGCTGCGATCATCATTGGTGATTATCGCGTAGTAGGTCTCTCGTTCGGAATGGTCATCACTATGCAATACGCCATCCACGCCGCGCCGATGCCGTGAAGGTAGACGCAGGGTCTTGCCATTGGAATTCCGGGAAGACCTCACTCCGAGATGCCGGCACTCTGACGGGGCGAGACGAAACAGTGCGCCGTCGCCACGCTTTTTGAAGAAGAACCCCCGGCTCTCTGTGGGTGCAGCTATCTCCAGGGCAAAGCACCCCTGCTTGGGAATAGCCGCCTGCCCGTTGAGTACGCGCTCTCCGGAGCGCCAGGGGTTGCGTGTGCCGCAGAGCGAGAGTTTTCTCGGTGTGATGATCTGGAGAACGCCGGCGCTTTTTGCCACTCTCACCGGCCTCTCTTTCCGAGCAGGGACAGCCTCGGTGGTTGTGGCCTGAGCAGGGCCAGATAGAAGATAGGTGCTGACACTGATATCCGGCAGTGCCGAAGCAGCCTCGGCAGGTTGAACCAGAATCCAGAACTGTTGCAGATTTCCAGAGATTCGGTGAGTTTTTCCTTTTATCGTCAGATCGGCATCAGTCTGTTTTTTTTCAATAAGAACATCGCCGAAACGGGCGAGATAGTGGGTGAGCAGTTCCATGGTTGTACGGGCCTGTGCTTCATCACTCTCATAAGGCTGAATATGAAGTTTCTTGATTAGCACGAAAGTTCAGCAAGCCGCAGCCATGTCTCGGGACGTGGTGAAGTCGTTGCAGCAGCCCGAAGCAAACGAGGTAGCATGGCTC
>JAMJIN010000082.1:0-16441 GCA_036784775.1 Chromatiales bacterium | reverse complement strand
CCTCAGAGCCATGCTACCTCGTTTGCTTCGGGCTGCTGCAACGACTTCACCACGTCCCGAGACATGGCTGCGGCTTGCTGAACATTCGTGCTAATCAAGATAGTTTTTACCAGGATCAAGCGGGCCGGCCCAGCCACTTTTTAATAGTGCTTTTGCAATAGAGCGATTTAAAAAACCATGACCAATCAGGATCACAGACCCATGCTTTTCTGCAATCGCTTCAAGTCTACTTGCACCGGACAATGCCCTCAACCGTGCCTCCCGGAGTGATTCAGTATTAGATGAGTATCCCAAAAACCATAGCACTCGAAAAAATACAGTCCATATTTCGGCAGGCAGCTTTGGGCTTGGCCAATTGGCAGTGGGCAGTTCCATCTCTCTGAATATCGTCGCTTCAAAATCCACTTCATCGACCCCCAACATTTCTGCCGACTCAATGGAGCGCGGCAGGTCGCTGCAGACAACCGCATTGCAGCCAACGGCTATTTCAACAGCTTTATCGGATGGGCTTTGTGATCTTTTCAACCCGGCAGAATTGTATAATTTGATCCAATGACGGAGTTCACTCGCCCTCAAGCGGCCCAACTCGGGAACGTCGGGTTTGCCGTGTCTCAACAGAACTATCCGCATGCACTAAAATCCTCAATCGGCGACATCACCCGGCAAAAAAACGTCACTGTTCAGCAATCATGGTGCGCACGGCGCACCCTACGTTCTCAATCAGCCATATAGTCCGGTAAGAGAGAACATCCAATTGCAAACATTCCAATGCTCAGTTGGTCTGATCAGGCCAACAGCTGGTTCAATACGTCGATCACCCGTGCCGCCGGCATCTCTTGAAGGCAGGCGCTAAAACTCGCCTTGTGCCGGTCGCACCCCTCTTCGCGGCAGGGCACGCAATCCTGCTCATAGTGCGGCTGCAGCAATAGGACGTTGCCCTGCCGCTGGTATTCATTTGAGACCATGGAGAAAGGCGGTTTCTCCGAATCATAATCCTTGGGCCAGGGTCCCCACTTCACCGGATTACTCGGGCCATAGAGAGCCAGGGTGGGGATACCATTGGCAGCGGCCAAGTGAGTCATGGCGGTATCCGGACCGATAAAACAACGGGCGCGGGAGAGCAACAGGGAGAGTTCACCGAAACCGAAGCGAGCCGAAACATCTATCACCTCATCAGAATAGCCTGCAGCCAGCTCCCTGCAGAATGCCCGTTCCTCCGCCTCCGGTCCTCCGGTAATGACGACGCACAGACCACGTTGTGTGAGCGCATCCACCACGCTCTCCCAGCCTGCCTTTGTCCAGCGTTTGTAGTGCCACATGGGAAAGGGATGGATCACGGCAAAGGGTTGATGAACCGGATCAAACCCCAGGACTTCACCGAGCCGGGATTCGCCGGCCGCCGCCCTTGGCGGCACCACTTTCCTCAGCGGTTTGATATCAAGCACCCGAGCCAGCATCAGGTTCTGTTCCACCGTATGCGTGTAGACGTTGTCGAGCAGAACCCAACCCCGGTTGGTCCAGCGTTTCCAGAGGTTTTGTGACCGCAGGTCCGGTACCAGGCCAACCCGTTGCGGCGCCGCCAACAGCCCGTAGATATTGGGGCGATCACCGGCCAAGGTGGAGACGGCAAGATCGTAGCGCCGGAAGATACGCCGCAGCAGTTGCCAATACTGTCCCCGATCCGGGTGCTCCTCAATCTCGATCATCTCGTCGAGATCCGGATTACCTTCCAGCATGTGCCCCTTGCGGGCATAGACCAACACATCGATGGTGGCTTCCGGCCAGGCACGACGCAGGCTACGCAGCAGAGGTGTGGCGAGCAGTACGTCACCGATCTGGCGGGTGGCGATAAGCAGCACCCGGTCGGGTACCCTGCGCTTGGCGGCAGCCAACGGCTGGAAATATGGCAGTTCAACCATCTATTTGCTCCCCCTCATCCAGATACTGGCTGACCCCTCGTTCCGCCACCGGATCACGCTGCCCGGCCAAGGCGTCTTCAAGCCGTTTTACATTTTCGGGTTCCAGCTCTCTGGAGTGTTCCCGGTGCCACAGGTGCAATACAGGCACAGCATAGTGACCGTCCTTGCGCTGACAGCCCCTGGCCATCAGGCGCACCACCAGATCCGCGTCTTCATGCCCCCAACCCTGGTAGCTCTCATCGAATCCGTTGACCCGCAAAAAATCATCTTTCCAGATCCCCAGATTACAGGAGCGGGCTCCCTGCCATTTCCCGGCACGGCGTTTGCGCCAGTTCGCATCCCCTACGCGCAGCAGGGGGAGAAGCCGGTTGACCTCGCCTCGGAATCGGGCACTCAGCCAGTGGGACAACCTCCAGCCAGCAGGTTCGGCTCTCCCATCAAGCACGCGGGCACTCAATGCCTGATTCATCAACACGCGGTTACCCGCCAGGAACCAGCCCGGTTCCGCCAACATCCTGTGGCGCGCGATGAAGTCGGGAAAGGCCAGACAATCCCCGTCCAGGAACAGAAGGTAGTTTCCGCTTGCCCGCGCCGCCGCCCGGTTTCGTGCGCCAGCCGCACGAAAGCCGTTATCGGCCTGCCACACATGGTGTAGAGGGAACGGCGCCAGACTCTGCCAGCTGCGCACTACATCTGCCGTCTCCGGACCCGAACCGTCGTCGGCCACGATCACCTCCAGGGGCGGGACCTCCTGACGTGCCAGGGAAGCGAGCACCCGTTCCAGCGCCTTCGGCCACTGGTAGGTGACGACTATGACGCTCACCGCTGGCGTCATGCAGGACTCACTCACCATCCGGAGTGCCGTGCGACTCATCGGCCCGGCGCTGCTGCAGGTAGTGCAGCTTCACGTATTTGTAGTAGACCCCCTCCGCATTGGAGACTGCGAGCAGAAAGCCCTCCCGCCCGTCGAGAAAACCGGCTTTGAAAAGCCAGGTACGGAGGAAGGCCCAACAGCCTCGCAGCACTGCCCGGCCAACGCTCCCCTTCCTGCCTTGTGCCAGCAGTCTCTCCGCCCCCGCAGTGGAGTAACGGTTGACCTTGTCCAGCACCTGCTCCAGCGAATCGAAGCTCTGATGTTGCAGGGGAAAACGCAAGCGCCCGGCCGCCCCCCTGAACAGCAGGCGTTCGTGCACCAGGTCATTGCTGAACTCCGCGCTGCCCCGGCGAAACAGTCGCGCTACATAGTCTGGCCACCAGCCACTGTGTCGCATCTCCCTGCCACAGTAGGAGGAGAGCCGGGGCATCTCATAGACACTCTCTCCACCTTCACCAAGGATCACCGCTTCAATCTCGGTACGCAACGATTCGCTGACCCGTTCATCGGCATCCAGGGAGAGTACCCAGTCGCTGGTAGCGTAAGCCAGGACGCGATTTTTCTGCACACCGAAACCCTGCCAGTCACTATCGACATATACCCTGTCGGTATACTCTCGGCAGATCTCAGGAGTCCCATCATTACTGCCGGAATCGAGCACCACGACCTCATCCGCCCAGCGCACCGACTCCAGGCAGGGTCGGATTCGAGCCGCCTCGTCGCGCACGATGATGACCACACTCAATTTACTCACTTCCATATTCGCATTTCAGATTGGACAATCCCTGCAAACAGGCTTCCCGTCGACATCCCGAAGTGGAGAAACAGCAGCATCAATTTTGCCGTCATATCGAGGTTTATTTCCTGACCAAGCGGTAGTGTTTCTTACTCAGTTCCATATTGAACCAGCCTTCCAGTTTCATCGCCAGACGGTGTTTACGCTCCTTGCGCGTGGGTTGGTGGCTGGGGTCGGGGACAAAGTGCTTCTCCGCCTCCGCAGCCAGCCAGGGTTGAACCACCGCAGGATGGCTGCCCTCAAAAGGTCTGACCGCCTGAGGATCAATGGCATAGGTCTCGAACTTCGGCGGCTCATGACCCCAATAGCGGCTCACCTGCTGGATCTTCTCCCGCATGCGCGCCGCACTGCGGACATGGCCGTAATGGTAGATCGGCGCACCGGCCAGGGCCGCCTTTGGATAACGCCCCTGCTTGTTCTTATCCATAACCACGAAGAAGAGACCGTCCGGGGAGTAGTTGCGAATCGTGTTGCGGATGATGCGCGGAGCCCGGCGGTACCAGCCGGGACTGATCGCCACCCAGTCGGGGCTGCCGTAGAAGTGGTGATAATCGAAGACCAGGGCCTCTACCTCAGAATCGTCCAGGTGGCGCTCCATGGTTGCGCGGATAGTATCCAGATCCTGCTCATGCAGCACCTCGTCACCCTCCAGGTAGAAGGCCCAGTCGCCGCTGCAGTTGAACTGGGCGATCATCTTTTGCTGCGCGTAGACATAACCCCGGTCCTGCATGGCCTCATTCCAACGGGTATCGATGATACGGATTTTGTCGCTACCGATAGCCTCGATACGCTCTCGGGTACCATCGCTGCTTTCACCCAGGGCGATGACAAACTCATCGCAGATCGGCAATACCGAACGAATGCTCTCCTCGAACGGATATCCCAGAAGGACCCCGTTGCGCAAAAAGGTAAACCCACTAATCTTCATGATGACTCCTGCTGCTGGTCTCCATCTGAGCATCCTCTGACATCAACTGCGCAAGACGGGCAAAGACCGTCTCGGGCGCCAACGAATCAAAACAGACCGGATCTCCCCCAGCCGCCTCAGCATAAACACATGTCCGTTTCAAACAGGGGGCGCAATCGAAATCGACTTCAAGATTTACCTGGGATTCTCCAACTACGCCCGTGAGTGAAGGTCGGGTGGGGCCGTAAAGAATGACAGCGGGTACACCAAGCGCGCCAGCCAGATGCGCCAGACCGGTATCCACTGCGGCGAC
Organism: Chromatiales bacterium; assembly: GCA_036784775.1. Classification (GTDB taxonomy): domain Bacteria; phylum Pseudomonadota; class Gammaproteobacteria; order Chromatiales; family Chromatiaceae; genus QGON01. Next base: position 11,632 of record JAMJIN010000082.1, on the reverse strand, counting down.
ACCGCGTGCACCGGCAATCACACCGGCAAGCCCTGCAAGATCGAGTTTTGGCAGCACTTCTGCATTGCCCATATCTTCAGAGAGCCGCTCTGCCCGTTGCCTTTCCACATCACTCCCCCAAGGCAGAAAGACCTTCAAGCCGGCGTTACCGGCAAGTCGGATCAGCGCCCGCCAATCCTGCACCGGATAGTGTTTGCTCTGCCAGGTCGTTCCATGCAGAAGCAGCAGATAGGGTTCATCCGTCAGCTGCTGTTGAAAACGCCCGCCGTCGATACCGTAATCCGGATCAGACCCCGGCATGGGATAACCCAGCGCATGGGCGAACAGCTGGCGCACCCGGGTAATCGCATGTAATCCCTTGGGGATATAGAGCGGATGGGAGTAAGCCAGCGCCGCCAGTGGTTCCCGGGCCGAACTCTGATCCAGGCCAAACCTTGGGCCGTGAGTTTTTACCGAAATGAAGGCGCTCTTCAGCAGACCCTGTGCATCGATCACCGCATCGTAACGCCGCGCCCTGACTGCCGATTTGAAGGCTCGCCACTCTCCGCTGCGCCAGGTCTTCACCACCGATCGACGCCAGCGGCGCATGGCCACGGGTATCACTTTGTCCACCGCCGGATGCCATGCAGGAATCTCGGCAAAGGCCTCCTCCACCACCCAATCGAAGCGGATATCCGGCAGCGCTGCCGCCGCATCCGTCAACGCAGGCAGTGTGTGGACCACGTCTCCCAGAGAGGAGGTTTTGATTACCAGCACCCTCATTGGGGCAACCCGTCCAGCGCCTTGGAGACCATCTCCACCGGCATCTTCTGCAGACAATCAAGATGCCCCAGGGGACACTCCCGTTTGAAACAGGGGCTGCAGTCGAGTCCCAGGCGAACGATCTGTGAGCGCCTGTTCAAGGGAGGGGTAAAACCAGGATCAGTGGAACCATAGACCGCCACCAGCCGCCGGTTGAGCGCTGCGGCAACATGCATCAGGCCGGAGTCATTACTCACTATCGCATCAGCCAGTGAAAGCAGATCCACCGCCTGTGCAAGACGGGTGCGGCCACTCAGGTCGACACAGCTACCCTCCGCCACCCGGTTGACCGCTTCACACACCGGCCGGTCTTTTTCAGAACCGAACAGCCAGACATCCCAACCTGACTCGATCCGCTGCCTTGCCAGCTCACCATAATTACCCTCGGGCCAGCGCTTTGAAGGGCCGAACTCCGCCCCTGGACAGAGTGCCAGCAGCGGGCGTGTGCCCTTCTGCAGACCGAGATCCAACATCGCCTGCTGGACATCCGTCTCCAGAACCTCCAGCGCCGGAGGAGGTATCTCCGGCAGACCGGATTCATCTGCGGGAAAGGCCAGCGCAACAAACCGCTGCACGGTCATGGTCAGATGCTGCTTGTCGAGTTTGCGAAAATCATTCAGCAGACCGTAGCGCATCTCTCCCAACCAGCCGGTACGTTGCGGGATACGGGCAAAAAACGGCACCAGCGCGGATTTAAGTGAATTGGGCAACAGGATCGCCTGTCCATAACGCCCACGCAAGACACGGCCCAGGCGCCAGCGATCCATCAACCCCAGGCGTCCATGTCCGACGGGCATGTCGATCGCTTCATCGATCTCGGGCATACGCGAAAGCAGCGGACGGCTCCAGGCGGGCGCAAGCACATCGATCGCAACCGATGGGGAGCGCTGCTTCAGCGCTTTGAACAGGCTCTGCGCCATAACCATGTCGCCGGCCCAGGACGGGCCGACCACAAGTAAACGGGCAGAGGGGGAGTGGGCTGAACCCAACGGAAACGCGGCGGGATCAGTCAGTCAATTGATAGTGCGCGCCACAATAGGGGCAGACCGCACTACCGGTTTTTTCGATGGGCAGGAATACCTTTGGGTGCATGCTTGCAACAGCATCACTGGTACGGGGGCAGCTCAACGGCAGATCGTTGCGCGATACCTTGATCACTTCCTGTCCATAGGACTGGGTACTTGCTTGTGTCATGGGCTTACTCTCCTGCGACCACCCTTGCGGGTCATTATAGATTGAGCGGAATTATACCAGTGACAGCCACTCCGGGTTCTGTTCCCGGCGGCCATGCACCTGGTCGAAATACATCGTCTGCAACTTCTCGGTAATCGGTCCGCGACTGCCGCTGCCGATGGCCCGGTTATCCACCTCCCGAATCGGCGTGACCTCCGCAGCCGTGCCGGTAAAGAAGGCCTCGTCGGCAATATAGACTTCATCGCGGGTAATACGCTTTTCGACCACCGGAATATCCAGCTCCTGCGCCAGACTCATCACCGTACGACGGGTGATGCCGTCCAGGGCGGAGGTCAGATCCGGCGTGTAGATCACTCCGTCACGGACGATGAAGATGTTCTCGCCGCTTCCCTCCATGACAAAACCGTTGGCATCCAACAGCAATGCCTCATCGTAGCCGTCATGCAGCGCCTCCTGCAGTGCCATCATGGAGTTCATATAGTTGCCGTTGGCCTTGGCGCGGCACATGGTGGCGTTGACGTGGTGACGGGTGAAGGAGCTGACACGAATACGGATGCCCTTGTTGATACCGTCATCCCCCAGATAGGCGCCCCACTCCCAGGCCGCCGCCATGACGTGAACCTTGAGATTGTCGGCGCGCAGCCCCATACCCTCGGAACCGTAAAAGCACATGGGCCGGAGGTAGGCAGAATCCAGATTGTTTTCACGCACCACTGCCCGCTGGGCCTCGTTGAGGGTGTCACGATCAAAGGGCATCGGCATGCCGAGGATATGGGCAGAGTTGAACAGCCGGTCGGTATGATCCTGCAAGCGGAATATCGACGTCCCCTGTTCGGCATGATAGGCGCGCACCCCTTCGAATACCCCCATCCCGTAGTGGAGGGTATGGGTGAGCACATGGATCTTGGCTTCGCGCCAAGGCACCATCTCGCCATCCAGCCAGATGACTCCGTCGCGATCCGCCATTGTCGACATCATTGTTCGTCTCTCAATTCAATTTAGTTTATTGGGGGCGGAGCGTCATGGTGCGCGCAGCGCACCCTACCTCTATTGGTTCCAGACCCCGTCGCCATCAATGCATTTGACTCAGCCCTGCATCAGGGAAAACCAGGTCTCCTTCACCAGCGCACGTTCACCCAGCAGCTCATCATCGGCAATCAGGGCGGGCTGATCCATCAATGCATTGCGGTGGTATCTGGCACGAAACACCCGGTAGGCCTCCGCCAGCTTTTCGGCGGCACCGCCCTCCAGCAAACCCAGCCGGGAGAGGGTCTCCAGCAGACGGACATTGTCCGTCCAGGCCAGCAGGTCCGGGTAGTCGCGCACCCATCGCAGAACCGCGTATTGAACCATAAATTCGATGTCGACGATACCGCCAACCCCCTGCTTCAGGTCGAAGCGGTCCTTGCCGCTTTTATCCAGATTTTCCCGCATCTTCTCGCGCATCTTTACCACTTCGGCGCGCAAAATCTCCGGCTCTTGCCCCTGGTTGAGGATATCCCTTCGCACCGCCTCGAAACGCGCTTTCACCTTAACGTCCCCGGCAACCACCCGCGCCCGGATCAATGCCTGATGCTCCCAGACCCAGGCGTTCTCTTGCTGGTAGGCCTCAAAGGTATTCATGGAGCTGACCATCATGCCGGAGTTACCGTTCGGCCGCAGCCGCATATCCACCTCGTAGAGGATGCCCAACGGGGTCAGGGTGGTGAAGAGTGAAATGATGCGCTGAGCCAGGCGGGCGAAGAAAAGATCCACCGAGATGGGGCTCTCGCCGTCGGTCATGGCATGCATATCATCGATACCGTGCAGAAAGACCATATCCAGATCCGAGCCGTAACCCAACTCGATGCCCCCCAGCTTGCCGTAACCCACCACGGCAAAACCAGTCTCATCCGCCTCCAGCCCCACCGGGCGGCCATACCGCTGCACCGTATAGTGCCAGGCCAGCTCGATCACCTTTGCCACCACGGTCTCGGCAATGACGCTCAGGTAGTCGCTGACCACCATCAGCGAAATACGGCCGGTGATATCCGCCGCCGCCACCCGCAGCTTATTACTCTGGGCAAACTGGCGCAGACGATCCATCTGCTGTTCCAAATCGTCCTCGTCCAATCCCCCTAGCAAGGTGTTGAGTTCGGTCATCAACTCCTGCTGTTTCAAAGGCGAGTAGAGACGGCGGGGATCGAGCAGTTCGTCCAACAGGATGGGATGACGGGTCAGCAGCTTGGCGATCCAGGGACTGATTCCACTGAGATGCACCAGTTGGGAGAGCACGATAGGACTCTCCACCAGCAGGGCGATGTAGGCGGTCCGCCGCACGATCGATTCCAACAGGCCGAGCACAGGCTCCAGCGCCACGTCGGATTGATCGATACTTCCCACCGCTTCGAGCAGCAGCGGCATCAAACGATCGATGCGTTCCAACCCCCTGGCGCCCATGCTTCTGCAACCATGACAACCGCGAAACAGGGCGATCCTCTCCAGCGCCTTGCTGCCGTCTTCGAAACCGGCCTCCTCCAGCGCCGCGATAGCATCGGCCTCATCCAGCGTATCTTTCCAGACCCCAATCAACAGCTGCGCATCTTCATCGCCATCGGTCTGAGGGGCGGCAAATACCATGTCGAAATGGCCCTGCACCCGTTGACGATGGCTGGACAGTTCTGTCTCAAACGCTGCCCAGTCCGCAAAATTCATCGCCCGGGCCAAACGCAATCTGCCGGCATCATCTGTCGGCAGAAGATGGCTTTGTCGATCAGCCCAGGCCTGGATACGATTCTCCACCAAACGCAGGAACTCATAGGCTTCCGTCAATTCACGCACCACATATTCGGGCAGATGGTTCCGCTCTGCCAGCAGTTGCAGTACCGGCAGGATGGGGCGGATCTGTAGATCCACATCCCGGCCACCACGTATCAGCTGGAAGGCCTGGCCGATGAATTCGATCTCCCGGATACCTCCCTGGCCGAGTTTGACATTGGCGTCCATCCCTTTCTTATGCAGTTCCCGGCTGATCAGTATCTTCATCTCGCGCAGGGATTCGATGACCCCGAAGTCGAGATAACGCCGGTAGACGAAGGGGCGCAACATCGCAATCAACTGCTCACCTGACGCACGGTCACCCGCCACCACCCGCGCCTTGATCATGGCGTAACGCTCCCACTCCCGGGCCTGGGACTCGTAGTAAGCCTCCAGGGCATCGAAACTCATGGCAAGGGGGCCGGCACTGCCGAAGGGGCGCAAACGGGTATCGACCCGAAAGACAAAACCATCCGCATTGACGGTATCAAGTGCCTGTACCAGACGCTGGCAGAGACGGATAAAGAACTGCTCATTGGTCTGGAAGCGGCCACCATCGGTCTGCCCCATCTCCGGATAGCAGAAGATCAGGTCGATATCGGAAGAGAGATTGAGTTCCCGCGCCCCCAGCTTGCCCATACCGAGAACCACCAGCGGTTGAGCCTCACCCGCTTCGTTGCGCGGCGTCCCCATCTCGTTACAGGTCCATTCATAGAGCAGCGAGAGGGTAAGCTCGATGGAAGCGTCGGCGAGGGCCGACAGGTCTTCCAATGTCTCTGCAAGTGGCGCCCAGCCAGCGATATCGCGCCAGATGATGCGTACCATCTGAACACGGCGGAACAACCGCAGGCACTTGTGCAGGGAGGGTTCATCAGAAACATCCCGCAAGAGTTCACTGAGCTTGCCGGCCATCTCGCCATCGGTAAAACTGCGTGTCAAATCACCTTCAGTGTAGAGCGAGGGCAGCAGATTCTCATCCCGCAAGCAGCTCTGTAAAACGTACTGGCTCGCCTCCCAAACCGACTTCAACGCGGCGAGAAACTCGGCATCCGCCGCAATCTCAGCCCCCTTCCCGCCAACCTGTTCCAGCCACCTCTGCCAGTCGGACTCGACCTGCTGTTGTAGTAATTCCGGGGAAGGCGCATCCATCGTAGACTCCTGGGCTGGCGATGATAGCTTCGCCAAGACGATATTGAAGGCACTTTGATACAGCAACTCGCAGGCCGGTTCAAGTTTGCGGAACCGGCACCCCATGCCTACAGACCAGCCTCAAGTTGCCCGATCCGCAAGCTTGATCGAGCCTACGGCGAAACAATAACGCCATGCCCCGACAGCCAGGCACGGTCCAACTCCCAGTGCACACGTTTGATCTCAGGATCGGCAACGGCCAGATCCCGCGCCTTGGTCTGCACCTTGGCCAGGTTTTTCTGAGCCTTCTGAAATTCAGCACTGGCGGGGCTTTTGCCCGCCACCTGAGGAAAGAGGATACCCAGCACCCGCGCCACCGGCACCTCCGTGGACCTTGGTGAACTCATCACCGCAATGCCATTGCTGATGCGCAAAACACGAAAGGCATAAGGGAACGCTGTAATCTCCTCATCCGCCTCCAGCAGATCATTCAGGTCGGAAGCCTTGGGATCCTCGTAAAGAAAAAGCACCAGCAATCCCAGCACAAAGATACCAAGACCTATCGCATAGTTTCTGGTTCCACGATCCATAATCAACGCCCTAATATAAAACAGTGATGATCAAGACTAGCAATCCGATGGGAGCAGTGCCTTGCGAATTTTCAACGGCAATGCCATACGTTCTATGCAGGATTCACTCAACCGATGTACGAAAAGAGATCATTCCAGACCCGTGACAAGGTCTATGAAGAATTGACTTCGCGGAACCCGATCCACCTGGTTGGCCGGCAGGCAGCAAACTGCGATATGGGCCGGGACGATAAATACTCCAGCGGTGTCGTTTCTCTCGGCGTCAGTCCCAGAGCGCCAGAATCGTGGCCATTGCGCGGGTGAATTCATCGAAGGAGTGGGGTTTTACAATGTAATCGTCGACATCGTATTCGAACGCGGCGGCCCGGTCTTTCGGCTCATTGGACGACGTCAGAACGATGATGTGAAGTTCTTTGAGTTCGGGATCGCTACGCAGCTCACGCAAAAACTCGATGCCGCTCATCTTCGGAAGATTGAGATCCAGAAGGATAAGCGCCGGCGGTGACGATATCTTTTCAAACCCGTCCTCTCCTCGTAGCATGCTGAGTGCTTCCAGGCCGGTTCGGGCGATATGCAGAGGGTTGCTGACTTTGTTCTTCTTCAGGGCACGCTGGACAGTCATGATATCGACCCTGTCATCCTCGATCAGCAATATTGTCTCTTCTCTGTTCAACATAATTCGCTATTCCCGGTCTGATACCTTGTTTTCATTTCCGGCCCCACTACTCAGAAGAACGGTTCTTCGGCCAGGTGAAGTAGAAACACGCGCCCTCTCCGACAGCAGACTCCAATCTTATTGTGCCACCATGCTCTTCCACAATCTTCTTGACCAATGCCAAACCGATACCGGTGCTGCTTTCGAAGTCACTCGACTCCAGAATCTGAAACATCATAAAAACTTTGTTGTGATATTCCGGCGCTATTCCCTTGCCGTCGTCGCACACGGAGAATTGATAGACATCTCCATAACTTTCACCCTTTACCCGGATCTTTCCCTTATCTCCGCCATGGTGTTTCAGACTGTTACTGATCAGGTTGGAGAACACCTGGCCGAGCTGGAGCCGGTCAACATACATGGTCGGCATTTCACCCTTGATCTTAATCGTGAACCCATTGGGAGGGGAGAGTGAATCGATAATCTCGTCGACCAGCTCTCGGGTATCGACCTGATTCTCTGAGTCAGCTGTCTTCCCAACCCGGGAATACTCCAACAGTCCTTCGATCAGATCATGCATCCGCCGTACGCGGTCGCGGAGCAGAGCGAGCTGCTCCCTCGATGCATCATCCAGTTTGTCTGCAAGATCCTCCTGGATCCACTGAGCGAGGTTGCTAACCGCCCGCAAGGGGGCCTTAAGGTCGTGAGATGTCACGTAGGCGAACTGTTCGAGATACTGAGCCCTTCGTTCCGCCTCGGCCGTACGGTAGGCGACACGATGCTCCAGCGTCTCGTTCAGGTTCTGCAGCTCCTGCTCGGCGGATTTACGATCAACCACTTCCCGGTTCAGGGCCTGTACAGCCTCCCACAGTTGTGACGTTCTCTCTTCGACCTCCAGCCGCACCTGCCTGGCCCGCCCCACGAGGGTTACCACGTAGGTGATGAGCAGGACGGTAAAAGCGATACCGCCGAAGAGGATGATCCAGCTGCTCCAGGTTTCGGCCTGGAATTTTTCGGCGGCAGGATTGCACACCACCTCCCACTGCTGGGTCCCGACCGAGATCCTTTGACTGTAGATCATCTCCGAAGTATCGACCTCGGTGCCGGGCGCCCGGCCCTCTCTCATCCGGGAAAGATGGGTATGGATCAGTTGCCCATCCCCTGTCGAGGGTCCCTGGTAGAAGTGAAGATCAACCCCTCCAGACCGAAGACTCTCCAGAGCCCGCTCGACAATATCGCCGATACTGAAAATGCCGATCGCAAATCCCCTGATCCCAGGGGATGTCAGCGCCGGATCATCTCCCTGTTTTCGTTCTTGAAAAAGACAGGAACAGCAACCATAACGCCTGTCTTCTCACCGGTTTCGTCCATGAGGGGGACACCGGGAGAGACCTGGAGTGTCCGGGTGATTTCCGCCTCCCCCAACAGGGTTGAAACGATCGGATTGGCGCCCACGTTGAAGCCCAATGCCTCTTTGTTGCTCTGATAGGGCTGGATGTAGAGGATAGGATAGTATACGGGCCGATCGCGGCTCTCGATCAGCTTGCCTGAAAGGTCATCCTCCGTGATCCGGAAGGGGGGAAAACTTTGCTGAGCCTCCTTGATGAAGGCGGACCGGTCCTCGGCGAGCACCACGGGTACCCACTCCAGGGCCTTGATGCCTGCCTGGCGTTTCAGGGGCGGACCCACGAATTTACGGAACTCCCGGCGGTCCACGACCTCCGACGCCTCAAAAAAACTGGCGATATCCTGGACTATCCCGAGGGAGTGCTTGAGCTCCCTCTGGACGACCAATATACGGTCCTGGGATGCCTCGCGGAATGCGATTTCAACCTGGCCTCTCTCCCAGCCCAAAGATTGTATAAATGCGGCAAGCGTCAGCAAAACGCCTATCATCGCAACCAGCGCAACGGGAAAGTAGCCCCACCAGATCGACTTTGCAACCTGCGTCTTCTCCAGAGACGCCCAGCTGGCCAGCCTTGCGAGGACTCTCTCGATCACGCGCCGCTTCATCTCAGGATTTGGCCGGAAAGTGGCGGGCGATTGTATTGCTGATGTGCATCAGGATCTCATCCATCGCCTCTTCGATTTCGCCGTTGATGACCAACGGGGTCTTATCCTTCTCCGATTCCAAAACCAGATAGGATTGCAGTGTCCATATCTGGTCGAGTTGTTCCAGGTAACGGGATGAGGCGCGCTCGGGTTGCTCCCGCTCCCGGTGCTTAAGGCGTTTTGCAAGCGTCTTTTTGTGAGGAACGACCAGCATCAGGGGAATGACGATGGCCTGGTCCCGGGCGATATCCAGTTCGAGTTTCGAAGGTAACACATAGACGCCATCGACGATCAGGTCGTGGCTCTCCTTGACGGCCCGGTAAATCGTCGCTTCCAGTCCATGTTTGACTATCTTGAACTGGGAGAGAAAACCGCGGATCACCTCTGTGCGATTAGGTTCAGACGCTAGTTCGCTGTCTGTCGCCAGCCCCCGCCAAGCCTCAAAACTTGAAAAGGAGAGGGTGGGAATCTCTGCCGGCGGAAGATAACAGCGAACGATCTCCCGCATCATATCGGTAGATTGGGTTCTGACAATATTCAACTGATAGGCCAGTTCTGTTGTCAGTGTGCTCTTGCCCGTGCCTGTTATGCCGCCAACCAGGACGATCAAAGGAAGGCCGCTATCCTTGAACCGTCGCCAGGAGAGAAACCGATCCGCGGCCGCTTGGGAGCAGTGCGTCGCCAAGCGCTCATACACAATCTTCCTGAGGACGACATGATCGATAACCGTCTCTTCCCCCTTCTTCAGGGACTCGTGCACCTGTTTCGCAGTCTCCAGCGCGTCTGCACGATCGATGGCGCAGGCCTGCAGTGAACGTGAGAGTATGCCTGCTGAAAAAGGGACCTCATCAGTAGCCGTATGAACCACAATCTGCCGTTCCCGGGATGATCCCAGATCGTAAGATTTCGCCAGCGACGATCCAAAGCGTTTCCGTACTTCAGCGGAGACCCACTCTCTGAGTGTATCGGTTGTGATTTTTTCCTTATTCTCAATCTTGCTGCGAATAGACTGGGCAATCAGGTAGGCATCCTGAAATGAAAGACCGGCGCGCACAAGGGACTCCACCAGCACCCCCCGCAGGAAGGGAATACTCTCGCCGCTGGCACTCTCGATAATGAATAGTTTACTCACCTGCTCCTGCCGTCAAAAAGAACCGAGGTCCGGTCTGGGCCGATCCAGCCTTTCCAGGGGGATCGAGATAGCGCCGTCACGCACAAACCCCGACGGTTTACCGAGTTCGTCGTAACAGACACACTGATCCCCTTCAAACATGAAATCGCCGATATAGCGATGGGTGATCTTGCGCTTGAGGTTCTCCGCGTAGGGCAATCCGAGAAAGTGGCTGACAAATCCCCTGATCACGCCGGCGTGGACCACGACCAGGATAGTCTCATCCTGGTGCTTGGCGGTTAGTGACTCGAAAAAATTCACGCTGCGAGCCTGCATCTGCCTGAAACTCTCGCCGAGAGGATAGACGAAATCAGGATCCTTCTTGTGCTGGGGAAAGTTTTTTTCCACCCAGGACTTGCTTTTGCGGTACAACGTACCGTAGTTGATCTCGTTCAGCGCCAATGTATCGTGGATCAGGGGTATACCCCGCTTCCGTGCGTAGAACATCCCCGTCTGACGGGCTCGTTCCAGATAGCTGGTATAAACAGCAGAGAACTGAATGTTGTACTCGTTAAGAACTGCATCCACATAGGTCATATCCGCCTTCCAGCCTTTGACCGGCGGCGCATCGCCCCAACCCATAATCAGGCCTGACGCATTGATGAGAGTCTTATAGTGTCTGACGACGATGGCGCGCATGATTTTGTGTGAATCCGTTTCAGAGACAATGCTCTGATGTAATCATACCCCGCACGTTTCGCAAGACTCAACCAGAAGAACGCCGTTGCGAATTACGGGATGTCTATTTGAGTGGTGAGGTCGCTATCGCCTGATCCGATACCGAGTGAGCTGAAAAGAGCAAGACCGGCAAAGTATCAGTACATGTTGCAACTCAGATTTGGCCCGGCAGACAGCGTGAAATCAAATCATGCCTCACCAAAGTTTAAGCATCTGATTTCAGCCAATCGCTGAAATAGAATCCTTGCTCGTGGTTTTGGATGAACTAAACTAGTGTAAAGGTCATCAAATGGCCAGCCAAGGTGTTGGTTGCAATGAAATCAAGCAAGTCTAAGAATGATCCGCAGCAGGCCCTGAAAGCGCTGCTGCAAGCCAACCTCGTCATCAAGAACAGCCCTGTGGTCGTCTTTCGCTGGAAATTAACCGGTGGCTGGCCGGTGGAATATGTCTCCAGTAATGTGACTCAATTCGGATATTCCGTTCAAGAGTTATTGTCTGAAAATATCCCATATAGCTCAATGGTACATCCCGATGATCTTGAGCGGGTGGCTCGGGAGGTGGCAGAAC
>JAMJIN010000438.1:0-1489 GCA_036784775.1 Chromatiales bacterium | reverse complement strand
TGGTTGGCGTTCATAGAAAGTGTCAGCCAACCTTGAGGACGGATCAATCGACCGGCACGCTGAATAACCCGCCGCCGTAAAGTATTCAATTGTTCAAAATCCCACAGTGCAGGCCGTTTTTCCTGTGTTGTACGCGAAGGTGCTCGCGTGACCATTTGTAATTCCCGAGAAAGATTATGCGCCAGCACAGCGGACAGCAGATAGACCTGATTACCATGCCAGGTGTAGATGGCGGTAAAAACCCGAACATAATTGGCGAACAGCGGTAACCGGATGGAATAGCTGCAAATAGCGAGTCAGAAGAAACAGCCAGCGACAAAGAGTGACATCGAGAAAGAAATCGGGAAGATGTAGGGAGCCGTTGAGAAGGTGTGGTACCGGGTGTATCGACCTCGACAGTCCCCCGATACCGCACCTCAAGAGCCGTGCAAAGCACGAGCCTGATAAGTATTTACTTGATTAGCACGAATGTTCAGCAAGCCGCAGCCATGTCTCGGGACGTGGTGAAGTCGTTGCAGCAGCCCGAAGCAAACGAGGTAGCATGGCTCTGAGGTCGAAGCGGCGGTTGAATCGGTACTGATACTCGGCCAAGTATCTGTGGGCATATTTCTTTGTTAGCGGCTGAGTAAAACCGCGCATAGATGGCGAAGGCCGCCTCGCTGCGTCGATACATCCTCCGTCAGAACGTCACATCCTCGTCCACGTCAAAGACTGTCACCCGATCCTCTTGCATCAGCTCCTGCAGTTGCAACCCGTATCGACTCCAGAACACCTCACGTAGCTCATCAATAAATTCATAAACAGCCAATGCTTCACGTGCAGTCCAGTAACTTCTCAAAAACCCGTGGCAAGCAGTAAATAATTACAAAAAGCACTTGACAGGGTTTTGGGGCAAAAAACTAAAAATCCTGTCATGGTACAACTCTGGTTTGGAAACTGTCATGGCTGATCTTGTAGCGCGCACTATGACGTGGTCAAGGATTTTGTTACACCCAGTTAAGCCGCTTTTTTCTGCGCCATCATTTGCTGCTCAAAATCGTTCGGACTCATGTAATCCAGGTATGAATGCAGCCGCGTACTATTATAAAACATGGAAATATATTCCAATATGTCCTGCTTGTAGATGGCGGTAAAAACCCGAACATAATTGGCGAACAGCGGTAACCGGATGAAATAGCTGCAAATAGCGAGTCAGAAGAAACAGCCAGCGACAAAGAGTGACATCGAGAAAGAAATCGGGAAGATGTAGGGAGCCGTTGAGAAGGTGTGGTACCGGGTGTATCGACCTCGACAGTCCCCCGATACCGCACCTCAAGAGCCGTGCAAAGCACGAGCCTGATAAGTATTTATCACTTTCCTCCTTTAATCCAGTCCTCATCGGCAGTTGCCGCCGATGGAGAACACTGCCCGTCTTTACAGCTGTGCCCGTTGTCACGGCCAAACCGCCATCTGCAGCTACTGCGACCGGGGCAACATCTATCTTGATTAG
>JAMJIN010000437.1:0-1490 GCA_036784775.1 Chromatiales bacterium | reverse complement strand
CATTAGACCAACTTGTCTGACAGAAGGTGTGTTGTGTGACATGACTAGGCTGTCCCAGCTCGTACATTAGACGAACTTGTCTGGCAGAAGGTGTGTTGTGTGTCATGACTAGGCTGTCCCAGATCGTACAATAGACGAACTTGTCTGACAGAAGGTGTGTTGTATGTCATGAGTAGGCTGTCCCAGCTCGTGCATTAGACCAACTTGTCTGACAGAAGGTGTGTTGTGTGACATGACTAGGCTGTCCCAGCTCGTACATTAGACGAACTTGTCTGACAGAAGGTGTGTTGTGTGTCATGAGTAGGCTGTCCCAGCTCGTGCATTAGACCAACTTGTCTGACAGAAGGTGTGTTGTGTGACATAATAGGCTGTCCCAGCTCGTACATTATACCAACTTGTCTGACAGAAGGTGTGTTGTGTGTCATGAATATTCTGTCCCAGCTCGTGCATTAGACCAACTTGTCTGACAGAAGGTGTGTTGTGTGTCATGACTAGGCTGTCCCAGCTCGTACATTAGACCAACTTGTCTGACAGAAGGTGTGTTGTGTGACATGGGTAGGCTATCCCAGCTCGTACGTTAGTCGAACTTGTCTGACAGAAGGTGTGTTGTGTGACATGACTAGGCTGTCCCAGCTCGTACATTATACCAACTTGTCTGACAGAAGGTGTGTTGTTTGTCATGAATAGGCTGTCCCAGCTCGTGCATTAGACCAACTTGTCTGACAGAAGGTGTGTTGTGTGTCATGACTAGGCTGTCCCAGCTCGTACATTAGACCAACTTGTCTGACAGAAGGTGTGTTGTGTGACATGGGTAGGCTATCCCAGCTCGTACGTTAGTCGAACTTGTCTGACAGAAGGTGTGTTGTGTGACATTGGTAGGCTATCCCAGCTCGTACATTAGACGAACTTGTCTGACGAAGGTGTGTTGTGTGTCATGAGTAGGCTGTCCCAGCTCGTACATTAGACCAACTTGTCTGACAGAAGGTGTGTTGTGTGACATGACTAGGCTGTCCCAGCTCGTACATTATACCAACTTGTCTGACAGAAGGTGTGTTGTTTGTCATGAATAGGCTGTCCCAGCTCGTGCATTAGACCAACTTGTCTGACAGAAGGTGTGTTGTGTGTCATGACTAGGCTGTCCCAGCTCGTACATTAGACCAACTTGTCTGACAGAAGGTGTGTTGTGTGACATGGGTAGGCTATCCCAGCTCGTACGTTAGTCGAACTTGTCTGACAGAAGGTGTGTTGTGTGACATGACTAGGCTGTCCCAGCTCGTACATTAGACGAACTTGTCTGACGAAGGTGTGTTGTGTGTCATGAGTAGGCTGTCCCAGCTCGTACATTAGACCAACTTGTCTGTCAGAAGGTGTGTTGTGTGTCATGACTAGGCTGTCCCAGATCGTACATTAGACGAACTTGTCTGACAGAAGGTGTGTTGTATGTCATGAGTAGGCTGTCCCAGCTCGTGCATTAGACCAACTTGTCTGAC
>JAMJIN010000081.1:0-16521 GCA_036784775.1 Chromatiales bacterium | reverse complement strand
TCCTATTGTGGATCGTGGCATCATCTTGCAACAACCAGTGACTCATTCCGTGAGTCACTGCTGAACATTCGTACTAATCAAGAAAAAACATGGGTTTTTATTGACGCAGGTCAATAAGAATTGGGATTGAGGTTTATTTCGTTGTCTGACAAATATCAGAAATACGCGAATTGAATTTGGCAAATTGAGTTGTAGCGATTGAATTAATCATTGCTAATATACTGAGGTACGGTGGTTTTTATGAGAAAAGGCATGGGATCTCACGTGAGTGGTTCACTTTTTTTTACGTTTGAAAATCTGATTGCCACTCAACAGCAAAAAACGCGTTTGATTCATGTCAAAGAGTGATATTCCTCCCCGGCGTTATCGTCTGCCCGTGACTAAACCCACGAAAGTACGGGGTTTTGCCCAAATCTTCATAAACAATGGCCATGATGGAGACTCAACTAGCATGAAGAAAACCACATTTACACTTTCTGCCCTGGGCTTTGCCCTTGGTGTCGCTACGTCAGGTTTCGCTGTAAACGCAACCGCGGCAGCACCGACCATGTCGGAAGCAGACTTTGAAACAGGGAAGACGATTTATTTCCAGCGTTGCGCGGGTTGCCACGGCACTCTGCGTAAAGGTGCCACCGGCAAGAGCCTTGAGCCGAAGAACACCATAAAGCTGGGTCAGACGCGTCTTGAAAAGATTATCACCTACGGAACAGAAGGTGGTATGAACAACTTCGACGATATCATGTCGAAGGCAGAGATCAGCCTGATGGCCAAGTACATCCAGCAGGAGCCGCCGGTCCCGCCGGAGATGTCTTTGGCCCTGATGAAGGAACGTCACAAGGTTTACGTCGATCCCAAGGATTATCCCACCAAGCCGATGCACGGCCGCAACTGGAAGAACTTCTTCCTGGTTATCGAGCGTGATGTAGGCAAGATTGCGATCATCGACGGTGACACGAAAGAAATTGTTGCACACATTCCGACCGGCTATGCAGTACATGTACTGAAAGCGGTAGAGCACCACAATACCCTTCATGCAAAAGATCCCGGCCGCTTCTGGTACATCATGGGTCGTGACGGCATGATGACCAAGGTCGATCTTTGGGCCATGCCTGACAAGATGAAAGTCGCTCAGGTACAGGTTGCTTATGACGCCCGCGATGTGGCCGTGTCCGGTGACGGCAAGTATGTCATCGGTGGTGGTTACTGGCCGCCTCACTTCGTTATCCTCGACGCCAAGACCATGGAGCCTCTGAAAGTTGTCTCTGCCCGTGGCGTGAATGTGGATGGCGAGTACGTCAACGAGTCTCGCGTCGCAGCGGTATATGACACACCGATGGCGCCTACTTGGCTGGTCTCCATGAAGGAGCTGGGTCAGATGTGGCAGGTGGACTACAGCGACCTCGACAACCTGAAGATGACCAAGATCGATTCCGCCAAGTACCTGCACGACGGTTTCTACGATCCGAGCAATCGCTACTTCCAGATCGCTGCCAACGCCTCCAACAAGATGGTGGTGATTGACACCAAGACCCAGAAGCTGGAAGCGATGATCGATGTGGACAAGAAGCCTCATCCTGGTCCCGGCGCCAACTGGATCGACCCCAAGTGTGGTCCTGTAGGCGGCACCACCCATCTGGGTGTAGGCAAGGTTACCGCTTGGGGTAATGATCCCAAGGGTCGTCCTGATATGGCATGGAAGATCTGTTACGAAGTCGAGACCGACGGTGCTGGTGTATTCATTCGTACCCATCCGAAGTCTGACTACTACTGGGCGGATCAGACCAAGCATCCAGAGCCTGAGGTTCAGCAGTCGATCCAGGTCATCTCCAAGAAGACCCGTGAGATCGTCAAGACCATCCGTCTGACCACGAAGAAGGGCTATGCGGCCGTTCATATCGAGTTCAACAACGATGGTTCTGAGGTCTGGACCTCTGTCTGGAATCGTGCAGATAGCAAGAAGCCCAATGGTGAGATCATCATCTTCGATGCCAAGACTCTCAAAGAGAAGGCACGCATCAAGGGGCTTTACGCACCGACCGGTAAGTTCAACGTCTACAACCGCGTTAACCACGTAACCTGATCAGGGTTGCATAACTTCGGGTAACACCGAAAGCGGGCATGGAGGTACTCCATGCCCGCGTTTTTTCGCCTTTTTTCTCCTCGTGTAAAACGGTAAGCAAATGGCAGATCAGATCAAAAAACCCAGTTTGGCATCCCGTCGATTCATTCTTGGCACAACCGTGGGTGGCGCACTGCTGTTTTTTATCGGTGGCATCATCTTCTGGGGTGGTTTCAATACTGCTATGGAGGCGACCAACACCCTCGAATTCTGTGTCAGCTGCCACGAGATGGAGGAGAATGTCTACGAGGAGTACAAGCCGAGTATTCACTATTCCAATCGTACCGGTGTCAGGGCGGCCTGCTCTGATTGCCATGTCCCTGATCCCTGGGTACACAAGATGGTGCGGAAGATTCAGGCCAGTAATGAGATCTACCACAAGATTCTGGGGACCGTGGATACCCCTGAGAAGTTCGACGAGCACCGCCTGACCATGGCGAAGCGGGTCTGGGATACGATGAAGAGCACCGACTCCCGCGAGTGCCGCAACTGTCACAATTTTGAATCCATGAACCCGGAGTTTCAGAAACCCCGGGCGAGAAATCAGCATCTGAATGCCTTCAAGACCGGCCAGACCTGTATCGACTGTCACAAGGGCATTGCTCATAAACATGTGCGTGACCTGCTCTCCGATGAGGCGCTGGAGGCGCTGGAGGCGCCAGAACCCTCGTTTATCCGGCAAGTGCCAGATATGTTTCTCGAAGGCTTGAAAAGGGTCGAAGCCAAGGAGGCTGCCGAGGCCGAAGCGGAGCAGGCTGCGAAGAAGAAGGCCCGTGAGACCAAGGTAGCAGCCAAGAAAGCCGAGAAAGCACGCCTGGATAAAGCGGTAGCCGACGCGCTGGCCGCCTACAAGGCGCAGCAGATGGGTGAAGTGTCTGCTGCAAGCGCGGCGGCAGGCCCGGTTGCCGGTTTCGGTATCGACTGGGGCGATGTGCCGATGCGTAATATCACTGTCTTCTATCCGGGGCAGACCTCTATGGAGTGGATGTTGACCGGCAAGGACCACGGTGGCGCACGTCCTTTCATCAAGGCAGGCGATCGTTGCACCACCTGTCACGACAGGGAAGCCGCGGCCATGGGTGAGAAGATGGTCACCGGCCAGAAGGCGGAACCGACACCCATCCCCGGCAAGCGTGGCAGCATCCCTGTCAACGTACAGGCAGCCCACGATACGGAAAATCTCTATCTGCGCTTTGAGTGGGAAGATACGGATCATGTGCCGGTTCCCTTCGTGGAAGGCGGCAAGATGGATCCTGAAAATCCCATGAAACTGGCCGTTATGTTTGCCACCGACAAGGTGAAATATGCAGACCGCTCCGGCTGCTGGGGAACCTGTCACCATGATCTGCGCACCATGCCGCATGCTCCGGATGCAGATACTGCGAAGGGCAGTCCGGTTGCACAAGAACTTGATCTGTCTCAGGGGCTGACCAAGTACATCGAAGAGAGCCGTACCAAGGTCGAAGTCAAAGGGCGTCGCGGCAAGAAACGTGGTGGCTGGGACAAGCTGAAGAGCGCGGATGAGCTGAAAGCGGAGATGGATGCCCATAAATACATGGACCTGCTGCGTTATAAATCCGGCAAGGGTGAGACCGAGGATGGAGATATCCTGGCACAGCGCCTGATGAGCGGTGGACAGGGTTTCGATGTGGATGCTCGTAAGGAGGGCAATACCTGGATCGTCGTCATGAAGCGCAAGCTCAAATCCGATAAACCCGGTGACCTGAGTCTGGCACTGGATCAGGTCTACAATCTGGGTTTTGCCATCCATGACGACCATACCGATGCCCGTTTTCACCATGTCTCCCTGGGATACAAGATCGGTTTCGACAAAGAAGATCCCAACATCGAGATCAATGCAGTGAAACGTGAGGCGGCTGCTGCAGCGGCGGTACCAACTGCGGCAGTACCTGCAGCCAGTGGTATTGATGTGGACTGGAGCAAGGCTGCCAGTCGCGAGATCACCATCTTCTACCCCGGGCAGACCTCCATGGAGTGGATGCTGACCGGCAAGGACCATGGTGGAGCCCGTCCCTTTATCAAGGCGGGTGATCGTTGCACTACCTGCCATGACAAAGAGACTGCCGCCATGGGCGAGAAGATGGTTACCGGTCAGAAGGCTGAAAAGACCCCCATTCCCGGCAAGCGTGGCAGCATTCCGGTCAACGTCGAGTCGACCCACGACGGGGAGAACCTCTACCTCCGTTTCAGTTGGGAGGATTCCGAACATGCGCCTGTACCCTTCGTTGAGGGCGGCAAGATGGACCCGGAGAATCCCATGAAGCTGGCGGTGATGTTTGCCACCGACAAGGTGAAGTACGCTGATCGGTCCGGTTGCTGGGGCACCTGTCACCATGATATTCGCTCCATGCCCCACACGCCGGATGCCGAGACCGCAAATGGCAGTCCGGTGGCTCAGCAGCTCGACCTTTCCCAGGGCCTGACCAAGTACATCGAGGAGAGTCGTACCAAGATCGAGGTTAAGGGGCGCCGTGGCAAGAAGCGTGGTGGCTGGGACAAGATGAAGAGTGCGGATGAACTGCAGGCAGAGATGGACGCCCACAAATATATGGAGTTGGTGCGCTATAAATCCGGCAAGAGTGAGGTCGAGGATGGCCATATCCTGGAGCAGCGCACCATGAGTGGCGGCGAGGCGGCAGAGATGACCGCTTCGTTGGAAGGCGGTGCCTGGACCCTGGTGATGAAGCGTAAGCTTCAGACCGGCAAACCGGGTGATCTGCCGTTGGCGAAAGACCAGGTTTACAATTTTGGTTTTGCCATCCATGACGACTTCAGCAACGCGCGTTTTCACCACGTCTCCCTGGGTTACAAACTGGGATTTGATAACGATAAGACTGAGATCAACGCAACTGCACAGTGATGATGAGCAAGACGACCAACTTGATAAACGTTCGTCGGAGGCTGTTAGTTCTGGTTTTCACCCTATCTGCCTCGTCTCTGTCTGCGGGTGGTGTGCAGACACCGGTCGCTGAGATAGACATCATCAAATTTAAATTTGAGCCACAGGAGATTACCATCAAGGCCGGGCAGCGGCTGCGTTGGATCAACCGGGAGAAGCGGCAGTACCACAGCGTCTGGTTCGAGCAGGCGGGGGATCCAGAGCCTGATTATCTGTTTCCCGATGATACCTATGAGCGCAGCTTCGATCAGGCGGGAAGTTTTCCCTATCGCTGTGGTCCACATCCCAAAATGACGGGTGTGGTACACGTCGAATAGGGAGGTTGACAGAAGTCAAAGCCACTCCCGAAACCCAGGTGATATCTTACTATTTAAGTAATGCCTTATTTACGCGAAAGAGAAGTATTAACCTGATGAAATCCCTTTCCATCCTGCTGTTGGTCGTGCCTGTCGTTATGACAGGCACTGCCGTGCAGGCGGAAATCGTCTCCCCGCGTCAGGCTGAGCTGCTCTATCTGTTGAAACATGACTGCGGCTCCTGCCATGGCATGCGTTTGGAGGGTGGGCTTGGTCCTGCTCTGACACCGAAGCGCCTGCAGTCCTGGCAAGCGGAACAGTTGGCGGTCACCATCCTGCACGGTCGCCCCGGCACACCGATGCCGCCCTGGCGTCCGTTTTTTACCGACGGTGAAGCCCTGTGGCTGGCGCGACAACTGAAACAGGGTGTCCATCGGTGATGAAATCTCTGTCTATACTGTTTTTTACGCTGCTTCTGTTGCCTGGTATCTCCTTGGCTGATTGTCTGACCCGTGGTACCGGTGATATGGGCATTATCGTCGAACGAGCGGCAGGTAGTCTGAAAGTTGTGGACACCACCCGTCGCAGCGAGTTGTTTCGGGTCGAGGGCTTGGGCGATCTCTCCCATGCCTCCGCCGTTTACTCCCGTGATGAGCGTTACGTCTATATATTTGGCCGCGATGGCGGACTCACCAAGGTGGATATCCTCTGCGGCAGTATCGTCAAACGCATCATCCAGGGCGGCAACAGCATAGGCGGTGCCATCTCCCAGGATGGCAGCCTGATCGCAGTCTCCAACTATAAACCCGGCGGCGTGAAGATCTTCTCTGCTGATGATCTCTCCCTGATTGCCGATATCCCAGCCACCACTGTCACTGACCGGGATGGTAATAAAAAAGGCTCAAAAACGGTCGGGTTGGTGGACGCACCGGATCAGCGTTTCGTGGTCAGCCTCTACGATTCCGGTGAGAGCTGGATTATCGATATGAGTGATCCGGCCAAACCGGCTATTCAACGATTCGAAAATATCGGCAGCCTGCCCTATGACGGGCTGATTACGCCGAATGGACGCTACTATATTGCCGGTCTCTTCGGACAGGACGGTCTGTCGCTGCTCGATCTATGGCATCCGGAGAAGGGAACCCGCCTGATCCTCGATGACTACGGCCGCGGCCAGAAAAAACTTCCGGTCTACAAAATGCCGCATCTCGAAGGCTGGGCGATGGCGGATGACCGCGCCTTTCTGCCGGCAGTGGGACGGCACGCGGTGTTGGTTGTTGACAGCAAAGATTGGAAAGAGATCAAGCAGATTCCTGTGCATGGTCAGCCGGTGTTTGTCATGGCCCGTCCGGATGGTCGCCAGATCTGGGTCAACTTCGCTTTCCCCCACAACGACACCATTCAGGTTATCGATACCGAAACCCTGGAGATTATCAATACTCTGAAGCCCGGCAAGGGCACACTGCACATGGAGTTCAGCCCCCGTGGCGAATCCGTCTGGATATCGGTTCGCGACAAAGACGAGGTGCAGATCTATGCTACCCGCACCCAGGAACTGACCCACCGGCTGCCGGTGGATAAGCCCAGTGGCATCTTTTTTACCTCCCGTGCCCACCAGACAGGATTGTGACATGGCTAACCCTGCATCGCTTTTCAGACAGGCCCATCCACGTACGCTGAACCCAGGCAAGGTGGAGTTGAACGACTTGGAAAAGAGACTGCTCAACGAATATCAGAATGGGTTGCCGCTCACATCGACGCCCTATGCGGATATGGCTGCCAGGGTCGGCACCAGCGAGGCGTTGGTCTTGAAGATTCTGCAGCGATTGCAGGATGCGGGGGTTATCAGTCGGGTTGGCCCGGTATTCAAGCCCAAGAAGATCGGTGCCAGTACTCTGGCGGCTATGGTGGTTCCGGAAGAGCGGCTCGAGGCGGTTGCCGCAAAGGTCAGTGCCTATCCCGAAGTGAATCACAATTACGAACGTGAGGATGAGCACAATCTCTGGTTTGTGGTAACCGCGCCCTCCGAAGCTCATTTGGCGGCAGTGCTGGCCAGAATGGAGTCTGATACAGGGTTCCCCATTCTCAATCTGCCATTACGAAAAGAGTTCCATATCAATCTGGGGTTTCCTCTGTGGTGCTAAGTGACGCTGATCGTAGCCTGGTTGCCGAAATCCAGGGCGGGTTGCCGCTTTCAAGTCACCCCTATGCCGAGGTGGGTGAGCGTATCGGCATGGAGGAGCAGGAGGTGATCGAGCGCATTACCCGGTTGCAGGATGAAGGCATCATCAAGCGCCTGGGTATCGTGGTGCGTCACCATGAGCTGGGTTATACCGCCAACGCGATGGTGGTCTGGGACGTACCTGACGAACACTTGGATGAGGTCGGAGGGAAGCTGGGCAGTGAGTCCTGTGTCACTCTCTGTTATCAGCGTCCACGGCGTCTGCCCGAGTGGCCCTATAACCTCTTCAGTATGATCCACGGCAAGGATCGTCAGCGGGTACTCAACTACATCGACGCAATCATTGAATCCTGTGGTCTCGAGGGCATTCCCCACAAGGTGTTGTTCAGTGGGCGCCGCTTTAAACAGCGTGGTGCACGATATCAATGATGGATAGTGTCGACCGCGCTATCATCAATCGCCTGCAGGGGGGCTTCCCAGTCTCCGACCATCCCTACCGGGAGGCGGCGGATCATCTTGGTATCAGTGAGGCAGAACTGATTCAGCGTCTGGAGCGGATGCTGGAGAAGAGACAGCTCTCCCGCTTTGGCCCACTCTACAATGCGGAACGCCTGGGTGGTGGGCTCAGTCTTTGTGCCATGAGTATTCCTGAAGAGGATTTCGAGCGTGTGGCCGAACAAGTCAATGCGTTTTCCGAGGTCGCCCACAACTACGCCAGGGATCATCGCTTGAATATGTGGTTCGTGCTGGCGACGGAGACCCCGACGCGCATCGAATCGGTGCTTGCTGAGATTGAGGATGTAACGGGATATCAAGTCTACAATATGCCGAAGAGAGAGGAGTTCTTTGTCGGACTGAAATTCGAGGTTTGAAATTCGTCCCCATACTGCGGATACGATGCCCTTATGGTGTAATATCCGGTCTGAAATTTCAGAACACGCTATAGATAATTAAGAGGCTCCACTTTTGAAGACACGAAAACCTGCCCAGAAGGTATCCCTGGCAGTGGCATATATCTGTTATGTCGCTGCAGTCATCACGCTGTTTTCCGCCGGCTATCGAGGCTACACGGTTGGTACGGACAACCCCATATTTGCCAGTCTGGCGGCATCTGTGGTCTTTTTTGTCGGCTGCGGCATCGTGCTGCATGTGATGGGGGCCGTCAGTCTCCCGGACCTCAAGATAGATACCAGGAACACAGAGTAACCCTGGGCCTGAGAAAACCAATGCTGGACAAGGACACGACAACACGTCCGCTGGACGGTCTGGATCGTCGCATTGTGGTGGCGACCCAGGGTGGGTTGCCTCTGGTGCCGGAACCCTATGAGCTGGTTGCCCGGGAGTTGGGTAGCACCGCCGATGAGGTGATGCGGCGTATGCGCAGGATGCTGGAATCCGGCATCATCCGTCGAATTGGAGCCGTACCCAATCACTATACTATCGGCTTCAAGGGCAATGGCATGACCGTTTGGGATGTGCCGGACGACAAGGTGCAGGTTTATGGCCGCAAGATAGGTGCTCTGGATTTTGTCAGCCATGCCTACCATCGCCCACGTCATCCGCCTGAGTGGCACTACAATCTATTCGCTATGGTGCATGGCAGAGATAGGGACGAAGTGATGGAGAAGACCAACATCATCGTGGAGCTTTTAGGCGAGGATAACCGGGGCCATGAGGTTCTGTTCAGTAGCCGGATATTGAAAAAAACCGGGATGAGAATTCCAGGTTAAAGGCAAAAGGTTAAAGGTGAAAGGAGGCTATGCCACCGGATAGGCCGAGCCTTGTAGCTTGGTGTTCCGTAGGTCGGTTCAAGCGTAGCGGAACCGGCAACCTAAATTGTTCTGCCAAAGCCCGGATGCCCGATCCGCTACGCTTGATCGGGCCTACATGCTTGATACAAGATTCAGGCAAATCTCAGATTTGCCAGCCTTTAGCCTTTTACCTATTTTTAAGAAGACTATGTTTAGAATCTCACAATTCATGCAGGAAATACTGGATCCCAAACCCTTGGGGCCAAAACGCAACCCGCCGGGGCCGGTGGTGATCTGGAATCTGGTGCGGCGCTGCAACCTGATGTGCAAGCACTGCTACTCGATCTCGGCGGATACCGATTTCCCGAATGAATTGAACACTAGACAGGTGTTTGAGGTAATGGACGATCTGAAACAGTTCCGGGTGCCGGTGTTGATCCTCTCCGGCGGCGAACCCCTGTTGCGGCCGGATATCTTTGAGATTGCCCATCATGCCAAGGCGATGGGTTTCTATACGGCCCTCTCAACCAACGGCACCCTGATCGATGAGCAGAATATAGATAAGATCGCCGAGGTGGGTTTTGACTATCTGGGCATCAGCATCGACGGCATCCGTGAGACCCACGATCAATTCCGCCGTAAGGAGGGAGCCTACGACGAGTCGATGCACGGGCTGCGCCTCTGCCGGGATGCAGGTATCAAAGTGGGCCTGCGTTTCACTATGACTCAGGACAATGCGGAGGAGTTGCCTCAACTGCTGGATCTGATGGTTGAGGAGCGCATTAACAAGTTCTACTTTTCTCACCTCAACTATGCGGGACGTGGCAACAAAAACCGTGAGGATGACGTCTTCCTCAACACTACCCGCTGGGCCATGGATCTGCTGTTCGATCATGCGCTGGAGGATGCGGCCAAGGGGCGGGGCACGGAGTTTGTCACCGGTAACAACGATGCGGACGGCGTCTATCTGCTCCATTGGGTGGAACGACTCTTTCCCGAGCAGGCGGATCACATCAAGGTGAAACTGATCCAGTGGGGCGGCAACAGCTCCGGTGTCAATATCGCCAACATCGACAATCAGGGTCGGGTTCATCCGGACACCATGTGGTGGAACTACGATCTGGGTAACGTCAAGGAGCGGCCTTTCTCAAAGATCTGGATGGATACATCAGATCCCATCATGGCCGGTCTCAAGGCGAGTCCCAGCACTGTCGGCGGGCGTTGCGGTGCCTGCCGCTATTTCGATATCTGCGGGGGCAATACCCGGGTGCGGGCGATGCAGCTCACCGGCGATGCCTGGAGTGAGGATCCCGCCTGTTATCTTACAAACGAAGAGATCGGTATCTCCTCCGCCACAGAAGATGAAGCGCCGGTAGATCAAGTGCTTCCCGGGTAGGTAAACCATGAAGATACGTACCCTGCTCCTGACCGTTTTCGGCCTGTCTGGTCTTTTTAATGCGGGCCAGAGTGTCGCCGTGGTTGACGCTGCGGCGCTATATAAAACCCACTGTGCCGAGTGTCACGGTCCTGGCCGGCTTGGGATCATCGGGCCTGCATTGCTGCCGCAAAACTTGAAGCGGCTGCGCAGGAAGTCTGCCTTTCAAATGATCGAAAACAGCCGTCCGGCTGTACAGATGCCGCCCTTCAAGGAGAAGCTCAACAAGGCGGAGATAGAGTCGCTGGTGGAGCTGATCTATACGCCACTGAAGGTTATGCCCAAATGGGGTATGGATGAAATCAAAGGGAGCCAGCTGGTCTACCATAAATCGGGAGAACTGCCGGACAGCCCTAAATTCGAGGCGGATATCGACAACCTCTTCATGGTGGTCGAACTTGGGGATCACCACGCCACCCTGTTGAATGGGGATACCTTTGAACCGATTCACCGGTTTCCGACCCGGTTCGCACTGCACGGAGGGCCCAAGTGGGCCGAAGGCGGCCGTTATATCTACTTCGCCTCCCGGGATGGCTGGATCAGCAAATTCGATGTCTTCAACCTGACCTATGCCGCCGAGGTGCGGGTCGGTATCAACACCCGTAATCTGGCGGTCTCCCACGATGGACGTTATGTGATTGCCGCTAACTACCTGCCCCACTCCCTGGTGGTGCTGGATGCCCGCGACCTCTCTCCGCTGAAGGTGATCGACGTGGCTGACGAAACCGGGACGTCTTCAAGGGTCAGCGCGGTCTATACGGCGGATCCGCGGGAGAGCTTTATCGCCGCGTTGAAGGATATCCCCGAGGTTTGGGAGATCGGTTATATGGATGAGCCGCCGGCGGGATTCTCCGGCTGGGTCCATGACTATCGGGAAGATTCCGGGGATGCCCATAAAGAGGAACGTTTTCCTGTGCGCCGCATCACGGTGGAGGGTTATCTGGATGACTTCTTCCTCACCCAGGAGTATGACCGGGTGATCGGCACGTCACGAGGTTTGGATAAGGGGCTCGAAGGAAGTGCGGGGCAGGTTGTCGATCTCGACCTGAAGAGAGCCGTGGCTCAGGTGACACTACCCGGCATGCCGCACCTGAGTTCCGCCATTACCTGGCAGTATCAGGGCAGAAACGTGCTGGCCACGCCAAATATCAAAAAGCCGGAGGTCACCATTGTCGACACTGAAACCTGGGAGGTGATCAAACGGATTCCCACCCAGGGGCCAGGGTTCTTCATGCGCAGTCATGAGAAGAGTCCTTACGCCTGGGTCGATGTCTTCTTCGGTCCCAACCGGGATCTGATGCATGTGATCGACAAGCAGACTCTGGAGATAGTAAAGACGTTGAAACCGGCGCCCGGCAAGACCTCGGCCCATGTCGAGTTCACCAAGGATGGCCGCTATGCTCTGGTCAGCATCTGGGATCTCGATGGTGCGCTGGTGATCTACGACGCCAGGACGCTTGAGGAGGTCAAGCGTCTGCCGATGAAAAAGCCTTCAGGTAAATACAACGTCCATAACAAACTGACCCGCTCCCGCGGAACCAGTCATTGATCGGATGTTACTCTTTACGCGTGGGTATCTTCTCGGTGCGCTGAAAAAGACCTAGATTTTTTCCCGCCTCGGAGAGTCTGGCGGTTCCGTCGGCGGAGACCTGCAGGGTGAAGACGGGTTTTTGGGTCTCATCATCCGCCGAGATGCAATCCATGTGAATGCTGTCTGCGGTTGTCCCGCCCCAGAAACAACGGAAGAGATGTGCTTCCCTGCCTGCAACAAAGAGCTCGGCCCGTCCCTCGAAAAGCACTTCGATCCTGGAGTAAGGCGACTCATTTCCTTCTGCGGGCACCCAAATCCCCGAGCCGGGATGCGCGCTGCAGCCGACAAAAAGTATGCTGGTGAGAAGGGCGAGAAATAGGCATTTGGTCTTTATAATCACAAGAGAGGATCCTGGCACTAATGGCGGGGCGGTATTATAACTCAAGTTTCAGCGTTCGCGGTGGCGCTTGGCATGGGGTGTGGTTTCTCTAAATGTGACAATGTCGGGTGCAACCTGCATATTATGATTGCTTTAAATTAGAGGGATAACCGATTGGGCGAAGTAAACTGTCTCTACTGCGGTAAAAAGATAGCGGAAGATATTGCCGAGTGTCCTCACTGCGGCGCAGTCTCCCACTTTCAGAAAAAAGGCTATCGTGCCGGGGCGCGGAAAAAATTTATTCTGCTTTTGATTGCATTGACCATCTTCTGTCTGTTTTTTATCTTTTGGTTACCAAGATAGGTCAACGGGGTTTTTATGAATATATCGCTAAGAAAATTTGTTCTACTGCTAGGTGCCGGTTGTCTCGGCATGGCCGCTGCAGCTGCGGAAGATCAGCGTTATAAGTTACAGAAGATAGAGGATGGTGACACGCTGGTCGTGGAACTAACCAGCGGCACTGAGCGTATACAGCTGGCTGGAATCGATGCGCCGGAAGATACCCCTAATCCCAAGTTGCAACGAGACGCCCAGCGTACCGGTTTGAGTGAGGATGTTTTGTTGTCGATAGGCGATGCGTCGACCTCTCATCTCAAGCGTCTTGTGTCCCCAGGCCAACAGGTGATGTTGAGTGGAAATCTGAATCGCCGTGATAAATATGGGCGTATTTCCCTGGTGGTGCTGGACGAGCGGGGCAACAGCCTGAATGAGAAGATGGTGGCTGATGGTTATGCGGTGGTGCTCAATCGTTACCCGCTGGGCAGTGCTTTTCGGGGCCGCTTGAAGAAGATGGAGGGGGAGGCGTTTGATCAGAAGCGTGGCTTGTGGGGAGAGTATCGTGAGATTGCCATGCGTTGGGGGAATCGGGGCGAATAGCTGTCTACCGGCTTGAGCAGCAGGAGTGCCTAATGGGAACCCCCTATTATTCAGATTGATATTTTACGAAGCGTTGAAGGGGAGTCCCAAAACCTCTAAAATTCCGGAATTTGATCGGCTTTCAGAGGTGAATCATGCACATAGGAAAGATTATCTTTTCCCAGGTGATGGAGCATCTTCCAATGCATACGTTTCGTCGCTGCGTACAGCGATACGATGGGAATCACAATGTCAAATCCTTCAATTGCCTCGCCCAATTCCTCTGTATGGCATTTGCGCAATTGACTTACAGAGAGAGCCTCGTCTACGTGCTCGTAGCTATCATCAAAAATCGACTCCAGCTCGAAACAGAACTCTACACAATTCTACAGATTTTGAGCCTTACCCTTTTCGAAAAAAATAGGAGTCGAGTTGTGCCATGATAGAGTTGGTCGCTGAAGAGAGTGTCAGGCAGAATAGCGGTTTGCGGGTTGGCTTTAAATATATACCAGAGGAACTTCCTTGAAGATTACTAGAGGATTGATATTTTATCTTCTGTCAGCATTTGTCGTGATGATGCCTGTCACACAGGGCTTTGCCGAGACCGAACCCGCACCACCAAAGCTGAAAGATGTCATCAACGATGAAGCTGTTCAGGGAAGTTCCGTAGCCATAGTTACCGGCGCGGAGACGAAAAAACTGGTCAAGGTGGGGCCAGATGATGAATTGGGTCGTGGTGTGCCTCGTCGCAGTATGATGGGTTTTTTCCAGGTGCTTGAGGTAGGCGATCTCGATACAGCAGCCAAGTATCTGGATTTGCGGAACCTGCCGGATGGTTTTAACCGCAAGAGTGGGCCTGAGCTGGCCCGGCGGCTAAAAGTTGTTCTGGATCGCGTGCTCTGGGTCGATATGGATCTACTGAGTACAAATCCCAAGGGGCACAGTGAGGATGGGTTGCCGAGTTATCGGGATCTTCTCGGCCAGGTAAACATCGCTGGCAAAAACATCGATATCCTGCTGCAGAGGGTGCCGAGAGGTGATGGCATTTACATATGGAAAATCTCATCCAGAACCGTGAGGGATATACCCGGTTTGTACGAGGCTTTTGGTGACGGTCCTGTTGGTGAGAAATTATCGGCCTTCTTCCCCACGTTGGCGATCGGTGGTCTGGAGATATGGCAGTGGTTCTATCTGCTGATGATCTTGCTGGCTGGTGTAGTGGCAGCCTACCCTTTTGTGCGTTTGTTGGCCTGGTTGATACAACGCAAACAGAAATCGGCCTTCAGGCATCTGCTTGCCCGGTTCATCCGTGGCCCCATGTTTCTGCTCATCGTGATTATTTTTACCCGGGTGAATTTTGATCTGATCCACCCTTCATTGACCGCGCGGGCGATATTTGAAGCGGGAACCATCGCCGTCATTACGGGTGTCTGGATAGCCGTGAGTGTGGTGGGTCTGTTCCGTGAATTTTGGACTCAGCGACTAGAAGAGCAGGATCGTGACCACGCGATTGTTCTGCTTCGGCCTGCTGCCACGGTGATCAGGATTGTGATCGTATTTATCGGCATGCTGATATGGCTGGATAACATCGGCTTTAGTGTGACGACGGTATTGGCCGGCCTGGGTATTGGCGGCATCGCTCTGGCTCTGGCCACCCAGAAATCTATAGAGGACTTCATTGGGGCCATGACCCTCTACCTTGCCGCACCCGTGAAAGTGGGGGATTTTTGTAAATTTGGCGACAAGATGGGGGTTGTTGAAGAGATTGGCCTGCGGTCTACAAAGATAAGAACCCTCGAAGAGACCGTAGTAATCATCCCAAACTCAGAGTTCTCCACTGCCCAAATTGAGAATCTGACCGAGCGTAAGCGTTATCGCTTTAACCCAAAAGTCCCCCTTGGTATCGATGTCTCTCCTGATCAGATACGTTTTATCGTGGTTGAGATGAAGAGGGTATTACATGCCCATGAGAAGGTGTCTGAGTTGCCGTTACGGGTGAGTTTTATCGGCTTTGCGCAGCGTTCTCTGGATATTGAAGTCCACTGTTATATCAATACGACAGATATCAACGAGTTCAAAGGTGTAGCAGAAGATCTCAACCTGCGTTTTATGGATATAGTCGTACTGGCGGGTGCAACTATCGCCATTAATGCAACTATCGAATATAAGGGAGACTCAATCAGATCGGATGAAGAGGCGAAGCATCTGACAGAAGAGAGGGTCGATAGCTGGAGGCAGGATGGCCGGTTTTCTCAAAGTCTGTCTGAAGCGGAGATAGATGAGATCCGCGATTCAATCACCTACCCTGCAACCAGTAAATAGTCCCCGTTCTGAAACAGGCAGTTGGGGAGAAGAATCAGCAGTGGTTATGAATAAACCGGAAAACAATCAGGGTCTGAGGCGGTTGCTCAATGCGTTCCGCTGGTCGATGAAAGGCTTTCGTTCAGCCTTCCAGCATGAAGCTGCTTTCTGACGTGGTCAAGGATTTTGTTACACCCAGTTAAGCCGCTTTTTTCTGCGCCATCATTTGCTGCTCAAAATCGTTCGGACTCATGTAATCCAGGTATGAATGCAGCCGCGTACTATTATAAAACATGGAAATATATTCCAATATGTCCTGCTTGTAGATGGCGGTAAAAACCCGAACATAATTGGCGAACAGCGGTAACCGGATGAAATAGCTGCAAATAGCGAGTCAGAAGAAACAGCCAGCGACAAAGAGTGACATCGAGAAAGAAATCGGGAAGATGTAGGGAGCCGTTGAGAAGGTGTGGTACCGGGTGTATCGACCTCGACAGTCCCCCGATACCGCACCTCAAGAGCCGTGCAAAGCACGAGCCTGATAAGTATTTATCACTTTCCTCCTTTAATCCAGTCCTCATCGGCAGTTGCCGCCGATGGAGAACACTGCCCGTCTTTACAGCTGTGCCCGTTGTCACGGCCAAACCGCCATCTGCAGCTACTGCGACCGGGGCAACATCTATCTTGATTAG
>JAMJIN010000007.1:0-43458 GCA_036784775.1 Chromatiales bacterium | reverse complement strand
GGATGTGACGTTCTGACGGAGGATGTATCGACGCAGCGAGGCGGCCTTCGCCATCTATGCGCGGTTTTACTCAGCCGCTAACACCCTTGAAGCGCTGGAAGAGGAAGCGGAACAGCTGCTTGCAGGAAAGGCCGGCAGTCACGCCTTTCAGAGTTGCCTGGATGCTGTGCCGGAGTTGGCGGGAGAGTTAAAGGCGATGCGTATTTTTTCCGGCATGGGGTATGGCGTCGTGCGTCCTGTATTCAGTCATTCTGACGCGATCGGCTCTCTGATGCGCCGTAAGTTGGAACCGGTATTTACACCATTGATGGCATATCTGCGTGTGCTGAAGGGGAGGGGAACCTAAAGTAGTAGGCCTGTTCAAGCGTAGCGGAACAGGCAACTTCTCACAAGTCGTGCCAATTCAAAAGCGCCCGATCCGCTATGCTTGATCGGGCCTACGTCTTGAATAGTTACATTATTTATTGGGTTTTGATTGCTGGCGCCCACGATAGGCGGCAACCTGCTGGATGATGGGTTGGAACGGCAATTCATCCAGTGAATTGAATTTTTCGATGGCGCTGCTGACCAGTGTGAAAATGTCGCCAACCGGTTCGGGTACCGGTTCTTCCGGGTGGATTTCGGAAAACAGTCCACGCACTCCACCGACCTGCAGGCGCATCGCCTGACCATGAGGCAGTGTTGCGTTCCGGTCATTGGATTTCAGTGCAAAACGGGCGTGATGACGGAGCAGTTCGAGCAGTTCCATGCACTGGGCCTGTCCCTGGTCTGATTCACAATGCACCCCGACACGCTCCGCCAGGTAGAATCGTTTTGACTCACCGCAGCTACATTTATCGTTCAGGATGCTCCGCTCGAAAGGGCAGTAACGGTCGTTGATCTCCCGGTAAGTGCGATGGTATGCATCCTGGTCCATGACAGATTCAGCTATCCTTATTGATGAAACGATGGATCATACGGCGATCTTTCTTGTTCATTTTGCCATGAACGGGCCGTGGTTCCATGGCACGTTGCAAACGTAGCTCTTCGGTAATCTTCTGTCGCTGCTGTTCACTCTCTGCCGACTCTTCGTAGAATTCAAGTGCCTCCCTGGCAGGACGTCGTTTTGAGGCCAGTACCCGTACTTCCACATCCCATTCAAGTGAGCCTTTATGGATCTGCAGGTGTGAACCGATCTTGACCTCACGGCCAGGTTTTGTGCGCTGGCCGTTGAGATGAACTTTGCCACCATTGATTGCTTCGCAGGCGAGTTGACGAGTCTTGAAAAAGCGAGCTGCCCACAGCCATTTGTCGAGCCGAACCTTGCCTGCCGTTTCATTCATGCGGATCAGCTTTCCGCCACACCGAGCAGTTCGTCCAGGCGACCAGCCATTTCAAGGGCGGCCATATAGTCATAACCGCCGACATGGTATTCGTCGATGAAGATCTGCGGCACTGTGTTGCGCCGACTGCGTTGCATCATGACCTGCATCGCTTCGTGGTCGGTATCGATGCGGATCTCCTCGTAGTCCACCTGTTTGTTTTTCAGCATGAACTTGGCGCGTACGCAATAGGGGCAGACCGCCGTGGTATACATCACCACTTTAGACATGGGGTAAATTCCTCTTGGTAAAAGTGATCAGCAAGGCTCCGGACCCTGATGGAAAGGGCGGCGGGGCAGAGATGATTTTCAGAAATTGTTATGTAACTCTTTGAGTCTTCGGTAAATCATTGAAAAAAGCATTGTTTCATTTAATGCCTCAATCTTAACAGCCACATCAGCAGAGTTCCACGAACACCATGACATGAGAAGGGTTTTATGCGGTAACGCAGAAGAACTTTACCGGCGGTGGGTTTTAAGATTCTTCGGTTTGGCTATAACATGGAGTGCCTTGAACGATTTCCGGGACTACACATGCGCTCCGATACCCCTGTTACCATCCATTTGAAGGACTATTTGCCACCGGCTTATCTGGTGGATCAGGTCGACCTGAATTTAGATCTCCACGAGGACTACGCTCGCGTTGAGAGTCGTCTGAAGGTACGCCGTAAGCCTGCCTTTGAAGGCGACGAGCGCGCCTTCCTGTTGAATGGCGAGCTACTGGAGCTGGAGTCCGTGCGGCTCGATGATACTGTGCTGGGGGTCGATGCCTATCGGCTGGATGACACATCCCTGACTATCGATAATCCACCTGAACAGTTTGAACTGGAAACCCGTGTGTTGATACGCCCCCAGGAGAATACTGCACTGGAAGGGCTCTATCGTTCCGGTGGCATGTTCTGTACTCAATGCGAGGCCGAAGGGTTTCGCCGTATCACCTATTTTCCTGATCGGCCCGATGTTATGGCCCGCTTCAGCACCACTATCAGTGCTGACAGAAAGCGCTATCCGGTACTGCTCTCCAACGGCAACCGGGTTCAGGAAGAGGAACTCGATCAGGGTCGCCACCGGGTTCGCTGGGAAGACCCCTTTCCCAAGCCCTGTTATCTCTTTGCCCTGGTGGCGGGCGATCTGCGCTTTATTCAAGACAGCTATACCACCATTTCGGGACGCGAGGTGGATCTGCGCATCTACGTGGAACCGGAAAATATCGAGAAGTGCGATCACGCCATGCAATCCCTGAAACACGCCATGGCCTGGGATGAGCAGCACTACGGTCGTGAGTATGATCTGGACATCTACATGATCGTGGCGGTCAACGACTTCAACATGGGGGCGATGGAGAACAAAGGCCTCAATGTTTTCAATTCCAAGTTCGTGCTGGCCCGTCCAGACAGTGCCACCGACCGTGATTTTCAGGGTATCGAAGGGGTCATCGCCCACGAATATTTCCATAACTGGACCGGTAATCGCATTACCTGCCGGGATTGGTTTCAGCTCAGCCTGAAAGAGGGGCTGACAGTGTTTCGGGACCAGGAGTTTTCAGCGGACATGGGCTCCCGGGGCGTCAAGCGCATCGAGGATGTGCGGCTGCTGCGCGCTCATCAGTTTGCCGATGATGCCGGTCCCATGGCCCACCCGATCCGTCCCGATGCCTATATGGAGATCAACAATTTCTACACCGTGACTGTCTATGAGAAGGGTGCCGAGGTGGTGCGCATGCAGCACAATCTGCTGGGTGAAGCCGGCTACCGCAAGGCCACCGACCTCTATTTTGAACGGCATGACGGCCAGGCGGTTACCACTGAGAATTTTGTGCGATGTATGGAGGATGCCGGTGGACGGGATCTTTCTCAATTCAGGCACTGGTATAGTCTCGCTGGTACCCCGGAACTGCGGGTGGAGGCGGATTACGATGTCGCTGCACAAGTCTACAGTCTGCAGGTCACTCAGCACTGTCCCGACACGCGTGGACAGAAGGACAAACCACCGTTTCACATCCCCCTGGCCCTAGGGCTGCTCGATGAGATGGGAGAGGATATTCCACTGCAGTTGAAGGGTGAGGTGGAGCCAGGTGGAGGGACACGGCTCCTTGAGTTGCGCCAGGCAGTAGAGACTTTTCATTTCATCAATGTGCCATCCAGACCTGTGCCTTCACTGCTGCGGGGACTCTCTGCGCCGGTCAATGTCGATTATGGTTACAGCGCTGCGGAACTGATGTTCCTGATGGCCCATGACAACGATGACTTCAACCGTTGGGATGCCGCCCAGACACTGGCCCAGCGCATTATTCTGCAGCTTCTGGATGCATATCGTGCAGGGAACAAATTGGAGGTGCCACAAGGGTTTATCGATGCCTTTCATAAGGCGCTGACTGACCAACATGCTGATAAGGCGTTGCTGGCCGAGGTGTTGACCCTCCCTTCCGAATCCTTGCTGGGAGACCAGATGGCGGAGGTGGATGTCGATGGTATCCACACAGCGCGGGAGGCGGTGAAACGGCAACTTGCCGTAGCGCTGAAAATCTCGCTGCTTGAGGTCTACCATGCCAATACAGAATCGGGTGCATACACCATCGACTCCGCCGCCATCGCCCGGCGCAGCCTGAAGAGTGTCTGCCTCGGTTATCTCATGCTGCTCGATGAGCAGGCTATCCGTGACCTCTGCATGGCCCAATTCGAGGCGTCGCACAACATGACCGATGTCATGGCGGCACTCTCGGCGCTGACCAACACAGACTCTCCTGAGAGAGATGCCGCCCTTGCAGCATTCGAAACCCGCTGGCGGGACGATCTGCTGGTGATGGACAAATGGTTCTCGGTACAGGCGCTCTCCCGATTACCCTCGACGCTGGATGCCGTAAAACGGTTGATGACCCATCCTGCCTTCTCCATGCAGAATCCCAACAAAGTGCGCAGTCTGATCGGCGCCTTTTGCAGTGGCAATATCACCGGCTTTCATGCACTGGATGGCTCCGGTTACCGCTTTCTGAGCGACAAGGTCCTGGAACTGGACCGGCTCAACCCCCAAGTTGCGGCCCGCATGATGCGCATCATGGCCCGCTGGCGGCGTTATGACGAGGTGCGTCAGACGTTGATGAAGCGCGAATTTCAACGGGTGCTCTCTACGCCGGATATCTCACGGGATCTCTTCGAGATCGCTTCCAAGAGTCTGGAGGTCAAGTGAACCGGGCGTTGCTGATTGTGGCGCACGGCAGTCGCCGGGAGGCCTCCAATGAAGAGATCCGGCGGCTGACGGAGCGGGTGAGAGCAGAGGCGGGGGATAGCTACCATTCTGTGATTTGCGCCTTCCTGGAACTTGCCGACCCCTCCATTCCTGCAGGGATCGAGCAGTGCATCATTGAGGGCGCGGAAGAGGTGGTTGTGCTGCCCTATTTCCTCTCCGCAGGTCGGCATGTGAGCCTCGATATTCCACAGGAGGTGGAAGTTACCCAACGCAAGCATCCCGGGGTCAGGATCAGGATTGCCCCCCATCTGGGTGGCGTTGAAGGAATATCCGGTATGTTGCTTGACTGCGTGAGATAGGAATTCTGCTCCTCGCCCAATGAGATGGTCGCCGGGCTGCGTAGGCAACGCACAAAAGTCTCCCGTTGCAGAATAGGGTAGTATGGCCGTCCCAATAATCCCCAGGAGAAACCGATGAAATATCTGCTACCGATCTTGCTGCTGCCGGCGATCGTCTTTGCGCAGTCCCCGCAGGGACAGATGGACAGGGAACAGATGTTCAAGATGGCAAAGCAGAGGATGCTTCCTGTGATGGAGACGAGCATACCTGCGATGAAAAAGACCCTGACCTGTCTGGAGGGGACATCCAGCAAGGATGATCTGATGAAGTGTGTTGCCATTATGACCGAGGCCAGAGAGCAGGCCATGCGCTCCATAAGCGGAGGTAAGGAGAGTTCTCACGGCAAACCACCGCTCGCGCCAGACCTGAAAGATATCGAATGGAGTCCGGAAATGAAGGCTCAGATGGTGAAAGATCTGAACATGTCGATCAAGCGGAGCGAGGCGATAAAAGGCTGTCTTGGAAAGAGTGCCAGCAGTGCAGAGATGGATAGCTGCATGCAATTGGTCGCTAAGTAAAGACATCACTTGGTAGGTATTTCTGCCCGGTTTACTCTTGTTCGCCCAGGTGATGAAAGATTTCAGAGACTTTCTGAATGCCTGGAAAAACCAGGCGCTATTTCTTTAACGTATTGTTATTTAAGATAAAAAAACTTATTTTCAGGGTGTGTGTCGGTCCGGTTTGAGATGTGCCAGACTTGAATCTGGACGCTGCATCGGGCAGGATGCGCGCGGTTAACAGATTTGGAGAAGTCATGGACTTCGAGCGTTCCCTCGGTCTTAAAGATGTTCCGGCAGATCCGGAAGAAGAGAGCAAAAAGCTACAGCTCTATATCAACCTGAAACTGGCGTCTTCGGGTCAGCCCACAGTTGCCGGCGGAGATGAGGCGTTTCTTTCCACCGCCCAGGATCTGCTCAAGAGTTACCGGGAGAAGAACCGGTTGCTCACCGACTACCTCTGTCCCGCTGACCAACGTATCCAGTCATTTTTGGAACGTTATCTCGAGGGTCTGCCTGAAGGGGAGATGCCCAAGCTACCCGCCATGACCTTCATCCTTGACAGGCATGGCGTAGCCCGGGAGCTCTCCCTGCCGTTGGGCGAGGACGAGTTCCACTCCGATATCGTCAACAGTTTCCGGACGAAGCAGGGTGTGCTGCACAATCCCGCCAGCGATCGCCGGACCACCAAGGGTTCTTTCCATATTGCCGATGGCGGGCTGCCGGTTCCCGGTGACAAGAAGGTGGTGCCGAAGCGTTGTTTTGCCTTCATGCTGACAGCCGCAATGAATCCGCCGGATGAACTGCTGCAGATACCTTTTACCTCAGCGTTGGAAGAGCAGGCGAAGATGTTTGTCTCCCTGCTGTTGCGCCCCACGGTCTGTCCGGAGATCCCCGGCCAGGATAGCGAGAAGAGCATGGAGATCCGCTTCTTCGCGCCGGGTAACCTGGTCAGTAACCTCGATTTTGTCGAGAGCATCTTCGGCAACGGCGGCAGCCCTCTGCTGCCGGAGTTTGACTCCGCCCTGGATGTGGATCACTGGACCGGACAGACCGGTTGCGTCATTCTCGCGCCCCATCTCACCCAACTCACCAAAAAGTCTGTAGGGCTGCCCCACTTCGACGATGCCAGTGAGCGTCAACGGGCGGAAGGCATGTGCTGGCAGTCGGAAGACGAACGCTACAACGATGGTCAGGCCTTTAAGATCACCGCCCGTGATGAGAGCGGCGTGATCGTCACCATCCTTGCGGATAACTATTACGGCTATTGCAAGAAAGAGGTTAAGACCCAGATCGGTTTCGCCGCCAATCTTTTTGGCCTGGCGGAGGAGGAGCATGCTGGTGGAGCACTGGCCTTCCCACGCCGTAACCACGGTATCGAATATGGTGTCGACTCCACGACCCGGGAGCCGGGTTACAGTTTTCAGGATGTGCTGGAGCGCTACGGCGATATCATGAATCTGCAGTCTGAGGGACATGGTATCGACAAGTGCTTCCCCGATGTGATCTATGTGCCCCAGGATCTGCGCATGGATCTGCAGGAGCAGAGCATCGCCTTCCTGCGGGATGGAGAGTCCCATGTTATCCGTCTGCAGCCAGGCAAGATCTATATCCAGCCCAATGGTTATAAAATAGAGATGCAAAAGCATCCGGACGCCCCCTCGTGGCGTCTGATCGGTACCGATCCCGAGGGGACTTTTTGTCACAAGCCCAGCACCGTCTCCGGTGGCGGCAAATCGGAGATCTCCAAGTCTCTCGACGATGCGGTGATCTACGGCCCCCTCTTCGTCGATGAGTTGCAGGTCGATCTCGACCGTGTGCAGGAGATCTACGACCGGGATTATAGTGATCGTTTGAAGTCCAGTTTTGAGAGAGTGGACCGGGACCCCAGCCGTAAGCCGCTGAGTATGGAGCGCAGCCTGGGCTCCTTCATCAAATTGATGACCCCCTCTCCCAGTTACACTGATGAGTACAATGCCTGGCTGGAGTCGATTCCGCCGCGCATCCTGGCGCTGGCCTTTGTCATCAAACGCTTCTACCGGCCATTCTGGGGTACTAACTGGCGCAAATATATTTCAGTGGATGAGATTGACGGTGCGGCAGGCCATGAACTGAAGTTGCTGGATCGCCGCATCATCGCCTCCTATTTGCGCGTCGGTTTCGATGAGCGCGGTGAGTGGCGCATCTTCAAGGTACGACAGGATTTCATCGCTGCTGACAAGATTCAGATGGAGGATGACATCACCACTTCGGTGGTGGTCAGAGCGAAATCCCTTGATGACTGCCGATGTGGATATGACAATGACCGTAGCGTCAAATTGACCGCCAACTGCGAGTATCGCCTGTTCCAGCGTCCGGATGATGCCGTCATCCCCGGTTTCGACAAGCAGACCGAATTCGATATGGCACAGCCCGGTAATTTTCTTGCCAATTTTGAACCGCTGAATGGAGAGAAGTTGACCGAGGTGGTGGAGGATGTGCTGAATCTCTGCAACTTCACCCAGCCCATGCGGGAGTTGCTTACGGGTGCCCACGAAGCGCAGAGTGGTTACGTGGTCTCATCCGCCCATCCTCGGCTGGTGGATGGAAAGCCGAGCAAGAATCCCCGCTATCTACAGACCCGACAGGATCTGGTGGAGCCGATACGCGCCTACGTGGCCGAGATTGGCGCGCGATTCCATCGCAAGCTGCCGTTGGGGAAGAAGGTTTGTCATCCGGTCGATGCGGTGCTGGCCGGACGCCGCAATAATCCGCCTGAACAAGGTATTCGCTCCCTGGCGGTCTATAACCCGATCCATTATCAGGAACTGCCCGAGCTGTTCATGGACTTCGTCTGCAGTCTCACAGGCAAGTCCCCCTCCACCACAGGGGCGGGGAGTGAGGGTGCGCTGACCAAGGGGCCTTTCAATGCCCTTCGCGCCACTGCGGATCTCAACAATGCGCTGGTCTCGTTCATTCTTACGGGTTATCCGGGTTTTTCCAGTTCTGCAGGGCATGTCGGTCCGAACGTGCGGGTTGACCACGATATCAGCCTGTTGATCCCAGAGGTCTGGGCGCGGCTG
Organism: Chromatiales bacterium; assembly: GCA_036784775.1. Lineage (GTDB taxonomy): Bacteria > Pseudomonadota > Gammaproteobacteria > Chromatiales > Chromatiaceae > QGON01. Next base: position 34,954 of record JAMJIN010000007.1, on the reverse strand, counting down.
GACGAACATGAACGTGACCCGGCCTATCTCATCGAGAACGGCCACCTTGAACCCCTGGAAGACTTTGAGCATAACGGTCATCGGATTTTGGCGAGTCGGTTGGGTTATCGTATTACAGATCGTTTTGTACACGGCTTCCTCGGCAAGATTTTCGATAATGCCAACACGGTGCTGACCGAAAGTATCCTGAAGCCGGAACTGCAGGGCCTGGATGTCTTTGCGGATGGCATCGACAATATCGTAGAGGCACAACGGAGAGTTGCTCAGCAGTATCTGGATGACGGCAGTATTGAGGATGCCTGTCCGCCGTTGAAGGCTGTGCTGCATATCATGGCGAAGGGTGAGTACGAAGGTAAGGCAGTGCATGACCCGGAGATTCGCGCCATGTTCACCAGCGACTACCTGTTGGCATCAGATTGGTACCAGGAGCGTCTGCGGCTGAAACAGACCCGTGAAATAACGCTCTGGCAACGTCACACCGATTATCTGCAGGATTTCCTCAACCGGCCAGGTTATGTGGATGTGGCTGAAAAGATGGGTATAGCGTCGCGACTCGAGGTGGCCGAAGCGCGGCTCGCGGCAGTACGAAGTGATGACTATCTGCGCAGTCTGGTCGGCACTATTGGTGCGGACCCCCTGCGGCCTGCGGGTACCCCCGCTTAGTTGGCCCAGCGTATTGCCTGATCCGCTACGCTTGATCAGGCCTACAAGTTCAGTAGCAGGCCGGTTCAAGCGCAACGGAACCGGCAAGCTCACTGTCTGGCCGGGAGATAACGATTTACACTACTATCCACAATATTTGTCTCCACTATGATGTTATGGGTAGTGGGAGTCGTGTGCTTATCCTGCACGGTTGGGGCAGCGATCTCGGGAGTTTTGCGGCAGTCAGGCAGCATCTGGCGAAAAAATATTGTGTCTACGCTTTGGATCTTCCCGGTTTCGGTGAAAGCCGGGAGCCGGAATCCCCATGGGGAACGACGGAATATGCAGCGTTGGTGGAGAGTTTCATCAATGAGATGGGGATCGAAAATCCTGCGATCATCGGTCACTCCTTCGGTGGTCGGCTGGCGATCCGGTTGGCGGCGAAGATGTCGGTCAGAAAATTGATCCTGGTGGACAGTGCCGGGGTCAAACCCCGCCGCAGCCTGAACTACTATCTCAAGGTCTATTCATACAAGCTGATGAAAAATGTCCTGGGCCTGCTCTATCCACCACTACTGGAAAAGATGCGCGGACGTGCCGGTTCCGAAGATTACCGCAATGCATCCCCCGTCATGCGACAGACCCTGGTAAAGGTGGTGAATGAAGATCTGACACCTCTGCTGTCCGGGATCAAAGCGCCCACCCTGCTGGTCTGGGGGGAGAACGATCTGGACACGCCTCTCTATCAGGCAAAGGTGATGGAGGCGCAGATACCCGATTGTGGCCTGGCGCTCATCAAGGGAGCAGGACACTTCTCCTATCTGGAGAGGCCTGGCGAGTTCCAGATCATCGTCGACTATTTTCTGAAAATGGAAACCTGATTCATGGGGGCTGCCCTGTTCCAGATGCTTGCTGTGCTGCTTGCCCTGACGCTCTACGCTGTTATCGTCGGACGCGCAGTTCTGCACTACCTGCACATGCTGCAGCTCAACTCCTATCGCAATGAACGCTATCTGCGTTGGTTGAACGAGGATCTGCTTAAACGTATTGGCCCGGTCTCACTGCTACCGCTTGTGGCGCTTCTGTTTTACTGGAACAGCGGGCTGTTTTTCGGCATCTGGATCGGGGGATTCCTGCTGCTCAGTCTGAAACGTCCCAAAGTGCCGGTAAAAAAACCGCTGGTGGTGACAGGACGGGTCAAACGCCTGATTGCGGCAACCTTCCTGATCTGGTTGGGGGCATCGCTGCCGGCGTTATTTCCCGGCGCGACGGGATTGTCTCCGATCCCCTATTTCTCCCTCTTTCTCATGCTGGGTCTGCTCCTGCTGTTGCTGCCCTGGCTGCTGGTCGTGGCCAACCTGTTGGCGGTGCCGGTGGAGTCGGCCATCGCCAGGTGGTACATCGGCGATGCGGGGAAGATCATCAACGGCATGCCGGGGCTTCAGGTGGTCTGTATCACCGGGAGTTATGGCAAGACCAGTACCAAATTCATCCTGAATGAACTGTTGCTGTCCAAATACAATGCATTGATGACGCCGGGCAGTTTCAATACCCTGCTTGGGGTGACTCGTATCATCAGGGAGAAGCTCAAGCCGATTCATGACCTCTTCCTGGTGGAGATGGGGGCTAAACAGCCGGGTGATATCCGGGAGATCTGCGAACTGGTGCACCCCAGGTATGGTTTGATCACCACCATCGGTAAACAGCATCTGGAGATGTTCAAGAGTCTTGCCAATATTGTGAAGACCAAATCGGAGTTGGTCGAATCCCTGCCGTCCGATGGCATCGCGTTTCTCAATGCGGATGATGAGAGTTTTGCTGAAGTGCGAGGCAGGACTCAGGCGAGGGTAGTCAGTTTCGGCGTCGATTCATCCGGAGCGGATTATGCGGCGCGCGAGATAAAATATCTGGCCAATGGCCTGACCGCGCTTACTCTCTCCTTACCGAACGGGGAAACGCTGCTGCTGGAGACCCGTCTTCTGGGAAAAAACAATATCTACAACATCGTCTCTGCAGTCGCAGTGGCGATGGAGCTGGGTGTGCCGGAAAACCGGATCAAAGCGACGGTGCGTTCGCTGCAGCCGGCGCCACATCGATTGAACGTGAAAAAGAGCGCCGCGGGTATCACCATCGTTGACGATGCGTTCAGCTCCAATCCAATGGGGGCGCGTGCCGCCCTGGATGTGCTGCGGGAGATTGAGGGCAACAGAAAGGTGTTGATCACTCCGGGCATGGTTGAGCTTGGTGAAACGGAGGCGGAGGAGAATCGTCTTCTTGGCGCCTATGCGGCAAGCCGCAGTGACTATGTCATTCTGGTGGGTATCGAGCAGGCCAAACCGATCTATGAGGGGTTGGTTTCGGAAGGCTATCCGGAGAACCAGATCTATATTGCGGCCCATTTGAATGAGGCCAACGACCATTTTTCGAAGATCTCGCGAGAGGGTGATGTAGTGCTCTATGAAAATGATCTGCCGGATACCTATAATTAGTCTCCGATTGAAAAAACATAATTAACCACCAGGGCGTAGGGTGCGCTGTGCGCACCATGATTTCTGGTGGACAAGCAGATCGCGGCGAGGCGCCGCTCCTGCAATTTTATATTCATTCCGCTGGGACGAAGTGGTTTGACCAGTTTGATATCAAGGTGTAGTCGATGAAACCCAATGTTGGCGTCTTTTTTGGTGGCCGTTCGGTAGAGCATGAGGTCTCCATCATTTCCGGTCTGCAGGTCGTCCATGCAATCGATGCCGATCTATACCGCGTGACGCCGGTTTACATCAGTAAAACGGGTGAGTGGTACATCGGTGATAAGCTGTCTGAGATCGACAACTTCAAGCAGCTGGAAACCCTGCTCTCCGAAAGTACAGAAGTTATGCCTCACGGAGATGGTGGGCAGCTTGAACTCTACCGTGTACCTCCTGCCCGTCTTAAAAACAACCTCATCGAAAAGCTTGATATCGTCTTTCCCGTTATTCACGGCACCAATGGCGAGGACGGCACCCTTCAGGGGCTGCTTGAGATGGCAGGTGTTCCCTATGCAGGCTGTGACGTCTCTGCGTCGGTCATCGGCATGGACAAGATCCTGACCAAGACCCTGCTGCGGGGTAACGGCATCCCGGTGGTGGAGTCGGAGAGTTGTCGGATGGAGGCCTGGTATCAGGACAGGCGGGCGATTATCGACCGGATCCAGTCAAAATTGGGTTACCCGGTAGTGGTCAAACCGGCGAATCTTGGGTCGAGCATCGGTATCAGTGTTGCTGCTTCGGAATCGGAGTTGGAGGAGGCGATCGAAAACGCCGGTCAGTACGATCCTTCGATCCTGGTTGAACGTATGGTGACCCAACTCAAGGAGATCAACGCCTCGGTGTTGGGTAACAGGGAGACGTCAGAGGTTGCGGCGCTGGAGGAGCCTCTGCGTTCCAGTGGCATCCTGAATTTTGCTGATAAATACCAGGGTGGCAAGACCAAGGGCATCAGCTCTACTGATCGCGTGCTGCCGGCGGAGATACCCGGGGAACTGGCGGACAGGATCCGCCGGTTGGCAAAGGAGACGTTCAGCCTGATTGGTGCCAGTGGAGTGGTTCGTATTGACTTTCTTGTTGATGAGGAGAGCGGTGATGTCTTTGTCAACGAGATCAATACCATCCCCGGATCACTGGCGTTCTACCTCTGGGAGGCGAGCGGCGTTTCGTTTGCAGCCTTGACTACTCGCGTCATCAAGCTGGCGCTGGAGAGGTTTCGGGAAAAAGGCAAGCGGACCTATGTCTTCGACTCCAATCTGCTCTCACTGCAGGGGAGTGGCGGCAAGTTGGGCAGCAAGCGCTGATTCCACATGCGGGGGCTGCCCTGCTGAATGCTATTCCGGCAGCCGCGTGGTGACGGCGGCCTCCAGACACTCCAGCTGATGTTTCTCCAATAACGGCCGGTTCTCCCGGTCGGTGATGAAAAAGATATCCTCCACCTCTGCGCCGATGGTCGCGATTTTTGCGTGCTGCAGACGAATGCCGCAGGCGGCGAAGGCCTGTCCCACTTCCGATAACAGTCCCGGCCGGTCAAGGGTGATCAGACGCATCACTGTGCGGTTGTAAGCGGGATCCTGGGAGAAGAAGATGCGGGTCGGGGTGTCGAAGCTCTTGTGCTGGCGGGGCATGCGGCGATGCACTTTGAGAGGCTGGCCGTCTTTCTGAGTCAATCCGGCTTCCAGGGTGGTGATGATCTCTTCGGTACGATGGCCAGGTTGGATAGGATCGCCATCCTCCTCCATGACCAGGAATGAGTCGAGAGAAAAGCCTTGGGTCGTGCTCATGATGCGGGAGTTGACGATGGACAGACCCAGCTGATCCAGCAGGGTGGTCATGACGGCAAAGAGATTGTCGCGATCCGGTCCGTAGTAGAGTACGTCGCTGCCGCCGTGTTCGGCGGTTTCATGGATCGCGACCAGCGGCAGGTCTTCCGGTGGCGTGGTGATGATGGCCTGAATCTGCCGACAGATCGCATTGGGAGAGTGTGAGAGAAAATACTCCGGGCTGAAGGATTGCCAGAGGCGGAGAATCTCTCTTTCATCGTGTCCGGCCTTGGCCAGCAGCTCCATCGTTTCGTATTTTGTCTCCCGGATCAACTCCTCCTGCGCCAGCGGATTGTCCAGCCCGCGCTGCAGGGCGCGACGGGTGGATTTGTAGAGATCCCGCAGCAGTGACTCTTTCCATGAGTTCCAGCGTTTCGGATTGGTAGCCCGGCTGTCAGCGACTGTCAGCAGATAGAGATAGTCGAGGTGCATTGTGTCCCCGGCGTTTTCAGCAAACGTCTGGATGACGTCCGGGTCGTTGATGTCCTTGCGCTGGGCGATCATAGACATGACCAGATGGTTGCGCACCAGCCAGCCGACCAAACGGCTGTCGTATTCGCTGAGATGATGTTGATGGCAGAAGTCCACCGCGTCCTTCTCACCGAGTATGGAGTGATTGCCGCCACGTCCTTTGGCGATGTCGTGGAAGAGGGCGGCCAGATAGATCAGCTCTTTTTTCGGCAGGGTGCGGAACAGCTGGCTGAGGAAGGGGGCCTCTTCAGCGAGTTCCGGAACCGACAGACGGCGCAGGTTACGCAGCACCATCAATGTGTGTTCATCCACGGTATAGACGTGAAACAGGTCGTACTGCATGCGTCCGACAATATTTTCAAAGGCCGGAATGTAGGCAGCGAGGATGCCATAGCGATTCATGCGGCGCAGTTCCCGGGTTATGCCCCAGGGTTGGCGCAGGATCTCCATGAACAGGCTCTGCGCCCGGATGTCTGCGCGGAAGGCGCTGTTGATCAGCTGAATATTGTCCCGCAGCAGGCGGATGGTGCTGGCTCTGACACCTTTTAATTCCGGGTTTTCCTGCAGGATAAGAAAGAGTTCCAGCAGGGCGGTGGGGGTGCGGGAGAAGACATCCGGATGGGTGACCTCAAGAAAACTATTGCGGCTTTGGAAACGGTTGCCGTGAGAAACGGGGGCATCCAGCTTGTTCTCCAGCAGGATCTCTTCCTGGAAGTGCTGCAGAAGGATTTCGTTGAGACGGTTCAGTTCCAGCGTTGTCCGGTAGAAGAGCTGCATAAACTGCTCCACGGCCAAGTTGCCGGTATTGTCATCGTAACCAAACTGATTAGCCAGGGTGCGCTGATAGTCGAAGAGTAAAATGTCGCCGTGTCTGCCTGTAAGGGTATGCAGGGCGAAACGGACCCGCCAGAGATAATCCTGACCTTCGATCAGTATCTGGTATTCGTCCTCGTTGAGGAAGCCGTGGCTCACCAGATCACGCAAAGTGTTGGCCTGGAAATGGCGTTTCACCACCCAGCCGATCATCTGGATATCCCGCAATCCGCCTGGACTCTCCTTCAGATTGGGTTCCAGGTTGCTTTCGCTGTCCTCGAATTTTTTGTGCCGTGCCTGCTGTTCCGCAAATTTCGCTTCAAAAAAACGTTTGCTGTCCCAAATCTTAGCGGGGCTGGTGGCTTCCCGCATCGTCTTGAAGAGGGGCTCAGGCCCGACCAGCAGCCGGGATTCCATCAGGTTGGTGGCAACCGTGATGTCATTAGATGCCTCCCGGATGCAATCCTCAATGGTGCGTACGCTGTGGCCGACATCCAGTCCGATGTCCCAGAGCAGGCTGAGAAACTGGCCCAGGGGTTCCTGCAGCTGTTCGAAGTGATCTTCGTGGTCGAGCAGAATCTGCAGGTCGATATCTGAAGCCGGATGGAGTTCTCCCCTGCCATATCCACCCACTGCGACCAGTGCGGCGTCTGTGGAATCCTGGAAGTGGAGATTCCAGGCGCGCTCCAGGACGGCATCGACCAGGTGGGCGCGGGCGGCCACGAGTTCGGTTATCGGCTGTTCCTGATTGAACCTTTCCCTGATCGTTTCAGTGCCCAGCTTCAGGAAGTCGCGAAAAACCGGGATAGGGGTGGATGAGGCGCCTGCCAGCGATTGGTCAAGTGCAGAGAAGTCGAACATTGAGTTTTTTGCCGGGATCACTGGGTGGTATCGGCTTCTTCAGCACGCAGGGTCAGCACCTCACAGCCGGTTTCAGTCACCAGCAGGGTGTGCTCGTACTGCGCGGAGAGGCTGCGGTCTTTGGTGACCACGGTCCAGCCATCGGGACGGAGTTTTATCTGGCGCTTGCCGGCATTGACCATGGGTTCGATGGTGAAGCACATGCCGGGTTGGAGTATCAGGCCCGACCCCGGGCTGCCATAGTGCAGTACCTGGGGATCTTCGTGAAACTCTTTGCCGATGCCGTGACCGCAATATTCGCGCACCACGGAGTAGTGGTGTTTCTCGACAAAATCCTGAATCTTGTGGCCGATGTCGCCAAGCTGGGCGCCGGGACGAACCTCGTCGATGCCGACCCAAAGGGCTTTTCGGGTGATCTCTATCAACCGTTTGGCGAGGATGGAGGTCTCCCCCACGCTGAACATCTTGCTGGTGTCTCCGTGATAGCCATCCTTGATGACAGTGATGTCGAGGTTGACGATGTCCCCCTTTTTCAGCTTTTTGTCAGCGGGAATGCCGTGGCAGACCTGCTGGTTGACCGAACTGCAGATAGACTTTGGAAACCCCCGGTAGTTTAGCGGGGCAGGGATGGCTTGCTGCACGTCGACGATGTAGTCGTGGCAGATCTTGTCCAGTTCCTCTGTGGTGACCCCGGGTTTGACAAGAGGCTCGATCATCTCCAGTACCTCGGCGGCCAGGCGGCCAGCGACCCGCATCTTCTCTATCTCGTCCGCTGTTTTGATCGTTACGCTCATAATTCTTAAAGGGTCATGGAAATTTGGGGAAAAGGAGATCGGAAACAAGGTACCAGGGATTTGTCGCAATCCGCCGGGTATGGTATAAAACGCCCCGCTGAATCGCAAACGGTTCGCGCTGCTCACTTTACGGGGTTTTTCCCCGTGCGGGAGCAAAACTAATCCACACATACATCGGCACATGGTTCGGGGTGCCTCCCAGCTTTCGCGGGGAGGTCGACTCATGGGATGTATGGAGGCCTAACCCAAAACAATCAGGAGTCACTCATGAGTGCAGTATCCATGCGCCAGATGCTGGAAGCAGGCGTACACTTCGGGCATCAGACCCGTTACTGGAACCCCAAGATGGGGCCCTACATCTTTGGTCATCGTAACAAGATTCATATCGTTAATCTTGAGAAGACCCTCCCCCTCTTTAACGACGCCATGAACTTTGTCGGTTCTCTTGCGGCAAACGGTGGCAAGATCATGTTTGTCGGCACCAAGCGTGCGGCCCGTGATGCGGTGCGAGAAGAGGCGGAGCGCTGCAATATGCCCTACGTCAATCATCGTTGGCTCGGTGGCATGCTGACCAATTTCAAGACCATCAAACAATCGATCAAACGTCTTAAAGAGCTGGAAGCCATGTTCGAGGACGGTAGTGTCGAGCAGCGTTTCAAGAAGAAAGAGGCGCTGAATCTCCACCGCGAGATGGAGAAGCTGGATCGCAGCCTCGGCGGCATCAAAGATATGAACAAACTGCCCGATGCCATGTTCGTGATCGATGTGGGGCATGAAGACATCGCAATCTCTGAGGCCCGTAAGCTGGGCATCCCTGTTATCGGTGTGGTTGATACCAATAACAACCCCGAGGCTATCGACTACGTGATCCCCGGAAATGATGACGCAATCCGGGCGGTCCAGCTCTACACACAGGGCGCATCTGCAGCGATCCTTGAAGGTCGCACGAGCGCGGCCCATGTGGCGGCTGGCAGCGAAGAGGAGTTTGTCGAGGTCAAAGGCGACAAATCCTGAAGCAGTCGACAGGTTTTCTGGATTAACGACCGGATCATGCCTCCAGCGTGATCCGGTCGGTTTACATTTGAAGATACGATTTTGAGGTAGGAAAATGGCGATTACAGCCTCTCAGGTTAAAGAGCTGCGCGAGCGTACCGGCGCAGGCATGATGGAGTGCAAGAAGGCCTTGGTAGAGGCCGATGGCGATATCGAAGCGGCAATCGAGGCGATGCGCAAATCGGGTCAGGCCAAGGCCGCCAAGAAAGCGGGCCGCACCGCAGCGGAAGGTGTGATTGTGATCAGCTTCAATGCTGACAACACCCAGGCAGCGATGGTTGAAGTTAACTGTGAAACCGATTTTGTGGCCAAGGACGAGAACTTCACCTCCTTTGCCGGCGCTGTGGCAGAGAGGGCGCTCAACGGTGGTGCGGACGATGTTGAGGCGCTGATGGGGCAATCTCTTCACGAAGGCGAGGAGACCACTGTAAATCAGGCCCGCGAGGCGCTGATCTCCAAGCTGGGCGAGAACATGAACGTGCGCCGCTTTGCCCGTTTGCAGGCCGACAAGGGTACCCTGGTCAGCTACAGCCACGGTGTGCGTATCGGCGTTGTGGTCGAAGTCGAGGGCGATGAGGGCGATCTGGGCAAGGATCTGGCAATGCATATTGCCGCGACCAGCCCCGTCTGTCTCTCCGCTGACGATATGCCCCAGGATTTGCTGGACAAGGAGCGCGAGATCGTTACCGCGCAGGCCAGGGAGAGTGGCAAGCCGGACAACATCGTCGAGAAGATGGTCGATGGCCGGATGCGCAAATATCTGGCGGAAAATACCCTGCTGGGCCAGGTTTTCGTCAAGGATGCGGATTTCACCATCGAGAAGCTGTTGAAGAGCAAGGGTGCCGCTATTGCCCAATTCAGCCGCTTTGAGGTTGGCGAAGGCATCGAGAAGAAGAAGGAGGATTTCGCCGCAGAGGTCCGGGCGCAAGCCAAGATGTAAACTTATGTCGCCCCGCATTCTGCACCGGAGCGTTTGCTCCGGTGCAGAATGCGGGGCGGATGCAGAGAGGGGGCTTGTGGAGCTGAAATATCCGTGGAAAATGGAATATTTTCTCTCTGCGTCTTATCATTCGGTTAATCTCAAATTAGGAATCGGTTCAGCATGTCGGATTTGATCTGTCGGCGTATCCTGCTCAAACTTAGTGGCGAAGCCCTGATGGGTTCTGGCGACTTTGGGATTTCACCTGAGGTGATGGCGCGTACTGCGGGTGAGGTGCGGGACCTCGTTGAGGCCGGTCTGCAGGTGGGGTTGGTGATTGGTGGCGGAAATATCTTCCGCGGCGCCGGTCTGGCGCAGGGTGGTCTTGATCGGGTGACCGGCGATCACATGGGCATGCTTGCCACTGTGATGAACTCCCTGGCGATGCAGGATGCTCTCACAAAGATCGGCATCGAGGCCAGAGTGCTCTCTGCGCTGAGCATGCCTGATGTCTGTGAGCCTTTCACAGCGAGGGATGCCAGGCGACACCTGGATGCGGGGCGAGTGGCCATCCTGGCTGCAGGCACCGGCAATCCTTATTTCACCACCGATTCCGCCGCGAGTCTGCGTGCAGTCGAGATCCAGGCTGACATGATGATCAAGGCGACCAAGGTAAACGGCGTCTACTCAGCGGATCCAGTGAAGGATCCCGATGCTGAATTCTATCCCCGTCTCACCTACAATCGGGCTTTGGCGGAGAACCTGCAGGTGATGGATGCAACTGCGATTGTGCTCTGCAGGGATAACGATATGCCGCTACGAATTATGAACATCAATGATTCCGGGGCTCTCTTGCGCCTGATGCGCGGAGAGGTCATCGGCTCCTTGGTAGAAAAGGGCGAGTAACATGATCGATGATATCAAGAGTGATGCTGACACCCGTATGGGCAAGAGCGTTGAGGCGCTCTCCCACGAGTTGGCGAAAGTGCGTACCGGGCGAGCCCATCCAAGTCTGCTGGACCATATCCGGGTTGACTATTATGGTTCCGAAGTGCCGCTGAGTCAGGTTGCCAATATCAATGTGGAAGATGGTCGTACCCTTGCAGTGACCCCTTGGGAACGACCGATGATCGCAGTGGTCGAGAAGGCGATTTTAACCTCTGATCTGGGCCTCAATCCCATGAGTGCCGGGGCGGTGATCCGGGTTCCCATGCCTCCGTTGACGGAGGAACGACGCAAGGATCTGATTCGCGTGGTGCGTCATGAGGCGGAAAATGCGCGGGTGGCAATCCGTAATATTCGTCGTGATGCCAATCATAATCTCAAGGATCACATGAAGGAGAAGATGATCTCCGAAGACGATGAACGTCGTGGGCAGGAGATCATTCAAAAACTGACCGATCAGCACGTCAAAGAGGTGGATGCGGCACTGGCGGTGAAAGAAAAGGATTTGATGGAAATCTAAAGGAGTCTCTGAACAAGTCATGGACCTACAGCTTGCGGCTGAAACGCGCTGCTTTTTCGTTGAAAATCTTCGCAATAGCGCGCTATTGCGTGCGATTCTCGCCTCAAATCAGCACATTTCATCTCACAATCTGAACGGCCCAGACCTATTCAGAGGCTCCCTGATCACTGTTGCCCGGTGACAGTTCGTTTAGAGCGAATCAAGGTGATGATGAACGGAACCCAATCGGACAGTTCGGAGGCCGAAGGCCGACTGCCTGGACATGTCGCAATCATCATGGATGGTAACGGCCGCTGGGCGCAACGCCGTGGCCTGCCCCGCTACGCGGGTCATCCCGTCGGCGTGGATGCGGTGCGCAACATTGTCGAATGCTGTGTGCAGAAAAAGATCCAGGCCCTTACCATTTTTGCCTTCAGCAGTGAAAACTGGCACCGGCCCAAGAAAGAGGTCGGCCTGATCATGGATCTTTTCATTCGCGCCCTGGGTAAAGAGGCACGTCGCCTGCACCGAAATGGTGTTCGACTGAAAGTTATTGGGGAGCGTGCGGCCTTTTCCGAAAAGCTGCAGCGCAGAATCCTGGAAGTCGAGGAGTTGACGGCCGAAAATCGTGGCCTGATCCTGCATGTCGCCGCCAACTACGGCGGTCGCTGGGATATTACTCAAGCGGCCAAATCCCTGGCCAGGGCAGTGGCGGCAGGCGAGCTCTCTCCCGAGGATATCGATGAAGCGTCGTTGGCCGGTGCACTCTCTTTTCCCGATCTGCCGAATCCGGATCTCTTTATTCGTACCGGCGGGGAGCAGCGGCTAAGTAATTTCCTGCTCTGGCAGGCCGCCTATTCCGAACTCTACTTCACTGATCTGCTATGGCCCGATTTCGATACGGCGGCTTTTGAAGACGCGCTCGCCGATTTTGCGGGACGCCAGCGCCGTTTTGGTCGTACCGGTGAGCAGGTGGGAGATCACAAGGCTGAGACCTCCTGAGTCGCTGATGCTAAAACAGCGTGTTCTGACAGCATTGGTTCTGGCTCCTCTGATTATTACCGGGGTTCTCTGGTCGCCCACACTCTACCTCGCACTGGCGTTGGCCCTGTTTTTGGCTATTTGTGGGTTTGAATGGGCGTGCCTTTCTGGCACAAACGGCCCTGTTGGCCAGTTTGGCTATATCCTGGTTTTGGGGCTCTGCGTGGCTGCAGCAGCGATGCTGTTGGAGACGCCTGCACTACTGCTCTGGCTGTTTGCGCTGGTGGTTTTCTGGTGGATGGTTGTGTTGATACGGTTAGGACACTTTCGCAGTGGCGCCGTGGTAGAGGGTTTTAGCCTGACCCAAAGTTTGGAGGGTATCATTGTTTTGGTGCCGGCGTGGCTGGCATGGGTGACGCTCCATCAGGTGCCTGAACAGGGCCCGCAATTGCTGTTGTTTCTGTTGATCCTGATCTGGGCTGCCGATATCGGCGCCTATTTTGCCGGCCGTCGCTTTGGTCGCACCAAACTTGCCCCCGAGGTCAGTCCGGGTAAGACTCGAGAAGGGGTCTACGGCGCTATCGCAGGTTCTCTGATATGTGGTTTATTTTTTGCCTGGTGGCAGGAATTCTCCCTTGCGGAGTACCCGCTGGCGCTGTTGCTCTGCGTGTTAACTGTAATCTTCTCCGTGATTGGGGATCTTTTTGAGAGCGTACTCAAACGCCTGCGTAACATGAAAGATAGCGGTACTTTGCTGCCTGGGCATGGGGGCATGCTGGATCGCCTCGACAGCCTGACTGCCGCCGCTCCTGTTTTTGTGCTGGGATTGATGCTGATGGGGAAGATCGGATGAAGGGGCTTACCGTGCTGGGTTCCACCGGCTCTATCGGTCTCAGTACCCTGGATGTGGTGACCCGTCACCCTGAACGCTACCGCGTGGTTGCATTGACTGCTAACCGCGATGTGGACGGTCTGCTCGGCCAGTGCCTCAGCTTCAAACCGCAGATTGCGGTGATGGCGGATGCAACATCAGCTGCGGAGTTGGCAAAGCGGTTGGCCGAAAATGGCAGTGACGTTGGGGTGTTATCCGGTGTTGCCGGTCTTGAGCAGGTTGCCGCCATGCCGGAGGCCGATTATGTAATGGCGGCGATTGTCGGGGCTGCCGGTCTGTTGCCAGCAATGGCAGCAGTGTGTGCGGGCAAGCGGGTTCTGCTGGCGAATAAAGAGGCTTTGGTGGTTTCCGGACGCCTCTTCATGGAAGCTGCTGAGGCGCATGAGGCGGAGATTCTGCCCATAGACAGCGAACACAATGCGGTCTTTCAATGCATGCCGGCTGACTTTCAGCGCGGGTTGGAACAGGTTGGGGTACGCAAGATTCTTCTGACTGCATCTGGCGGGCCTTTTCGCACTATGCCGCTGGAGGGCTTGAAGGCCGTAACCCCCGAGCAGGCCTGCGCCCATCCAAACTGGGATATGGGGCGCAAGATCTCCGTCGATTCCGCCACCATGATGAACAAGGGGTTGGAGGTGATCGAGGCCTGCTGGCTGTTTCACACTTCACCGCAGCAGATTCAGGTGGTGCTGCATCCACAGAGCGTGATCCACTCGATGGTGGAGTACAATGATGGCTCGGTGCTGGCACAGTTGGGTAATCCCGATATGCGCACCCCCATTGCTCACGCCCTTGCTTGGCCGGAGCGCATCGATTCCGGCGTGGACCGCCTGGATCTGTTTCAGATCGCCAGACTCGATTTTGAGGCCCCTGATCTTGAGCGTTTTCCCTGTTTGCGACTTGCCTATGAGGCGATCGAGGCGGGTGGGACTGCCCCCACGGTGCTGAATGCTGCGAATGAGGTGGCGGTGCAGGCCTTTCTTGAGGGTCGCCTCGGTTTTCTCGGCATACCCACGCTGGTGGAACGGACCCTGAACGCTTTGGAGGTCAGGCCTGCCGATAGTCTGGAGCTGTTGCTGGATCAAGATCGTCAAGCCCGGGTCTTTGCGGAACAAGCGCTTTAGTCCACTGTCTCACGTCGAATAGGCTACTGTTTTTTAATATGGACTCCCTTCTTTTTACAATCGCGGCGTTTGTCGTTGCGCTGGGTATTCTGATTACCGTACACGAGTTCGGTCACTTCTGGGTGGCCCGCAGAGTCGGTGTCAAGGTACTGCGTTTCTCCATCGGCTTTGGCAAACCGCTTTGGACGCGTGTCGGCAAGACTGACGGCACCGAATATGTCCTTGCCGCCATCCCCCTGGGCGGTTATGTGAAGATGCTGGATGAGCGGGAGGCGCCGGTCGATCCCGGTGAACTGGATCGGGCCTTCAACAGACAGACGCTGGCTTCCAGGACGGCAATTGTACTGGCGGGCCCTCTGTTCAATCTGCTGTTTGCCGTCTTCGCCTTCTGGCTGATCTTCGTGACGGGGGATACCGGCATCAAGCCGCTGGTGGGGGAGGTCAAGGCCGAATCCATTGCTGAGCAGGCATGGTTTCAGACTGGAGACCGCATACTCTCCGTCAATCAGGAGTCCACTCCGACATGGGAGGCAGCTGTCTACATGCTGTTGGCGGAATCACTGAATGTCGGACAGATCGCAGTAAGGGTCGAAGATGAGAGTGGCCGGGAGGCGGTTCGATGGCTTGACGCCGGGCGGCTTCAGGAGATGTCTGAGGAGCCCCAGATTCTGCAGAATCTGGGAATTACGCCCAAGCGCCCCGTAGTCGCGCCGGTTATCGGCACACTGTTGCCGGGTGAAGCTGCAGACAGGGATGGATTGAAAACCGGCGACCTGTTGCTCTCCGTTGACGGCCAATCCCTGGAGAGTTGGGTCGAATGGGTGAGGTATGTACGGGCGCGACCGGAGCAGCGCATGGCTCTGGAAGTCGAACGTGCAGGGAGTCTGATCCGTCTTGAACTGACCCCGGCAGCGATTGAAAGTGATGGCGAAAGCATCGGTCGAATTGGCGCCAGTGTGCATGTACCGCCCCACCTGATGGACGACTACCAGACAGAGATTCGTTATGGTCCTCTGGAGGCCGTTGGCAAGTCGTTGTACAAGACCTGGGATCTCTCTCTGCTGATGCTGAAAATGCTCGGCAAGATGGTGATCGGCGAGGTCTCGGTAAAGAATCTCAGTGGTCCGATCTCCATCGCTGAGTATGCGGGTAAAACCGCCAGTTACGGCCTGATCGATTTCCTTAAATTCCTCGCTGTAGTGAGTATCAGTCTCGGCGTGCTGAATCTGCTGCCGATCCCGGTTCTGGATGGTGGGCACCTCCTCTTTTTTCTGCTTGAGGCAATCAAAGGGAGGCCCTTGTCGGAAACCTTTATGGAACATGGACAGAAGATTGGGATGATTCTGCTATTGGCAATGATGAGTCTTGCCTTCTATGTGGATCTTAGTCGTTTGCTGGGCTAGCGGCAAAATATCACTTATACTAACCCGCTTATGTGGAGTCCGGTCTTCACTCCCGCTGATCCCTCGTGTTTGGGACAATCGCCACAGGCGGCAATGGTCGCAGGTATAAAAAATCTAATATTATGTCGTTGCTGGGTGTCCTGAAAAGATTCCTTTCCGGTTTGGTCCTGTTGCTGATGACGGCTGCCGTTATGGGCGCTTCGTCGTTTGTCGTGGAAGATATACGGATCGAAGGTTTGCAACGTATCTCCGCAGGTACGGTGTTCAACTATCTGCCGGTAAAGGTGGGCGACCAGGTATCATCGGGAGATACGGCCGGCATCATCCGAACGCTGTTCAAAACGGGCTTTTTCAAGGATGTGCGCCTCGAAAGGGAGGATCAAGTGCTGGTGGTGTTCGTGCGTGAACGGCCGGCTGTATCGGAGATCAACCTGAGTGGCAACAAAGATCTGGAAACCGATAGGCTGAAGGCCGGCCTGAAGGATATAGGCCTGGCTGAAGGTCGGGTCTTCAAACGCGCGCTACTTGAGCGGGTCGAGCAGGAGTTGAACCGCCAGTATTTCTCCCGTGGCAAGTATGGTGTCAGGATCGAATCCACGGTTACGCCCCTGGAGCGCAACCGGGTGGCCGTGGACATCGATATTTCAGAAGGCATCACTGCCCGCATCAAGAAGATTAACCTCATCGGCAATTTGGCTTTTGAAGATGATGAGCTGCTGGATCAGTTTGCTCTCGGTATTCCGGGCTGGTACGACTTCTTCTCCGATAGAGACAAATACTCGAAACAGGCGCTTTCGGGTGATCTTGAGAAACTGCGCTCCTACTATCTCGATAGGGGATTTATCGATTTCAAGATAGACTCCACCCAGGTTTCCATTACGCCGGACAAGAAGGATATCTATGTCACGGTCGTTGTCTCTGAAGGTGAGGTGTTCACCCTCAGTGACATCAAGCTTGCGGGGGAGTTGATCGTACCTTTGGAAGAGCTTTTTCCGCTGATTCACCTCAAGCGGGGTGAAGTCTTCTCCCGTAAGAAGACCACCGCCAGTGCGGAGCGGGTCAACAGCCTTCTGTCGGATGCCGGTTATGCGTTCGCCAACGTCAACAGCATTCCCGATATCGATCGTGAAAACCGCCAGGTGGCGATCACCTATTTTGTCGACCCGGGTAAACGGGTCTATGTTCGCCATATCGATATGAGCGGTAACGCAGCGACGCGGGACGAGGTGCTTCGCAGGGAGTTGCGGCAGATCGAATCGGCCTGGTTTTCGGGAGAACAGGTGCGATTGTCCCGTGAACGCCTGCAGCGCCTGGGTTATTTTGAAGAGGTGAATGTCGAGACGCCTGCCGTTCCTGGGCGGACAGATCAGGTGGATGTTGACTTCAAGGTGAAGGAGAAGGCTTCCGGTAATCTGTCGGCGGGTATCGGCTTCTCTCAGACCCAGGGCCTGATGTTCAATGCAAGCATTACCCAAGACAATTTTCTCGGTACCGGCAAGCGGGTCAGTACCGGTTTCGACACCAGTAAGGCAAACAAGAAGTTCAATATTTCCTATAACAACCCCTACTATACTATTAACGGCATTAGTCGCGGGTTTGAGTTTTCCTACCGCGCCACTGATTTTGGTGAACTCAATATTTCCAGTTATGCGACGGATGTCAGTCGAGTAGGGGTCAACTTCGGCCTGCCCATCACGGAATACGACAGGCTGCGTTTCAGTCTGGCCTTTGAGGATACCATGTTCGTGTTGGGTGACTCTCCATCAGATGAGGTGCTGAAATTCGAAGAGGTGAACGGCGGCCACTTTCGGGATCTGGAGACGCTCGTCAGCTGGACCCGTGATACCCGGGATCGTGCCATCTTTCCCACTGTTGGGGGTAAGCAGGTGGCCGCGCTGGAGGTGACCGTGCCCGGCAGTGATCTGCAGTATTATCGCCTCCACTACAAACACACGCGCTATTTTCCTCTGACAAAAGCCCTTACGCTCAGGTTCAACGGCGAACTGGGTTACGGAGACAGCTACTCAGATACCCCGGTACTGCCGTTTTACCGTAACTTTTTTGCAGGCGGCATTGGCACAGTACGCGGCTTTGAGGAAAATACCCTCGGTCCGCAGGACTCTTTTGGTGATGCGTTGGGAGCAAATTCAAAATTGACGGGTCAAATAGAGTTGCTGGCACCTCCTCCTGTCGACTCATTTAAAAGCACGATGCGCTGGGGCGCGTTTCTGGATGCCGGTAATGTTTTTGATGTAAAGTTTGGCAATGGTTTCGAATTGGATGAGGTACGTTACTCTACTGGTCTCATGCTCTCCTGGTTATCACCGGTAGGAGCCTTGGCTTTTAGTCTGGGGTATCCTTTGAACGATAAGGTCGGTGATTCTGTGGAGACACTGCAGTTTAGCTTCGGAACCACATATTGATTAAGTGGGAGTGATTTTGTGAAAAGATTGGGTAAGTTTGGTGTTTTTCTGTTGTTGCTGACTTTTTTCGCGGGCAATGTCCTGGCGGAGAGTTATAGCATTGCCTTTGTCAACGCAACCAAGGTTTTTGAGGAGTCGTTGCAGTACAAAGAGGCCCGTAAACGTCTGCAGGCAGAGTTCTCCCGTCGTGAGAAAGATCTGCTCTCCAGTAAAAAGCAGCTGAAGCAGCTCGAAGACAAGCTGCAACGTGATGGTGCCGTGATGAGTGAGTCAGAAGTGAAGCGCCTGGAGCGCGATATCCTCTCCCGTCGCCGTAAGCTCAAGAATGCGCAGACTGAATTTCGCGAGGATCTCAACCTGAGACAGAATGAAGAATTCAAGAAACTGCGGCAACGGGTACGGGAAGTGATTCAGCAGGTCGGTAAAGAGGAGAAGATCGACCTGATCCTTTCCGATGGTGTGGTCTATTTCAGTGAGAAGATCGATATTTCCGACAAAGTCCTGGAGAAGTTGGGACAGATCCAAGCGAAGTAGGAGTCTGGGGATTGGCGGTTCGACTGGGAGTCTTGGCGGAGATTGCAGGGGCCGAACTGCGTGGCGATCCGCAGATTCTGATCTCGAAGGTTGCGACCCTGCAACAGGCCGGACCGGATGAGGTCAGTTTTCTGGCGAACCCGAAATATCGGCGACATCTGAAAAAGACTGCCGCGGCTGCGGTGATACTGAGACCGGAGGATGCCGAATACTGTAATACCGCTGTATTACTGAGTGACAACCCTTACCTGGCTTATGCGAGGGTCTCCCGTCAACTCAATCCCGTTCCTGCCTTTGAGCCGGGCTGCCACGTTTCTGCAGTGGTGGATACCTTAGCCAGTGTCGACCCGTCAGCCTTTGTCGGTCCCTGCGCTGTCGTGGGTGCAGGCAGCCGTATCGGGGCAGGTGTATATATCGGACCTGGGTGTATCATTGAGCATGATTGTGTCGTTGCTGATGAATCACGCCTCGTAGCCAATGTGACGCTCTGCCATGGGACTCATGTGGGAGAGCGCTGCCTGATCCATCCGGGTGCCGTTCTTGGGAGTGATGGTTTCGGTCTGGCAAACGACGACGGTCGATGGGAGAAGGTACCCCAGACAGGCAGAGTCCGTCTTGGGAACGATGTGGAAGTGGGTGCCAACACCACCATCGACCGGGGTGCACTGGAGGATACGGTGCTGGAAGACGGGGTCAAACTGGATAACCTGATCCAGATCGCCCACAACGTTGTTGTCGGCACCAATACCGCAATGGCGAGTGGAGTGGCGGTCGCGGGTTCGACCCATATTGGCCGCAACTGCACCCTGGGGGGTATGGTCGGGCTCGTCGGCCACCTGGATATCGGCGATAATGTACACTTTTCGGGAGCGAGCATGGTTACCCGTTCCTTTTCTGAGCCGGGATACTACAGTGGCAATCTGCCCGCCATGGACAACAAGCAGTGGCGTAAGGCCGTGGCGCGTATTCGCCAACTGGATGAGATGGCGAAGCGTCTACAGCGCCTGGAAAAAAAGGTGGAATTAGTTTCCACGGACCAGGATGGATAACGCATTGATCAAGGGGAGAGAACGTTGGTTGTGATGGACATCGAGAAGGTGCTGCGCCTGTTGCCGCACCGCTATCCGTTTTTATTGATAGACCGGGTATTGGAGTTCGAGAAGGACAAACGTCTGTTGGCATTGAAAAATGTGACCTACAACGAACCCTTCTTCAACGGACATTTTCCCATCAAACCGGTAATGCCGGGTGTTTTGATCGTCGAGGCGATGGCACAGGCTACCGGCCTGCTGGCCCGTGAGTCCCATCCTGAGACCGCTAACGAAAATACCATCTATCTGTTTGTCGGGATCAACAAGGCGCGTTTCAAACGCCCGGTGGTGCCTGGTGATCAGCTTGAACTGGAGGTGACTCAGACTGCGATGAGACGTGGCATGGGCATCTTCTCAGGCGTCGCCAGGGTGGATGGGAAGGTGGCGGCTACTGCAGAGGTCATCTGCACGGCAAGAGACGCCACTGAGGCATGAGCCAAATCGATCAACGGGCGGTGATCGATCCCTCCGCGGAACTGGGCGAGGGGGTTTCTATCGGTCCATTCTCGGTGATCGGGGCCGATGTGAAGATCGGCCGAGGTACCACCATCGGCCCTCATGTCGTTATCAACGGCCCGACCAGGATAGGTGAAGAGAACCGTATCTTTCAGTTTGCCTCGGTCGGGGAGGATCCACAGGACAAAAAGTATGGCGGCGAGCCGACACGGTTGGAGATCGGCGACCGTAACGTCATCCGCGAGTTCGTTACCATCAATCGGGGAACGCAACAGGATACGGGAACAACCCGCATTGGCAATGATAATCTCTTCATGGCCTATACCCATGTGGCTCACGATTGCCAAATCGGTAACGACGTCATCATGGCCAACGCCGCTTCTATTGGTGGTCATGTACATATCAGCGATCATACGATTCTCGGCGGGTTTACTATCGTCCATCAATTCTGTCGTATCGGTGCCTACAGCTTTTGTGCCATGGGTTCGGTGATCTCCAAGGACCTGCCTCCCTACGTAATGGTCTCAGGACATCCGGCGAAACCCTACGGCATCAACACCGAAGGGCTGCGGCGCCGTCAATACAGCGAGCAGGCGATCCGCCAGATCAAGCGTGCCTACAAACTGCTCTATAAGTCCCAGTTGCGGCTGGAAGAGGCGATCGAATCGATTCGTGAGATAGCGGGCGAGGCGCCAGAAGTCGGCATTATGGTGGATTTTATTGCGCAGGGCGGACGCAGTATCCTCCGCTAATGACTCGAATTGGTATAGTCGCCAATGAAGTCTCCGGTGATCAACTCGCCGCCTCCCTGATCCATGCACTGAAGGCGAAACGACCAGAATTACGCTTTGAGGGTATGACCGGTCCTGCAATGGAAGCCGAAGGCTGCAAGAGTCTGGCACGCATGGATCCGGTGATGGGGCTGGTGGAGGTGCTGAAGCACCTGCCGGGACTGCTCTCTCTGCGGCGCAGGCTTTTCCACCACTTCCAGACTGACCCCCCGGACCTCTTTCTTGGTGTGGATGCGCCGGATTTCAATCTGGCGCTGGAAACCCGACTCAAAGCCGAGGGTATCCGGACTGCCCACTTTGTCAGTCCGACCGTCTGGGCCTGGCGTCAGAAGCGTGTAAAAAAACTGCGCCGGGCAGTGGATCTGATGTTATGCATATTTCCCTTTGAAGTGGATTTTCTCCAGCGGAACAGTGTAACCGCCAGCTATGTGGGGCATCCTTTGGCGGATGAGATTCCCCTTGAGTCGACAGCACCGGAAGGCATCAGATCCGAGCTGGGGCTTGATCCCGACCGCCCCGTTATTGCGATTCTACCCGGCAGCCGCATGAGCGAACTCGGCATGCTGTCGGCGCCTTTTTTACAGACTGCGATCTGGTGTTTGCAGCGTCATCCTGAGCTGCAATTCGTGGCGCCGATGGTGAACGCGAAGATTCGGACAGCTTTTTCTGAGCAGATGCTTGAGGTTGCACCGGATCTACCCATCATCCTGCTCGATGGTGAGGCGCGTAAGGCGGTCCAGGCGGCTGACGTTGTGCTGACTGCCTCGGGCACTGCGACGCTGGAAACACTTCTATTGAAACGCCCTATGGTTGTAGGTTACCGCTTGGCAGCCCTGACATACTGGCTGGTAAAGACCTTCAATCTAGTGAAGATCCCCCACATGGCGATGGCCAATCTGATTGCTGAAGAACGCCTCGCACCGGAGTTTCTACAGGGTGAGGTCAGGCCGGAGGCGCTTGGGCAGGCGCTGCTCGATTTTCTCGAATCACCGGCCAGGCGGGCTGGCGTCGTCGCCAGATATCGGCAGCTGCACGAAGGGTTGCGTTGTGATGCAGCAAACCGTGCCGCGGATGCAGTGTTGGCACTTATCGATCAATAATAAAGAGGCGTTCTGAGATGGACTTTTTCATTGCCGGCGTGGATGAGGTGGGACGTGGGCCATTGGCGGGCCCCGTGGTGGCTGCGGCGGTGATTCTCGATCCGGCAAACCCGATAGAGGGCTTGGCGGATTCCAAAAAGCTCAGTGAAAAACGCCGTGAAACCCTCTCCGGGTTGATTCATGAACGCTCTCTGGCCTGGGCGCTCGGGCGTGCTGAGGTCGAGGAGATCGACGAGATCAATATTCTTCAGGCCAGTCTGCTGGCTATGCAGCGGGCGGTTGAAGCGTTGCATATGTCACCGCACAAGGTGCTGGTGGATGGCAAGCATGTTCCAAGCCTGTCCTGTGAGGTGGAGGCGATCATCGGCGGCGACAGTAGTGTCAAAGCGATCGGCGCAGCCTCCATCATTGCCAAGGTTGCCCGTGACCGGGAGATGGTGGAGATGGATCAGCGCTATCCCGGTTATGGTCTGGCGAAGCATAAAGGCTACCCCACCAAGATGCATCTGGAGGCGCTCAGGGAGTTGGGTGTCACGCCGATCCACCGTCGTTCATTCGGGCCGGTCAGACGCCTCCTGGAGGATTAAGGAACCCCTGAACGATTCAGATGCTCCTTATGGACAGTGCATATATTCTGGAAATTGGAGGGTTTTTGGGTGGATAATGGCGCGAACTGGTGATGATACACCGGATTGGGCAGAGCCATCTTGAAAGTGACACCCAAAAAATGAGCGTCAGCTGGCGTGAAAATAAAACAGAGGATAAGAGTCAGGAGTTATTTTATGGGGAACCCGGAGCAACAATTGGATCGGGAAGAGATCAAGGCCAGGCTGCGTGAGATTATCAAGGAGCAGTTGGAGGTCGACGAGGTCGAGTACGACGAGAACAATCTGGACAATCTCACCGAATTGGAGATCGACTCGCTCTCTTTTGTTGAAATCATCTTTGAAATAGAGGACAAGTTCGACGTTAAGTCTGCCGGTGGTTTCAGTGATGATCAGCTTAAAGAGATTAAAACCACAGACGATATTGCCGATCTGATTATTGCTGCCAAGTCGGCTTCATGAGCGCTGGCGGCAGGGTGGCGATCACAGGCCTTGGTGTGGTGTCGCCGGTTGGTAACGACATCCACGCTTTCTGGAAGAACTCGGTCGCCGGCGTCAGCGGCATTCGACCGATCGAGCGTTTTGATTCAGCCAATTTCGGTTGTAAGGTTGCCGGTCAGGTCGAGGGACTTTCCGAGAGCCCTTTCTATAAGAAAAAATACATCAGGATAGACCCCTGCAGTGCAATGGGACTGGTTGCAGCCAGCCAGGCTCTGGCTCAGGCCGGCATAGAGACGGGTGGTGAGAAGCGGGCTCGCTTTGGTGTCTATTCCGGTACGGGTATCGGTGGTGTGACCACCCATGAAACCGCCTGCCTGAAATACGCTGCCAAGCCTGACGACCCTCGTATCAGTCCGCTTGCCATCGTGCGGGTGATGAATAATGCAGGCGCCTCTGAGATCGCAATGCATTTTGGCTTTGCCGGCGAGTCACTTACTGTCTCAACCGCTTGCGCCGCCGGCCTGCAGGCCTTGGGAGAAGCCTGCCGCGCTATTCGTGACGATCGAGCAGACCTGATTGTGGCAGGCGGTAGCGATGCCCCCCTCTCCCGCCCTCTCTACTCCGCTTGGCAGAGCATGCGGGTCATGTCGTCTTGGGAGGGGGATCCCGCAGCTGCTTCGCGCCCTTTCAGTGGTGATCGCAGTGGTTTGGTATTGGCGGAGGGTGCCGCCTATGTCATTTTGGAGAGCGAGGCGCACGCTCGTAGCCGTGGCGCTGAAATACTCGGCTTTGTGGATGGATATGCTTCCAACACCTGTCATGGTCACATCACTCGGCCAAGTATGGAGCATGAGGTTGATGTGATGGGAAACGCGCTGAAAAGTGCAGGGATTACCCCTGATGATGTTGACTATATCCATGCCCATGGCACGGGGACCGAGGCTAACGATGTGATAGAAACCGACGCCATAAAAGCGGTGTTTGGTGAGCGTGCGGCCGATGTTCCAATTACTTCAGGCAAGTCGATGCTGGGGCATACTTTGGGTGCTTCAGGTGTCTTCGGGCTGATCTCGGCACTGTTGAGCCTCAACAAGGGTGTCGCCATCCCCACCATCAACCCGGATCCCAAGTGTGACTTGAACTATGTGGCAAACAAGGCCCAGCCTTTGTCTAGAAGTCGTACTGCCATGGTGAATGCGTTTGGTTTTGGTGGAACAAACTGCACGGCGGTGATTAGGGCCTGTTAATCGCTGTGCTGCTCCTGTTTCCGGTCCCTGAAATCAAGGAGACGTCCGACTTCGTGATTGAATCGCTGCAGTTTTTCCAGAGTTTTTGCTTCGTCTCTTGATTTGCTGGCCGCTTCCAGGTGAGTGACAGCAAGATTCAATGCTGGAACCCCGCAGATCGAAGTGGCTCCATGCAGGCGGTGAACATTCTCTCTGAGATCGTCCCACTGCCGGGCAGCATGATTCCCACGGATTACCCCGGCCTGTTCCGGCAGTTCATTGCAAAACTGGTTGAACATTTCATCCACAAGTTTTTTATTGCCTCCAGCAATATTTAACGCTTTTTCTTCATCCCTGATTGGGAGGTCAGCGTCTGAGTCAACTGACTCATTTGTGGTTGCCATCGCCTGAGCCAGTTGAGGTTTTTCCCCCCTTAACAGTGGAAGTAATACGTTCAGAAGTTGAGATTCGGTATATGGTTTTAGCAGATAACCATCCATGCCCGCAGCTATTACCTCATTTCGTGTCTCGGGTACCACGTCAGCAGTGAGTGCGACGATCGGCGGTGAGTTGGAACGATTCGCACAGTTCTCACGAATTCTTTTTGCGGCGTCCGTACCTTTGAGTTTCGGCATGTGGACATCCATTAGTATCAGGTCAAACTGGTTTTTTGTGGCCAGATCAATGGCTTCAGTGCCGGTATTCGCTTCTGAAACAATAGCGCCCTTTTCAGAAAGAAGGATGTTCATCAGTTCCAGATTAATGTGATTGTCATCCACGACAAGGATCCTTTTCCCCTTTAATGAGGTGTCGCTATCAATGTTTGAGACAATTGCTGAGTGGTCGTGAGCTTCACCGGCGGGAAAAATCTCCTTAAGGATGTTATCGAGAGTCTCGCTGCCCAAGGGTTTGGAAAGAGACCAGGTAGTATTGTCGATGTGGAAATTTTCTATGGTGTTTCGATCTGATGTGCTGAGAAGTACCAGGACAGGAAGATCGAAAGAAGTCAGGAAACCTTTTGCTGTTATATCTGCGTAACCTGAGGTGATTTCATCTTTTGTAAAGCCGCATACGATCAAATCTGCAAGAGAGAGGGTCGGTTCATCTGTGTCAACAGTCTCCAAATCTTTGGTCAAAAATCCTCGTTTAAGAAATTGATGTTTAATGGATAGGCGAGATAGTTTGTGCTGATCGATGATCAGGCAGCTTTTGTTATAAAATTGTGCTGCTTGCGGTTTGTTGCTTTCAGTGTCATCTTTTTTCAGAGTCAGGGTGACCCGGAAACAAGAACCCTGCCCGCGTGCACTGTCCACGCCGATGCTGCCACCCATCGATTGGGCCAACTTCCTGGAAATGCTCAGTCCAAGGCCGGTGCCGCCATACATTCTGCTGGTAGATGTATCGGCTTGTTGAAATGCTTGGAAAAGATGCTCTTGCGCATCATGGTCGATACCAATGCCTGTATCGGTTACCGTGAAACTCAGTGTACATTCGCTATCTGTTTCATGCTCAAGCATGACCCGAACAATGACTTCACCCGTGTGAGTGAATTTGATCGCATTACTCAACAGATTGACAAGAATTTGTCTGATTCTGGTTATATCGCCGATCAGTCTGTCAGGAACGTCGGAGTAGACCATCAGTACAAGTTCCAGGTCTTTGTTCTGGGCCGATGGAGCCAGCAGTACAACAGGATCTTCAAAACACTCGGTCACAGAAAAACTTGAGCTGTCTGGTTCCAGTCTGCCGTATTCAAGCTTTGAGTAGTCCAGGATATGGTTGATGATCTCCAGTAAGTTGGTAGCAGATTTTGTGATCGTGTTGACGATATCTTTCTGCTTTTTATCAAGGTCCATTTTTTTGAGTAAGTTCGCAAAACCCAGAACGCCATTCATGGGTGTTCTGATCTCATGGCTCATGTTGGCAAGAAATTCTGATTTCACATGGCTTGCCATGAGTGCACGTTTTCTTGCCAAGTCGAGTTCTACGTTCTGTATTTCCAGTGCTTCCATTGTTTGAGTCAGATCTGAAGTTGCCTGATCAATCTGCTGTTGCATGGTTTCCTGGGAGAGTTTCAACTCTCTAGCCATTGTGTTGAAACTCTCTTCAAGACTGGCGATTTCCCGGTAAGATTTTTCCGGAACCAAGGTGGAGAAATCACCGGCTCGCATCTGTACAACTGCCTTTGTCAGGCGCGAAATGGGGCCCGTTACCCGCTTGCTGAGTGCAAGTGAGAAGAGAATGGTTCCAATTAATCCGAACCACAGTATAAGAAGGCTGTTGCGCATAATTCGGCGTTTGTTGGCCAGCCGTCTTTTCGTGCTGATAGTGATGGCAACGCTGCCCAATGAGGCGGTACCTGACGAGGCGGTTATTTCAGGTTCCTCGCTTTGTTCAGGATAGTCTGAGACATCAATCGGCATGATTTCTCTACCGACATATGCACGAAAAATAATATGGTTGTCGGTGGAGTTGATATTCCCTGCCATTGGGTTAATGGAATGGCTATTTATATTGGCAAGTGTGTTATTTGATTCGTCGAGTACTCGGATTTCACTGACATCGCTATGACGAAAGATCGATTTTAGATTTGTTTTCAGGGTTGTCGAGTCACGGGTAAACAATCCCGTAGTGCTTAACGCGGCGGCTTCATTGGCAATAGCCTGTCCACGTTCGTTGAATGCATCGAAGAGGTTATCCAATTGCGCATTGATCAGATAGGTGATCAATGGCACTGCCAGGGCTATTGCGGGCAGTAATCCTGCAATCAATGCTTGTGTTCTGAAGGTTTTAAATTGATTCAGGATCATGGTGTTTTACCTGCACTGATCTGATCTCTGAGGTGAGTTTCTGAAGGAAGTTTAATCCCCAATGACCTTGCTACTTTTCTATTGACGCTAACAGAGAAATATTTCGGATATTTAGGCCCTTTTATATGATTGGTTTTAGTGCTGAGATGGCTGGCGGAGACATCGACTATATGCCGTGCAATATCATCGGGGGTGGAATGAACCGCGGAAATGGCTCCGGCCTTTACATAGGCGGCTGAAAATCCCACAACGGGCACCTGTTTGCGGTAGGTGGATGTAAGTATATTGGATATGGTCTTTCTGTTATGGATGTTGGCATCGGGCAGCGCCAGAAGAACGTCTGAACTTTCCAATAATTTCCCAAGTTTGCTGCCAAGTTCTTTGCTGTTGACAACTTCTGCCAGTGTTATTGTGATTCCCAGCTTATTTTCGCTCTTCCGCAAGATGGATTCAGAAAGACGGTTATTCTTGTGGACCAATATTCCGATACGTTTTCCTCCGCCAGTAGAGAGTTTTGCCAGCCCGAGGCTACGTTCAAGTGGCTGATTGAGATAGATCGTATCCGTTTCCTGAAAGAGTCTGTCGCTGATGTTTGATTTTCTATCCGGTAGCATCGGTATCATTGCGTGGATAGTCTTTTTCGTGACGCCATTATCCCGTGTAAATTTTGCGGCTTTTGATCCGAGTGTGATGATCAAGTCGCTATGTTTGGACCATTCGGGTTTTAGTTTAGTTGGGATTGATGATGTGGTGTCGACCTCAGTGCAGATATCGGGATGGCTTCCGCAGTACTGAATAAAATAGTGTTCAATGGCACTGATCACCTTATCGTAAACAGTTGCGTTTCCGCTTTTTATGATCAGAATGTTCTGCTGCCTTTCTATTTCTCGTGAATAGGCATGTCCAGCGATAAAATGCTGTGCCAGGAAAAGCAACAATAAAACACGGCAGAAACGCCCCAATACGGACAGGGCGTTACCTGTCCGCAGGGTTGTCAATTTGCCGTTAGTAAACAAGTCCCGGTTTCCTTATACTTTTCGCTTTTTTGGGCAAGCGGGTTTTCAATCCATCGAAAGTATCTTGAATAGACCAACTATCATCTGAAACCCAGTGATGCCTGAAGGAAGAAGCGGGTTTCCCATCGGTTGACTAAGTCACGACTCGGCGCGTTGAAAAAATCCACATGCCCACCGTTGAGGTTTTGTCCGATAAGCGCTATTTCTCCGTCCATGCCCGGGAGAGTGAACTGTTTTCCCAGTCTCACATCCCAGCGCCTGAAGGTTGGGACCAGGTCGCCTTCACCACCCCAAACCATTTCGCCGACATAGTAGTAGGCCGAACTGATCTGGATGCCACTGTCGAAACGATGGCTGCCGAGGATGCTGAAGGTATGACTTGCAGCATTATCACTAATATCACTTCTGGATTGGACGGTGCCATCCAGAATCAGGAAAGCTTCCTGGCCGTAAGTATTGGCGTAACCGTAGCCGAGAAAAATCAAATCGCGGGGGGTCGGCCTGAAGTCAAGATTCACCTCCAGTCCATTGATTGTCGCCTCGCCTGAGTTTATGTAGGTGTCAGCGCCTTCCTGAACCAGTTCGTTGAAATTATTCAATGTTGCGAGGGCGATGGGGTCGGTCAGCCCGCGGTCCGGGTCTGGAATATCCAAATTACGGAATTCATTAATGATACTGCCGATCTTTTCATGAAACAGTTTGAGATCCAGGGTCAGGCCGGCTTCAGGAAAACTGCCCAGATATCCCAGCTCAAAACTGTCGATGGATTGCGGGTCCAGGTTTTCGGTCGCCAACACCCAGGTGTTCACGTCATTAAGCGGTTCATCGAGAAAGACCACGAGGTTGATGTGGTCCTCCAGCAGTGTGGGCATGCGGTAGGCGCGCGAAGCGCTCGCCCTGATGGTATTGTTTTGATCCATATGGTGATTGATTGCGAGGCGGGGAGAGAAGAAGGGATCCTTATCTTCAAAGCGCTCGACCATTCCGCCGGCATTGACGAC
Organism: Chromatiales bacterium; assembly: GCA_036784775.1. GTDB lineage: Bacteria > Pseudomonadota > Gammaproteobacteria > Chromatiales > Chromatiaceae > QGON01. The sequence continues at coordinate 5,718 of JAMJIN010000007.1, read as the reverse complement.
CCACGCGGGAGAGATATGCCACTCTGCGTTGGCAAAGAGGCGTAATTGATCTCTTGTGATTGCATCGTCCTGATGAAAGATCCAGACACTTTTGCCACGATCCTGCCGTGCTCCCGCCCCCCACACTAACCGTAGATTATCTGACGTCTGCAAAGTCTGCTGAAATTCAAGATCGTATCTATCTGACTCAAAACCCAGCCAGGAGAGAGTCAGAGGCGAGTCGGTGAGTTTCAGTTCATCCAGAAACATCTGGAAATTGTAGTTCCCACCAGAGAGCCCAAGGGCGAAGATGTCAGGCCGTATCGGCTCGGGAAAACCTTGCAGGTCGTCCAACCCTTTGATGACGTCTGAGATGATAGGTGAACGGTAGCTGTCCTCTATCTGCTGGTAGTTATGATAAAACTGGAGACGAAACTCATTGCTTGGGGATTGCTGATGAGTCCAGGCTATCTGTTGGAAGTTGTAACTATTGTTTAATACCCTGGTCTGCTGAAAGATATCCGACCAGCCTTCGCCGTAGTTTCCCCGGCTGAAACCGACACGAAACTCCAGCGTGTCTTCATTATCCAATGTTTGCTCTCCGTGGAAGTTGAACCAGCGTGTGTCGGCGCTGTCTTCGCGTTCTTCAAAGCCGTCGTATTCATCGTAGTTGGCTGAAATCCTATAGGCGAAGTCCCCAATCGAGTCGGCATAACGGCCATAAATCTTGCGCGCATTGCCTTCGCCTATGATGGTTTTCAACATTGCACCGGGACGATCAGCCGGGTGGTCGGTAATGATGTTGACAACGCCGGCAAATGAGTTGGAACCATAGGCGGCGGCATTGGGTCCCCGGATCACCTCGATGCGCGCTATTTCGTCAACCTCGATCGGCATGTCGGCCCATGCGACGCCACCAAATGCGGGATCGTAAACTGATCGTCCATCGATCAGCACCTGCATGTCACGAGCATACTGGTCGGCCATACCGTGATAGGTTGCAGTGGCCCTGGAGCCGGAATAGAAGCCCACTGCAAAACCCGGTACCAGTCGCAGCAGGTCCGGAATATTCCTGGAGCCGGATGCACGAATCATCTCTTTGTCGATGATCGTCATCGCCGTAGGGGAATCTGCCAAGGATTGGGAGAGACGGGTTGCGGAGAGCACCACGGGCAACTCTTCGAAAAAATAGTCTTCGGAGATGGGGTCGGATTCAGCGGCGTTCCCAATCGGTGAACAAATTGCAGGGAGTATCACGAGAGAGGAGAGAAGCCGTCTATATCGTAACGGATATCTTTGAAGTTGCATGGTTCTATTCGCTATTGTGTGGCAGGCGTCTCGGCCCTATTTTTGATACGTCTGCTTCTTCTATGAACCGACATTCTTTAACGGATATCCTATCATCTCCTACAGGTAGAAAGGTTATCGTCTCAATACCTGCATCCAGCGCCAAAAATTCAGAAGTCCGGCCAACGATGAGGCGACATAGGTGAGCGCGCAGGCCTTCAGTATCCGCTTGGCCTTCTTTTCCTGAGAGGCATCGATATATTTCCCCTGAGTGAGGATCGGCATCGCCTTGCCGAAACTGGCGTCCCACTCCACCGGCAGGGTGATAAGCTGGACGATGAGCCCGGTTCCCATGGTGATGATCGCTGCCAACAGCATAATTGCTCCGCTGCTCGGAGCCCGGGTAATGCCCGCCAGCAGGGGGGCAAGAAAGAGCAGAAATGATCCCAGTTTCTGGCTGACTATCGCTATCCTGGCCAGTCCCATGCGCAGACGAAAAGGGCGGTAACCACTGGCGTGTTGAATGGCGTGTCCGACCTCGTGGGCTGCGGTTGTAATGGCGGTCAGTGTTCTGCCCTCCATTTTGTCCCTGGTGAGTCGAACGGTCTTGCTGAGGGGGTCGTAGTGGTCACCGGATTCAGTGGGCTTAACGCGAATCTCCTTGAGCTCAAACCGGTCAAGCAGATGGCGGGCGAGTTCACCTCCTGTGCCGGGGAAATCCTCATCCTGCCGGTTGTAACGCGAGAGGATATGCTGAACCCACCATTGAGGCGCGTATATCAGAGCAAGGACAAGGGTGATGAGAAGCAGATAGTGCACGGTATCTTCCGTTGGCAACAACAGGCGAATAATCCGGTATACTAACCCGTTTCCCGGGATTCCGGACTGAATTACAGAATTTGGAGATGAACGATGTCGACAGAGGGCGTCAAGAAAGTGGTATTGGCCTATTCCGGTGGTCTGGATACCTCCATTATCGTCAAGTGGCTGCAGGACGAGTATCAGTGCGAGGTGGTAACCTTCACTGCCGATATCGGTCAGGGCGAAGAGGTGGAGCCGGTGCGTGCCAAAGCGGAGGCGGCCGGCATCAAGGAGATCTACATTGAGGATCTCACCGAAAAGTTCGTACGGGACTACGTCTTCCCCATGTTTCGTGCCAATGCGATCTATGAGGGCGAATATCTGCTGGGCACATCCATCGCACGGCCATTGATCGCAAAGCGGCTGATCGAGATTGCCAACGAGACCGGCGCGGATGCCATCTCCCACGGCGCCACCGGCAAGGGCAACGACCAGGTGCGTTTTGAGCTGGGTGCTTATGCCCTGCGCCCCGATATTCATATCATCGCTCCCTGGCGTGAGTGGGATCTCAACTCCCGTGAAAAGCTGCTGACCTATGCCGAGGAACACGGTATCCCCATTGAGATGAAACGGGAGGGCAAGAAATCCCCCTATTCCATGGATGCCAATCTGCTGCACATCTCCTATGAAGGTTACGACCTGGAAGATCCCTGGACCGAAGCCGGGGAGGATATGTGGCGCTGGTCTGTCTCTCCCGAGCAGGCCCCGGACAAACCGATGTATATCGAGCTGACCTTCGAGAAGGGCGATGTGGTTGCCATCGATGGTGAGGCCATGTCACCGGCGACGGTTCTGGCGACCCTGAACAAGTTGGGTGGTGACAACGGCATCGGTCGTGCGGATATCGTGGAGAATCGCTATGTCGGCATGAAATCCCGTGGCTGTTATGAGACCCCCGGTGGCACCATCCTGCTTAAAGCGCATCGTGCCATGGAGTCGCTCACCCTGGATCGCGAGGCGGCCCATCTGAAGGACGAGTTGATGCCGCGCTACGCCAAGCTGGTCTATAACGGTTACTGGTTCGCGCCGGAGCGGGAGATGCTGCAGGTCGCCATCGACCAGAGCCAGCAAGTGGTCAATGGTGTCGTCAGGCTGAAACTCTACAAAGGCAACGTCTACGTGGCCGGGCGGAAGTCCGACACCAACAGTCTCTTTGACGAGGCCATAGCCACTTTTGAAGACGATGAGGGCGCTTACGATCAGAAGGATGCGGAAGGTTTCATCAAGCTCAATGCACTGCGTTTGCGGGTGGCTGCGGCGAAAGGTGACAGGTAAAAGGAAAAAGGTGACAGGCTAAAGGTGAAAGGTCGAAGTTAAAAATTGGCAGCTTTACATTGGTTGTAGGATTCAGAAACATGGCTTTGGCCCAGAAGCGCGTAAAACCATAATTATGAAGCTGACGGTAAATTCGTCCTTTAGCCTTTCACCTTTAGCCTTGAACCTTCAGTTCTCTCGCTCCGGCAGTTCCGGATCCTCTCTCGTATAGCCAATGGCAGCCAGCTTTTCGAGATAGGCCTGCCAGAGTTCGTCATGAAACTTGCCCAGGTTGTAGAGATACTTCCAATCGTAGAGCCCTGAGTCATGCCCGTCGTCGAAGACGATTTTAACTGCGTAACTGCCCACGGGTTTGATATCGGTAATGGAGACCATTTCCTTACCGGTCTCCAGTTTTGCCTGTGCCGGGGTATGACCCCGGGTTTCGGCCGATGGCGAGTAGACCCGCAGGTATTCACAGGGCAGCGAAAAGTGGGCGCCATCGTCGAAGGCGATATCGAGAAAGTGTGACTGCTGATGCACCTTGATGTCGACGGGGCGGGGCTTTTTTTCCATTAGATCTTTCCGGTGTTTGATTCAGGCCAGCCCCGGGTGTGTTTTTCCACAAGGTCAGCCAGCATTTCGATGTGATTGGATTCTGCGTTGAGGGCGGGAATATATTCATAGATGCCGCCGCCCGCTTTCTGAAAATAACCCTTGTTCTCCACCGCGATCTCTTCCAGTGTTTCCAGGCAGTCGGCGGAGAAACCAGGACTGACCACCTGGACGTGTTGTACCTTTGCCTTGCCCCAGGAGGTAAGGGTTTGGTCGGTATAGGGCTTGATCCACTCCTTTTTGCCGAAGCGGGACTGAAAACTGAGTTGCCACTGTGACTCTTCCAGTTGGAGTCTTTCGGCAACCTGTTCGGCGGTGAAACGGCACTCGCTGGGATAGGGATCACCGGCGGCGGCATAATCTTCAGGAATACCGTGGAATGAGAAGAGCAGCTTTTCCGCCGCGCCATGTTGTTCGCGGAAGCGTTGGATTGAGTCGGCCAGCACCTGTATGTAGTCAGCTTCATGGCCGTAGTGGTTGATGAAGCGCAGTTCCGGTAACCGCCGCCAGTGTTGCAGTTCACTTGTTACCGCATCGAAAGTTGAGGCGGTGGTCGTGGCGGAGTACTGGGGATAGAGCGGCAGTATCAGGATGCGCTCGGCATTTTCGCGGCGCAGCGTTTCCAATCCGTCGGTTATGGAGGGGTTGCCGTAGCGCATTGCCAGGACGACTTTGACTTTGCTGTCGAACCGTTCGTTGAGTGTTGCCTGCAGTTTGTCCGTCTGTTGCCTGGAGATGTCCAGGAGAGGTGAACCACTCTCTGTCCAGACTGAACGGTAGGCTTCTGCGGAACGCTTTGGGCGGATGCGCAAAATGACGCCGTGTAGAATGACCTTCCAGAGCAGTCTGGGGAATTCCACCACGCGGGGATCGCTGAGGAATTCCGCCAGGTAGCGTCGCACATCGCTGGTGGTAGGATTGTCCGGTGTACCGAGGTTGGTCAGTAAGATGCCGAGGCAACCTTTGCCGGGGGTCGCCTGGTCCGATTGGTTTTTATAGGTCATGGTGTTATTTGTTGTTCACAGAACGGACCGAGCTGGTACAGACAGTAGGCGGATTGCCGTGGCTGAATCATCAAGGGGGAAGACTACACCACTCGACTGCTGACCGAAACCAGATAGCCTAACCGATTTCGATCCTAAAATAGTGTCCGTCCGGAATTGCCACTATTCCTCTCGCAAAGACGCCAAGGAAATCGCTTTTAGTCTTTTAATAACAATGAGTTATAACTTTGCGATCTTGGCGCCTTGGCGAGAATTATTGATTCGGGATGAACATTTATTAGATGAGGCCGGGAGAGCTGTTTTACACCGATTTTTTCAACAGGTCCGTAAACTCCGGCGTTCTGTAACTTCTCAAAAACCCGTGGCAAGCAGTAAATAATTACAAAAAGCACTTGACAGGGTTTTGGGGCAAAAAACTAAAAATCCTGTCATGGTACAACTCTGGTTTGGAAACTGTCATGGCTGATCTTGTAGCGCGCACTATGCCATTGTAGATGGCGGTAAAAACCCGAACATAATTGGCGAACAGCGGTAACCGGATGAAATAGCTGCAAATAGCGAGTCAGAAGAAACAGCCAGCGACAAAGAGTGACATCGAGAAAGAAATCGGGAAGATGTAGGGAGCCGTTGAGAAGGTGTGGTACCGGGTGTATCGACCTCGACAGTCCCCCGATACCGCACCTCAAGAGCCGTGCAAAGCACGAGCCTGATAAGTATT
>JAMJIN010000080.1:0-16593 GCA_036784775.1 Chromatiales bacterium | reverse complement strand
GGATGTGACGTTCTGACGGAGGATGTATCGACGCAGCGAGGCGGCCTTCGCCATCTATGCGCGGTTTTACTCAGCCGCTAACAATCCTGCCTGGAGTACTGAATAGTCATCTATCTAATTGAAATATCATAAATAAAACAAAAAGGAACAGCATTCTCCAATAATTATCTCCGGGAAATAGATTCAAAATCGACCGCTGGGCAATAACTTCCCAGGAATCGGGGTAGTAACTGTAAAATCCACTGACAACATCCAGAAGTTTATTCCCGTTTAGGGAAAATTGTTCATTATTTCTGAGGATTAGGAATTTGTGGAGTAGAAAAGACGGTAAAGCGAGATAGAGCAGGCGCTAGAAAAATGAAAGGTGTCAATTTTTCCGACGATAAAGAAATCTAAATCTTATCCAGTAGGGGGGGTGTATGTAAAACCAGGTTGTATTGACTCATTCAGGCGTCAGAACCGCCAAAGAACTTACCCAGACTACGGGATAGCCAACCGCTCTTCTTTTCGGTACCGAGCATTTTCTGCACAGCGGGCACATAATCGGCGTCATCATTCTTGATGTGGTTGATGAGCCAATTGCGCAACATCCTGTTGACCTGTAATACAGCATCAACATTACCGTCATCGAAATCCTTCTTATATTCCCCGAGTTTTTTTATGAAGACTTTGTGAACCCGCTGGTGTGCGGATCGAAATTCGTATCCAGCCTTCTCCTGGAGACCCTCTTCAAAGGTAAAATGGGTAATCGTGTAGTCGATCAACCCGTCAAAGACATCGGAAATTGATTCATTATCAGCCAGTCTCCGTGGCATCCACCAGTTGATTGATATAATCAACGATGCGTCTGTGTTGTTTGTCGATGACAGTGACTCCGGTATCCAGGTCTTTAGTCCATTCGAGATAGTCCATGTTCAGATCTCAAGTGAGCTTATTGGTGCCTGTCGCGGCCGCCGTGATTTCGGTAGCGGCAAAAAAGCTAAGGCCCCCAATGTCTGACATCCAGGTTATACAATCCGACAATTTTACCACGATGTATCTGTGACTTGGCCTGGACTGTTTAATTTTTTCGTTTTGGCGAGTAGTTGTCGGGAATCAGCACCGTGGCTTTGCGTTGCACCTGGTCATCCCGGTGGGGGAAATCGATGGTGTAGTGTAGCCCACGACTCTCCCTGCGGCTCTGGGCAGAACGAATGATCAGGTCTGCCACGTCAACCAGATTACGCAGTTCCAGCAGATCGTTGCTGACACGGAAATTGCCGTAGTATTCGCCGATCTCCCTTCTCAATAGTTCGACCCGGCGTTTGGCACGTTCCAGTCTTTTGTTGCTGCGTACGATACCAACATAGTCCCACATGAAGCGTCGCAGCTCATCCCAGTTGTGTGAGACCACCACCTCTTCGTCAGAGTCGGTAACCCGGCTCTCATCCCAAGGGGGAAGTTCCCGGGGGAAGGGTATTTTGTCCACATTCCTATGGATATGCTCAGTAGCCAGTTCGGCAAACACAAGGCATTCGAGTAGGGAGTTACTGGCCATGCGGTTGGCCCCATGCAGCCCGGTGTAGGCAGTCTCTCCTATGGCGTAGAGACCCGGCAGGTCCGTTTGTGCCTGGTGATCGGTCATTACTCCACCACAGGTATAGTGAGCGGCGGGCACAACGGGAATGGGCTCACGGGTGATGTCGATGCCAAAATCAAGGCAACTCTTGTGGATGGTTGGAAAGTGTTCCCTGATGAAGTCAGCCGGTTTATGACTGATATCGAGAAACAGGCAGTCGGCACCGATACGTTTCATCTCGTGGTCGATGGCTCGGGCAACGATATCTCTTGGAGCCAACTCGGCACGTTCATCGAAGTTGGGCATGAAACGACTGCCATCCGGCAACAGTAGATGACCGCCTTCTCCCCGAACCGCCTCGGTAATAAGAAATGTCTTTGAATGGGGGTGGTAGAGGCAGGTGGGGTGGAATTGTATGAACTCCATATTTGCTACCCGGCAGCCTGCTCGCCAGGCCATGGCAATGCCGTCCCCGGTTGAGACATCGGGATTGCTGGTGTAGAGGTAGACTTTACTGGCACCGCCGGTTGCAAGGATGACGAAGCGCGCACGAAATGTGTCCACCTTGCCGTTTTTCTGGTTGAGAATATAGGCACCAAGGCAGCGCTTGGTTTTTGGGGCGCCGTTTTCACTACCGGAAATCAGGTCGATAGCAATGTGGTAATCGAATATCTCCACATTCGAGCGTGACATCACCTGGGATTCCAGGGTCGATTCCACCTCTTTCCCCGTTGCGTCCGCAGCGTGAATAATTCGCCGGTGGGAGTGTCCTCCCTCCCGTGTCAGGTGGTAACCACCACTGCTGACAGCAGAGTCGTCGCGGGTAAAGTGGACACCCTTGGACATCAGCCAGTCGATGCTTTTGGGTCCGTGTTCGACCACCAGCCGGACGGTGTCCTCATCACAGAGCCCGGCGCCGGCATCAAGGGTATCTTCGACGTGAGAGGAGAGTGTATCCCCCTCATCCAGTACTGCCGAGATACCACCCTGGGCATAATATGTGCTGCCCTCTTCAAGCTCTCGTTTGGAGATGACCGCAACTTTCAGGTCTTCTCGCAGCCGCAGGGCCAGGCTGAGTCCGGCAGCACCGCTGCCAATGATCAATACGTCGTGGAGGTGATCTTTAGTCATATTTGCGGGGCGGGGTGGATACAGTGATAATGCGCACTTAAATCAGACTGCATCCTAGCGCAAATCGATGGTTCATTGAACCAGCTCAATAAAGTATGGGATCGCACGAACTAATTCATCCTATGGTTGTCAATGAGACTGAGCGTAAGGAAGCGCGAGTCACGAGGAGGGTAAAGCCCGGATGGGCGAGCGGCAAGTCGATCAGGAACTGGTCATCCGTGTACAGCAGGGCGACAAAAAGGCTTTCGATGTGTTGGTGCTCAAGTACCAGCAGAAGATTGCCAATCTGGTCTCCCGTTACATCCGGGACTCCCACGAGGTGTTGGACGTCACACAGGAGGCCTTTATCAAGGCCTACAGGGCGCTTCCCCGGTTTCGTGGCGAGAGTGCCTTCTACACCTGGTTGTACCGCATTGCTATCAATACGGCTAAGAATTACCTAGTAGCCCAGGGTCGGCGCCCACCCTCGTGGGATGTGGAACCCGAAATTGCGGAACAATTGGATGAAGGTTCGCGTCTTAAGGAGTATGGGACGCCAGAAAACCATGTGTTGACTGAAGAGATTACCATGACGGTACAGCATGCGATTGATGCCCTGCCGGAGGATCTGCGCACAGCCATCATTCTGCGTGAGCTTGAAGGAATGAGTTATGAAGAGATTGCCGAGGCCATGTCCTGTCCAGTCGGCACAGTGCGCTCCCGGATATTTCGGGCACGCGAGGCAATCGATAAACGTTTAAAACCCTTGATTAACCCATAAAAAGTGGTTACGGCAATGACAGAAAAAGAGCGCGAAAAACTGTCCGCATTGACGGATGATGAGCTATCTGCCTTTGAGATTCCCGGTGCGGTAAAAGAGCTTATCCGCAGTGAGGATCAACAAGCTTCCTGGAGTCGTTACCACCTGATTGGTGATGTGATGCGTCAGGAAACAGGGCCGGCTGTAATGCCAAACCTGGCAGCTTCAATCAGTCAGCGTCTGGAGGATGAGCCGGTAGTGCTCGCTCCGGTTAATATCAGCCGCAGATGGGTTAAACCCGTTGCCGGCGCGGCAATCGCTGCTTCGGTGGCGCTGATGGCCGTGACGGTTGCGCCGCAGTTTATCAACCCGGAACAGGGTGGAGCCTCCCTGCCGCAGGTTGCGGTAAATCAATTACCCAATGAGCGTACCTATGCCAGCCAGAGGGGTACACGTTGGGAGTTGCTGGCCAAACCTGAAGTTGAATCCCGTCTGAACAGTTATTTGGTAAATCACCAGGGGTATGCTCCAGCCGGCAACATGAAAGGAATCATGCCGTATGCGACTTTCGTAAGTTATGACGGAGCACGGTGATTGCTTCATGAAGAGTATGGGATGTCGTTTTGCTTGTCTCTCCCGGCCCACCGGGATCACCTCTTTTCTTCGGTCTGGCATGACGGCATTTTGCGGATTTGCGCTCTTTCTGCTCCTTTTTGCCGGGTCAGTCACGGCATCTGACGATGAAAATGTAGCGCGCCAGTGGCTGGAGCGCATGATGGAGGCTGTCAGGGTTCTCGAATATCAAGGGACATTCATCTATCTGCATGACAATCAACTGGAGACAATGCGCATCATCCATGCGATAAGCGACGGTCTGCCTCACGAAAGATTGATCTCGCTCAATGGTGCGCCCCGTGAAGTGATACGTGATCGGGACTCTGTTACTTGTGTCATGCCGGAATCGCAACAGGTCTCTATCGACAAGCGGCCACCAACGAATAAATTCCTCGACCTGTTACCTGAGAATCTGGAGCAAATCTCATTGAGCTATGCGTTCCGTACGCTTGGTGAGACAAGAGTCGCTGATCGTCAGGCCAAGGTCGTGGCGATCATCCCGCGAGACGGTTTTCGTTACGGTTACCGCTTCTATCTGGATCAGGAAAGTGCACTTCCACTTAAGTCCGACCTCATGAATGAAGAAGGGGAGGCGGTGGAACAGACGATGTTTACCGAACTGGAAGTGGGTACTGCAGAGCTGGGGGTTGTCGTACATAAAAGCGCCCGCAAAACTGTCGATGCAAATTCAAATACGCCTGAAAAAACCTCAAGCAGTGTCGCAAACTGGTCGTTCCGTAAATTACCGGCCGGTTTTACCCTTAGCGTACATGATCTGCTGCCCAACTCAACGGATGGCGAGATGGTCGAACATTACGTTTTGAGTGACGGTCTTGCCTCTCTCTCGGTGTTTATCGAGTCGATTGGTCAGACTACTGCCCTGGAGGGCGTTTCACGCCTTGGCGCAATCAATGCGTGGGGTGGACAGGTGGATGACCATCAGGTTACTGCCGTAGGAGAAGTCCCTGCTGTGACTCTGCTCAGCGTGGTGAAATCCATGCGTCTAACTCAAAAGACCGCTCGTGCCGAATGATTGAGGAAAATGCAACCGTGGTCTCCTGTGAGGGCGATCACGCTGTGGTGGAAACCAGGCAAAAGGCAGCTTGTGGTTCCTGCCACTCTGCAGGCAGTTGCGGCACTTCCGTGATCTCCGGACTCTTCAAGCGCAAACACAATCAATTGCGGGTTCTCAATGCTGTCGGAGCCAAACCCGGGGAACAAGTCGTTATTGGCCTGCAGGAGAAGGCGCTGGTGAACGCATCGTTTGTTGCTTACCTGTTGCCCCTGTTTTCCATGATCTCATTCGCCCTTGCCGGGCAGGAGTTGATGGGACTGTACTTCCAACCTGCAGGGGAACTCATCGCTATTTTATGTGGTCTATTGGGACTGATTCTTGGATTGTTTCTAACACAATGGTATGCCCGGAGGAAAAAACGCGACAGCGCCTTCCAGGCTGCCATTCTCCGACAGGAATCGAACAGTCCAGTACATTTTTAGGCGAAGGGGTCGGAGTCAAATCTGATAAGCATCCGATATTGAATGTCGTGTCGCTTTGATCGAATTTGACTCCGGCCACTACAAATTAAGTTTGCGTACCCCGGTTATGCAAGGAGTTAGTTTATGAAATCCCTTAACCCCCCCCTGATGCAGTGGACGGTTCTTGTCCTGGTTGCTCTGCTGAGCATCCCGGCGCAGGCGCAACTGCCGGACTTTACAGACCTTGCGACGGAAAATGCACCATCGGTAGTCAATATCAGCACTCACCAGCAGCAGAACATCCGTCAGCAGATGCGCCGATTCAACATCCCGGAGATCCCGGATGACAACCCTTTTGGTGAACTGCTGAAGCGGTTTCTCGATGAGCATGGAAATCTGCAAGAGGACGAGGTGGAGAAACAGTCTCTCGGTTCAGGTTTCATCATATCTCCCGATGGTTATATTCTCACCAACAACCATGTCGTTGCGGAAGCGGATGAAATCATCGTCAGGATGCACAATCGGCGTGAATATGTCGCCAGTCTGATTGGCACAGACGAACGCAGTGACGTGGCGCTGATCAAGATCGAAGCCACTGATCTTCCTGTGGTGAAGGTCGGCAGTTCAAAAGCGTTGAAAGTTGGTGAATGGGTGTTGGCCATCGGCTCTCCTTTTGGCTTCGACCATTCGGTTACCGCCGGTATCGTCAGTGCAAAGGGGCGAAGTCTGCCGAGCGAGAACTATGTGCCCTTCATTCAAACCGATGTTGCCATCAATCCAGGAAATTCAGGTGGTCCGCTCTTCAATCTCAAGGGCGAAGTGGTTGGGGTGAACTCCCAGATCTACAGCCGTTCCGGTGGGTTCATGGGACTCTCTTTTGCAATCCCCATTGATGTGGCGATGAATGTAGCGGATCAGTTGAAGACCCGTGGCCGAGTGAGTCGTGGATGGCTGGGAGTGCTGATTCAGGATGTCACGGGCGAACTTGCCGAAAGTTTCCACATGTCCCGTCCGCGTGGGGCCTTGGTTGCCAGAGTGTTGCCAGACAGTCCTTCCTCCCAAGCGGGCCTGCAAGTGGGTGACGTAATACTCAAGTATAATGGCACCGAACTGCGCAGCTCATCCGAATTGCCGCCGCTGGTCGGCAGCAGTCGCGTCGATCACCCTGCAAAGCTGGAAGTATTGCGTGGCGGAAAGAGTATCATTGTCATGGTCAATATAGGCGAGTTGCCACCTGAGGAGGGTGCCCAACCGGCCCAGCAGGTGAAACCCAAAGTGGTGAAAAACCGGCTTGGCGTGACTGTCTCCGACCTTACCGAAGAGCATCTCAGTCAGTTGGAGCTACCAGCAGGTCAGGGTGTAATGGTCGATTCGGTGACGGGTAATGAGGCGCGCGAAGCAGGCATCATGGAAGGTGATGTCATCATGATGTTGAATAACACTAATGTTGAGAATGCGAAGCAGTTCGGGCAGTTGATCAAAAGGTTGCCTGGTGGCAAGACGGTTGCCTTGCTGGTACACCGGACCTCTGGCCCGATGTTCCTGGCTCTGCGTGTCCCGGAGGAATGACACCACTAAAACTGTTCTATCGTGACGGTTGCCACCTGTGTGAAGACATGCTGGAGCAACTGCAGCAGCTCCGGCGGGAGCAGATGTTCCCGCTGGAGTTGGTCGATATAGACCGCGACCCAGCGACACGGGCCAGATATAACGACTTAGTGCCGGTGCTCGAAAATGGTGATGGAATCCGGTTGAGTGAATATTTTCTCGATGAAGCAGGACTGCGGCGCTATTTGCAGGGAGGCTGATTTGGTATGATTGTCGCCTTTTGCGGTATCTGCGCTCACCTGGGCTGGTTTCAGGAACGGAGGTTCCTATTCACTGGCCCGGATATCATCAACATCCATGACTGATTTGCGACACATACGGAATTTTTCCATCATCGCCCATATTGATCACGGCAAATCCACGATTGCTGATCGTTTTATACAGGTGTGCGGTGGACTGAGCGAACGCGAAATGGAGTCGCAAGTACTTGATTCCATGGATCTGGAGCGGGAACGGGGCATCACCATCAAGGCCCAGAGCGTCACGCTGGACTATACGGCGAAGGATGGCGAGACCTACCAACTCAACTTTATCGATACACCGGGTCATGTGGATTTCTCATACGAGGTTTCCCGTTCCCTGGCAGCCTGCGAAGGGGCTCTGCTGGTGGTCGATGCCGCGCAGGGGGTAGAAGCCCAGAGCGTGGCCAACTGCTATACCGCCATCGAACAGGGACTCGAAGTGATGCCGGTACTGAACAAGATCGACTTGCCCTCGGCGGAACCGGAGCGGGTGATCAACGAGATCGAAGAGATCATCGGCATCGATGCGTCCGAAGCCATCAACGTTAGCGCCAAGACCGGCCTGGGTATCAATGAACTGCTGGATGATCTGGTCAATAGGATACCTCCACCGGAAGGCGATTTGGATGCTCCGCTACAGGCACTGATCATTGACTCCTGGTTCGACCCCTATGTGGGGGTTATCTCTCTGATCCGGGTGGTGAACGGTTCTATCAAACCCAAGGACAAGATGTTCATTATATCCACGGAGCGGACCTATCAAGTGGAAAAAGTGGGTGTTTTTACGCCCAAGCGGCTCGACAAAACCGTGCTGGGCGCCGGTGAGGTAGGTTATCTCATCGCCGGGATCAAAGATATCGATGCGGCGCCGGTGGGTGACACGATCACTCTGGAAAACCGCAAGGCCGAAGCGCCCCTGTCGGGCTTTGAAGAGATAAGACCCAGGGTCTTTTCCGGCCTCTATCCCGTCAGCTCAGATGATTATGAGAATCTTCGTGACGCGCTGCAGAAGCTGCGCCTGAATGATGCTGCGCTGCACTATGAACCCGAAACCTCCCAGGCTTTAGGATTTGGTTTTCGCTGTGGTTTTCTCGGCATGCTGCATATGGAGATCGTTCAGGAGCGTCTGGAACGCGAGTATGACCTTGATCTGATCACAACCGCGCCTTCCGTCGTCTACGAGGTATTGCTCAACGATGGCGAATTGATACGCATTGAAAATCCGGCCAAACTACCGGATCCGATGAAGATCGATGAGGTTCGTGAACCAATCATCAGCGCCACCATCCTGGTGCCTCAGGATCATCTGGGTGCCGTGATCACCCTCTGTATAGAGAAACGGGGTGTGCAAAAATCGATGCAGTATCTCGGTGGACAGGTTTCGGTCAATTATGAGCTGCCATTGAACGAGGTGGTGCTCGATTTCTTCGACCGTTTGAAATCGGTGAGCCGGGGTTATGCGTCTTTCGAATATGAGTTCAAACACTTTCAAGCGGCGCCTCTCGTTAAACTCGATATTCTGATCAATAGCGAGAAGGTGGATGCACTTTCGCTGATTGTTCACAAAGACCAATCCCAGACAAGAGGCCGGGAATTGACCTCAAAGATGAAAGAACTCATCCCCAGACAGATGTTTGAGGTGGCGATTCAGGCTGCTATCGGTAGTAAAATCATTGCCCGTACCACTGTCAAGGCATTACGCAAAAATGTTACCGCCAAGTGTTATGGTGGCGATATTACCCGTAAACGCAAGCTGTTGGAAAAGCAGAAGGCGGGCAAGAAACGCATGAAACAGGTAGGACGGGTGGAGATCCCTCAGGATGCCTTCCTTGCCGTGCTGCAGGTGGGAAAAGATAATTGATTGCAGGTTTCAGTAAGAAATATGAAATCTGCATCTCTCCATAACTAATAATCAGGAACTCCTTCGTAACCATGAATTTTGATTTCCCTGCTTTTTTGGTGTTGGCAAGTGCTATCACTGGTGGAATATGGCTGATTGATGTGCTTTTCTTTGCTCCTGCAAGAAAGCGACGTCACGTAGCCGACGCTTCAGCACTAGAGACCAGAAGCGAACCGCTGATGGTTGAGTATGCCCGTTCGTTCTTTCCTGTTATCTTCGCTGTCCTGATCCTGCGATCCTTTTTGGTGGAGCCCTTCCGCATCCCATCAGGCTCCATGATGCCGACTCTGCTGGTGGGTGACTTTATCCTGGTCAATAAGTTTGCATATGGAATACGCCTGCCGGTATTGAATAAAAAGGTGATCGACCTGGGTTCACCGGAACGGGGAGACGTGGTGGTATTCCGCTATCCCAAAAACCCCGCTATCGACTACATCAAGCGGGTCGTGGCAGTCCCCGGAGATACCATCTATTATCGGATGAAGACCTTATACATCAATGGAAAACCCATGTCGCAGACACCCGTCGGAGTCTATTCCGGCTCCGGTGGCGGAGCGCGGGAGACCGGATCTATGAAATCGGTGGAGAACCTTGCCGGTGTTGAGCATGCGATTCTGGCACATCCGATGGCTGGAGACTTTGCCATGGGCTGCAATGTATTGATTCGGGGCCCCATTACCATACCTGAGGGCCACTACTTCGCAATGGGTGACAACCGTGACAACAGTAATGACAGTCGCTGTTGGGGACTGGTGCCGGATCAGAACCTGGTCGGAAAGGCCTTCGGAATCTGGATGAACTGGGATTCCATGAAAGAGGGCTTCCCGCCAATTGCCTGGGAGAGGATTGGCAGAGGAATCGATTAAGACGCTAAAGATTCGTTCCCGGTTTAATCGATATTTATTCTGTCTCCCCATAAAGATTTCTGAGGTTTGAAATACATGCTTTCCATTAAAAAACAACATGGGCTGTCTGGCATCGGTTGGCTGTTTGTCCTCAGTTTGATTGGATTCTTTGTGCTCATGGGGTTAAAGATGGCGCCGGTATATATGGAGCATTACACGATAAAAACTGCTCTTGAGTCATTGGAGCGCGAACCGTTCATCGGTCAGAAACCCGTCTCAGCAATACGCAAGATGTTTATGCGGCGTCTGGACATCAACTATGTCACCAACATCAAGAAAGATCACATCAAAATCAAGCGCTCAGGCGGTAGTACGACCATTGATGTAAATTATGAAGTACGTGAACATCTTTTTGCCAACCTGGATGTGGTAATGACATTCAATGAATCTGTCATGCTGAACGCCAATTGAGACCTTCAATTGACAGCCTCTGCAGATCGCTAGGCTACTCCTTCAGTGATATAACGTTTATTGAGCAGGCACTCACTCATCGAAGCGCCGGCGGTCTCAACAATGAAAGATTTGAGTTTCTGGGTGATGCGATACTGGGTTTCGTTATCGCGGATGTGCTTTTCCAACATTTCGGGCATGCCAGTGAAGGCCAATTGAGTCGTTTACGTTCGAGTCTGGTAAAGCGGGATACGCTGGCAATCATCGCCCGGCAACATCAGGTTGGCGACTATCTTCATCTCGGATCAGGCGAATTACGCAGTGGTGGCCAATCAAGAGGTTCCATCCTGGCCGATGCGGTGGAAGCCATTATTGCCGCCGTCTATCTTGACGGTGGTTATGATTCCAGCCGAAAAGTGATTTTGGATCTCTTTGAAGAACGTCTTGAGAAGATAGATCTCACTGCACAGCAGAAAGATCCAAAGACCCGCCTACAGGAATTTTTTCAGGCCAGAAAACAGGGTCTTCCAAGCTATGAAGTCGTATCGATCAGCGGTGATCCTCACGACCAGAATTTTAAGATTCGATGCCAGATTGCTGAGACCGGCCATGAAACCCTGGGTGAAGGTTCCAGTCGGCGTCGAGCAGAACAGGATGCAGCACAGCAGATGCTACAGGGACTGAAAGATGCCTGACAACAACAATCGTTGTGGTTATACAGCCATCGTGGGGCGCCCCAATGTGGGAAAATCCACGCTGATGAACAGAATCATTGGCCTCAAGCTGGCTATTACCTCCCACAAAGCACAGACAACCCGGCATAGTATCCTGGGTATCAAGACCCTGGATGGTGGGCAGGTCGTGTACGTGGATACGCCAGGCATTCATGAGCGGGCCGATCATGCGATGAATCGCTACCTCAATCGTACGGCAAAGACCGCACTGACGGATGTGGATGTCATCATATTTGTTGTCGAAGCACTGCGCTGGACAAGCGAGGACAACAAGGTTTTGAAAATGTTGCAAGAGTGCTCCATGCCAGTCATTCTTGCCGTCAATAAGGTCGATACGATAAAGCAAAAAGAAGAACTTTTGCCCTATCTTGCTGAAATGGCAGAGCGTTATGCTTTTGCAGAAGTCATTCCAATCTCAGCAAAAAACGGAACAAATGTTGGAACGCTTGAATCACGGGTCCTGGAAACTCTGCCCCCCGGAGATAATTTTTTCCCTGAATATCAAATAACCGACAGGCCGGAAAAATTCTTCGCTGCTGAGATGGTGCGCGAGCAGATTACCCGGCGCTATGCAAAAGAGCTTCCCTATGCTGTCTCCGTCGAGATTGAACGTTTCGAAGAGGAAAACGGACTCTACCGAATCAGCGCTGTGGTGTGGGTGGAAAAACCGGGACAGAAAGCAATAATAATCGGCAAAAACGGGGCAGCGCTAAAAAGTGCGGCAACTCAGGCCAGGAAGTCGATGGAAAGCTTTTTTGACTGCAAGGTCTATCTGGAGGTTTGGGTCAAAGTGAAGCGAAGCTGGTCCAGTGACGAATCGGCGCTGGTACGCCTTGGTTATGGAGATTAGGCTGGATTTTTCACCTTGTCTGCACTGGAACTTCAGCCCTGCTTTGTTATCCACCGGCGTAACTATCGTAACAGCAGTCTTCTGTTGGAGTTGTTCACTCCTCAGGATGGACGCTTTGCGGCTATTGCCAAAGGCGTAAAATCCGGGCGTTCATCCAGGAGCGCACTGTTGCAACCTTTCAGGCCTCTGCTGGCCGGCGTCAGTGGACGGGGTGAGATAAAGACACTGCGACAGGCGGAGGCTGAGGGAAACGTCTACACACTTGCCCGTAAGGCACTCTATTGCGGTTTCTATCTGAATGAGCTGCTGATGCGCTTGCTGGAACGCAATGATCCTCATCCCACACTCTTTTTACACTACATCAATGCTCTGCAAGCACTGAGTGAAAGCCCCTCTCTGGAGGATACGCTACGCAGTTTCGAGGTTTCTCTGTTAAGGGAGACCGGTTATGAATTGCTGCTTGACCACGAGGCGGAAAACGGCGAAGCGGTGCAACCGGATGGTCTCTACGATTATCATATCGAACAGGGTCCCATAAGGGCGGTTGTGAAAGCAGATGCCGAAAATCATAATGTTATACATGGCAGTACACTGATTAGTTTGCAACAAGGACTCCAGTTAACTTTGCAGGCCAGGAGAGAGGCACGCGGGCTGATGAGGCGTATTCTGGCGTTTTACCTTGGAGACAAGCCTTTAAAAAGCCGTGAGCTATTTCGTGGACCGAACTAGTGTTCGCACAGAAACCGTAGCTCACCACGAAGAACACAATATATTTGTTTGGAAAAACAGGAAAAGAGATGAGCGACAGACAAGAGATTCTGCTGGGCGTCAATATCGATCATGTGGCTACGCTGCGCCAGGCACGGGGAACCCGCTATCCGGAACCTGTCCAGGCTGCGCTGGTTGCAGAACAGGCAGGAGCGGATGTGATCACGCTGCACCTGCGGGAGGATAGGCGCCACATTCAGGATCGTGATGTGGAGATGTTGGCGGATATTCTACATACCCGTATGAATCTCGAAATGGCTGCCACTTCTGAAATGGCTGCCATCGCTTCCAGGTTTCGCCCCCATGATTGCTGTCTTGTGCCCGAAAAAAGAGAGGAGCTCACCACTGAAGGGGGTTTGGATGTAGCGGGAAACCTCGACTATATGCGGGATTACTGCGAGGAACTTCGGGATGCAGGCGTTCGGGTCTCCCTTTTCATCGATGCAGACCGGAAACAACTGGATGCCGCTGTGGAGGTTGGTGCTCCTGTGGTTGAGATCCATACCGGACACTACGCAGATGCTCCGTTGGGCCGGTCACGGGATGAAGCTCTCGAAAAGATCATTCATGCGGTGGAGTATGGGAACCAGCTCGGTCTGCTGGTCAATGCGGGCCACGGACTCGACTACCACAACGTCCAGTCAATTTTACAGATCGGTGGCATTCGTGAGCTGAATATTGGTCACTCGATCATCTGCCGGGCGGTTTTCACTGGTCTGGATGCTGCCGTACGTGAGATGAAAAACCTCTTAAAGGAATAGTATTCCCATTTTTTTCTTGGTCGTGAGTATAATGCCGCGCTTTATAAGGGAATTCACATAAGATTGATTAGGAGAAAGAGATGAAAGCAGGATATTTAGGGATGATTTTGGGTGCTTCGCTGGTCCTCGGGGCCTGCGGCGGCGGTGGAGGTGATGGTGGGGCGACCACAGCCTACACCGGGAGTCGCTCGCTCGCCGATGTGACTGTCGTTAACGGCGAAACGCTTGCCAGCGGTGGGCTTGGGGCAAGCCAATCGGTTGGTGGTCTGGCCAATGCAACGGGGCGTCCTCAGGATGGGGATAACGGTTCATTCATACTTGGTACCATTAACGTTATCACCAACGTCGTAAACCATTCTCTGGGAAAGACCGCTTCGCGGGCTTCTTCGCAGGAGCGCACTGAATCTGACACTTTTGCCTGCTCATCGGGGTATGTCCAGTTTTTCCTCGACATACCAGATGGTGGGGACAGTTTCTCCGGTTATATGGACTTCATCGGATGTAACGAGGCCGGGGTATTGATCGACGGCAGAGTGGATATCAGTGGCACTCTCACGATCAATGACATTGACTCAATGACATTGACTATGAAAGATGCATCGCCATTGGTGGTCAGCAGCGGCGCTAATTCCGTGACGTTCATCGGCACCTTGGCAATGCATTTTAACGGTGTTACGACCACCACGGTTACCAATCTGCTGGTAATAAATGGTGACGGTAGCGTCGAGATGTTGGAAAATTTCACCCTGGTATTTACCGATGGTCAGGGAGGGAATAATTCTCTAGCGATTTCCGGTCGATACTATCATCCTGCGGAAGGTTACGTGGAGATCACGACACCGGTCACAATGCTGATGAGTCCGTTCGATGTCTGGCCCTTTTTTGGAACAATGCTTTTGACCGGTTCTGCGGGTTCAATCGCCCAGATCAACATCATCAACAATGCCCAATACACCCTCTCAATCGACGAAGATGGGGATGGAAACTGGGAATCATCAGAAGTGATTAATTTCTGACCTCCGGTATTCAAGAAGCAGGCCCGATCAAGCGCAGCGGATCGGGCATTTACAAGGGTCGGGGTCAAACCGCTCAACGCTGGATCAATTGCCAACAGCACCCCCCGGTTTGACCCCGACCCTTACGACGCCCGGTTCCGCTTCGTTTGAACCGGCCTACCTTGAGATTCACCACTGATCTTGACAGAGAAATCGCGCTAAACTCCTGTCATGAACTACAAAACAATCGAAGACTATATCGGCAATACGCCACTGGTGCGCCTGCAGAGACTACCCTGCAACACATCCAACACCTTATTGGTAAAACTGGAGGGGAATAACCCGGCTGGCTCCGTCAAAGATCGCCCGGCCCTGAGCATGATCCAACATGCTGAGACGCGTGGCACGATCAAGCCGGGGGATACTCTGATAGAGGCAACCAGCGGCAATACCGGCATTGCGCTGGCGATGGCAGCCGCCATCAAGGGATACCACATGATCCTGGTAATGCCCGAGCACATGAGTTTGGAGCGTCGGGCTGTTATGAAAGCCTATGGCGCTGAACTGATTCTGACGCCAAAGGCAGGCAGTATGGAAGCGGCGATCGATCGTGCACGCAACCTGGAGGCAGAAGGAAAGGGGATTGTTCTCGATCAGTTTTCCAATCAGGATAACCCGACTTCTCATGTCGAAGGCACGGGACCGGAGATCTGGCGCGATACCGAAGGCAAGGTCACCCACTTTGTCAGCGCCATGGGTACCACCGGCACTATCATGGGAACCTCCCGCTATCTCAAGGCACAGAATCCAGCCGTTGAGATTGTTGGTGTCCAACCCATGGAGGGTTCCAATATTCCGGGAATCCGCCGCTGGCCTGAGGAATACCTGCCCAAAATCTATGATCCGCAACGGGTCGACCGGATCATCGATGTCTCACAGCAGGATGCAGAGGAGACCACCCGCGAACTGGCAGCAAAAGAGGGGATCTTTGCCGGCATCTCATCAGGTGGTGCGGTGGTGGCGGCATTGAAGCTCTCCCGGGAAGTGGAGAACGCGGTCATTGTTGCGATCATCTGCGACCGGGGCGACCGCTATCTCTCCACCGATGTCTTTCCTGCGAGCTAGATACTTGTCGATACAGGCTGCCCTTTTGGGTGGTCTGTTTCTCCTCAGCGCTATCTTTTCCGCACTGGCGGTTGATCAGCTTACCCTAAGCGTCGATAAAATCGATGGTGCCACCTGGCAGGCTGAACGTATCAATCTGCAGCTTGAATGGTTCCCGTCTTCAAAGAGTGCCTACCGGCTAAAGATCGGCAGGATTCAACTGCCGCAATTGGCTATGCCTCTTGAAAACCTCACTCTGGATTGCCATAGAGGCCAGGTCTCTGAACAGCTGATCCAGTGCGATAGCGGGAAACTGCATGTGACCGGGTTGAAACTGGATAGGCCGGAGATGCAGGTACGTTTCAGACTCGATCTTGACACGCTAAACCTGCAGGCTTCGCTCAAACAGTTAGCGGTAGCGGGTGGCAAACTCGATTTGAACCTCTCAGCCGGCAAGAATCGATGGGAAATCGATCTGCAGGGCAGCGGAATCGATCTCCTCGCGTTGACGAAATGGCTACCCCCAAAAGCCAGGCCCAAGGGTGGATGGAGCTATTCAGGGCAGCTGAATCCTGGTATCCATTTAGTTGGAAACGCTGGACAGCTGAAACAGGTGAAGTGGCAGTTTGAGCTGACTGATTTTGCCTTCAGTGATCCTGATGCTGTCAATCTGGCAGAAAATTTAACCCTGAAATCTCAAGGCTCGACCGAGTTCAAAGGTGCACAGTGGCGCGTGTTAGCGGCTGAGTAAAACCGCGCATAGATGGCGAAGGCCGCCTCGCTGCGTCGATACATCCTCCGTCAGAACGTCACATCC
>JAMJIN010000079.1:0-16623 GCA_036784775.1 Chromatiales bacterium | reverse complement strand
GGATGTGACGTTCTGACGGAGGATGTATCGACGCAGCGAGGCGGCCTTCGCCATCTATGCGCGGTTTTACTCAGCCGCTAACACCCTGGGTCCCGGCAGGGGTTATACCGAAACCCTTGATGCCGAATTTCACTTTGAACGGGCTTTTCACCACCTCGCCATCCGTAAGACCAACAAAATAGACCTTTGCCTCTTCCGGTGGCGAGTGCGCCCCCGAGATGGGTGTCGCCAGCAGCAGTGCCATTGCCAAAACGGGTGTAATGGCGGAAACAAGCCTCTTCTTATTCATCTCTATCTCCTACTGGTTGCGGCTGGCATAGACGGTGGCTTTCCCGTTTTCCTGAATAGTCACAACGTTATATGGATCTTTCCTCGGCCCTTCCATCCCTGGCGAACCCATGGGCATACCGGGTACGGCAAGACCCTTGATCGGGGGTTTCTCTTTCAACAGGCGGGCAACCACATCCGCAGGCACGTGTCCCTCTATGACATATCCCCCAACCTTGGCGGTATGACAGGATTGCATGTTGCGCGGCACGCCCAGCTCTGTTTTGATCGAACTCATATTGCGCTGGTTGTGTACCTCCACCGTATAGCCATTCTCTTTCATATGGCTGACCCAATCCTTGCAGCAACCACAAGTCGGACTTTTGTAGACCACTACATCAGCCGCCTCAGCGGGTTGCTGGCTGAACAGTACGCCACCCGCAACCAGCGTGATCCCGGTCAGCAACCAGGCAGCGAGTTTTCCGTAAAAGGGTGATTTCTTCGACTTCTCAATATTTGTCTTTGCCATGATTTTTACCTCTGTGATTATCAGCCTTTTTTACTGGACTGCATTGGTTTTCCGGCCTGAGCATTCCGCTCGTGCCACACGCGATAGATCTCATCGGACCAGTGAGTCTGCACCCAGGCCAGGATGTCATCGATCTGTTGATCATTCAGCTTGCTGGCGAATTCAGGCATGGTACCGCCCAAAGAAATGCCTCCCCGTTGCACAGTCCGGCGCAACACGGATAGCGGGTGGTGCCAGGTATGAGCGGCACCATTCAGGGGAGGTGGTGGATATTTGCCATCGGGAAGCGGTTCTTTCCAGTTCGGCGTGCCCGATGCGTCCGGCATGTGGCAGCTGGCGCAATTCGTCTGGAACAGTACATTGCCTCTCGCAACCTGCTCCTGGTTGTACCAACGCTGAACGGACGGAGATAC
The DNA here is from genome assembly GCA_036784775.1 of Chromatiales bacterium. Classification (GTDB taxonomy): domain Bacteria; phylum Pseudomonadota; class Gammaproteobacteria; order Chromatiales; family Chromatiaceae; genus QGON01. Next base: position 15,414 of record JAMJIN010000079.1, on the reverse strand, counting down.
TGGCGGCGAAACAACCGCTTTATCGATGCCGGCCGCTGCACCTTGCTGCTCGCTGCAACCGGCCAATACAACCAGACCCATCAATGGCAACAGGTTCAATAATCTTCTCTTCATTACCCTTTCTCCTTGGAAAACTTGACTGATAGTAGGAGCGGCGCCCCCGCCGCGATCTGTTCGTTACGGAGCCATCGCGGCGGGGCACCGCTCCTACTTTCCGCGAAAAATTTCCCGTCAAAACCAAGCACGAATGCCGGCGACGATCTGAACATCGCTGGTATCCTCACCTTCATCTCTGGCAAAATCGGCGGTCTGGCCGAATTTCCCCATCCAGTTGACACCTATGTAGGGAGCAAACTCCCGCCGTATCTCGTAGCGCAACCGCAATCCCAACTCCATATCTGAAAAACCGGAGCCGATGCCGACCGCTTCGTCATCCTTGCTGTAGAGATTCATCTCGACCTCTGGCGACAGGATCAACTTCTGCGTGAACATATATTCGTATTCGGCATCCAACCGGGCACCGATCTGTCCTGACTCACCGAAAAAGATTCCGGCATCCACCTCAAATAGATAGGGCGCCAGACCTTTGAAACCGAGGGCCAGGAAATCCCGCTTCGGATCCGGTTTTATATCCCGTCGCCAGCCAACCTGGAGATCCCAAAATGGTGCAATGGCGCGGCTATAGAGGAACTGCACTTCAGCCTCCTCAGTTTCGCCATTCACACGTTCCACTTCCGTCTTGAACCAGAATTTATTAAGGTCGTATCCAACCCAGGCATCCGCTTCCAGTACCAGTGGATTGGAACCATCCGTACCCCTGATCTCCAGTTTGTCGATCATCACCTGGTAGACCAGCGGATCATCTGCTCCACCGGCAAAAACAGGGTTGGATAATCCGATCGCCATCAACGCTGCCAATATCTTTTTCATCATTTTATTACCTCCTCAACTGACGGCGACGGTGCGGAACATGCCGAGCATGTGATAGAGCAGATGGCAGTGGTAGGCCCAGCCCCCCTCCGCGTCCACGGTGACCCGATAACTGATGCGGGAACCGGGCTGCACGATCACGGTGTGTTTGCGCGGCAGGTAGTTGTTGTCACCAGTCTCCAGATCACTCCACATACCATGCAGATGCATCGGGTGGATCATCATAGTGTCGTTGACGAAGGTGATACGCAGGCGTTCCCCCAGTTTCCAGCGCAGAGGTTCGGCATCACTGTGTTTGACACCGTTGACTGACCACATGTAACGGCCCATGTTGCCCGTGAGGTGGAGTTCGATCTCCCGGTCCGGATCACGGTGATCATGGGTGGTGCGCAGGTTCTTCAGATCGGCATAGGTCAGTACACGGCGACCGTTGTTACGCAGGCCGACACCGGGATCATCCAGCCGGTACTGGGGAGCGTCCGCCCGCATATCCACATGAGGGCCGTATTCCGTCGGCGCATGATGGACGGGGCCGGCGGTGAAGTCTGATGGGTTGGGCTTCATTGCCGGTTTTGCTGATGGTGCCGGGGCCATCTGCATTCCGCTCATATCCATGTCTCTGGCCATCTGCATGCCACTCATATCCATATCACCAGACATCTGCATACCAGACATCATCTTCCCATCCGGCATCTGGTGCTGGCTGTGATCCATACCCGGCATGTCATGCCCGGCATGGTTCATCATATTCATACCCATGTCGTCATGCCCCAGATTCGGTACCGGGTCCATCTCGGGGATCGTGGCCGTCAATGAGGGATCTGGTGTCAGGGTTCCTCTGGCATAACCAGAGCGTGCGATATCCTGGGCGAAGATGGTGTAGGCCGTGTCATCCTTGGGCTCGACGATGACATCATAGGTCTCCGCCACACCCATGCGGAACTCATCCACGGAAACCGGCTCGATGTGCTGGCCATCAGCCGCCACCACGGTCATCTTCAGGCCGGGAATGCGCACGTCGAAGAAGGTCATGGCAGAACCGTTGATGAAACGCAGGCGCACCTTTTCACCTTTTCTGAACAGTCCGGTCCAACCCTCCGCCGGGGTCTGGCCATTGGTCAGGAAGGTGTAGGTATAACCGGTCACATCCGACAGATCGCGCTGGCTCATGCGCATCTGATTCCACATCTTGCGGTCGTTCCAGGTGGCCGTCAGCCCCTTCTCCTTGATGTCTTTCATCAGGTCCGCGTGGGTGCGCTCATTGAAGTTGTAGTAGTGGCTGAGCTTTTTCAGTTTGGCATAGACATTGGTGGGATCTTCATCGGTCCAGTCGGAGAGCATCACCACGTAGTCACGATCGTAGGTGAAGGGTTCAGGCTCCCTGGGATCGATGATGATGGAGCCGTAGAGACCGGTCTGCTCCTGAAACCCAGAGTGACTGTGATACCAGTAGGTGCCGCTCTGGGTCACGGGAAAACGATAGGTGAAGGTTTCACCGGGTTTGATGCCTTTAAACCCTGTTGCAATGTCCGGCACACCATCCATGGCACTCGGCAGGATGATGCCGTGCCAATGTATGGAACTGGTCTCGCGCAACAGATTGGTCACCCGCAGCGTCACCGTATCACCCTCTCGCCAGCGCAGGATCGGCGCCGGCAGTGAACCATTGACGGTTGTGCCAATTCGCGCAGCACCTGTAAAGTTGACTGCCTGCTCACCAATGGTCAGATTGAAATCGGTGCCGCGCAGGGTTTCAGGCCCCTGCTGTTTCATGACGACGGCCAGCGCGCTGGACCCCAGCCCCAGACCAGCGAAGGCGCCACCCATTGCCACGCCTTGTACAAATCGGCGGCGCGTCAGGCACGCCCCCTTGATCGGGTCGTTAATACTACTCATGAAATTACTCTTCCTCTGCGAGTCAACGGCAAACAGGACGCCGCTGACTATTTGTCAACAAATCGTTGTCAGGAGATCACTGAAAAATCAGCGATCAGCAGCAAGGAAGTCAGGCCCTGGGTGGGCGGAAGAGAGAAGAGGAGAGTTGGCTTACAAAAACCTTGTCCGCCCTGGGTAAAACAGGCGTTGCGGCAAGATGGGTGGGAAGTAGAAAAAACGGCAGCAGGGCAAGCACACAGGATGCACACTGACCGGATGAGCAACTATGACCGGCACAGCCATCGTCAGCATTGCACTGTTCACAATCGTGGGCCGCTTGGTCCATAACCATGCCGCTATCATGCATATCCGACATCTGAGGCACGCTCCCCTCCCGGTCTGGGGAAGCGGCAAAACCGGCCAGCGCACCCTGCAACGGAGATAACCCCAGCAAAAGTGTCAGGAGCAGAGCCAGCAATTTGTCAGATAGTCGGGGCATACAGCTAGATAATACTGAGATTCATTCTTATTTCAATTATTTTTTCTGGCAGTCAATTTTCGAAAAAGTTCCATCTCTTTTGTCGGTCAGAGGCCGGAGTCAAACCAAATGCAATAACAGGGTTGACTTCGTTTCTCTGGAAGAGATGCCTCACCGCCTTGCCGTCACATCTTGAGGCCCGTAACATCTGGTCTCTGCCGGAAACGGATCTTTCAAACCGACAGGTAGATGAGACCAGGATGCAAAAGAACCCATCAAGCACAAACGGACAGGAGGTCCAGATGCCGTCAAGGATTCAGACAACACTGCGAAAATATTTCGGTTTCACCGAACCACGCCCTGGCCAACAGGAAGTGATGCAGCATCTGTTGGAAGGCCATTCGGCCGCAGCCGTCTTCCCTACCGGTGGCGGCAAATCGCTCTGTTACCAACTGCCCGCGCTGCTGCTGCCCGGGGTGACCCTGGTGGTCTCGCCTCTGATCGCCCTGATGAAAGACCAGATCGATGCACTCACTGCACGGGGCATCAGCGCACGCCGGCTCGATTCCACTCTCAGTGCCGACGAATACCGGGAGGTGATGGCGCAGCTCAGAAGCGGCACCCTGCGTCTGCTCTACGTGGCCCCCGAGCGTTTCAACAACGAACGATTCCGCGAGACCCTGCGCCGGATCGACATCTCCCTGTTCGCCGTGGACGAGGCCCACTGCATCTCCGAATGGGGCCACAACTTCCGCCCCGACTATCTCAAGTTGGCGGGATTCGCCCGGGAGTTCGGCGCCGAACGCATCCTGGCCCTGACCGCCACCGCCACGACACCGGTGCTTGAGGATATCTGCCGGCTCTTTGCAATCGGCCCGGAATGTGCCATCCGCACCGGATTCTACCGCCCCAACCTCACCATCGAAACCACGCCGGTGGATGCCACGGAACGCGACCGGATACTGCTTGATGCCATCAGGGAAGCGCCAACCGGATCCGCCATTGTCTATGTCACCCTGCAAAAGACAGCAGAGACGGTGGCTACAATGCTGTCCGATGCCGGACTTCCGGCGCGGGCATACCATGCCGGCTTGAAGGACGATCTTCGAAATCAGGTACAGGAGTGGTTCATGGCCGCCGACGACGGCATCGTGGTGGCCACCATCGCCTTCGGCATGGGGGTGGACAAGTCCGATATTCGTGCCGTCTACCACTACAACCTGCCCAAGAGCCTGGAAAACTACTCCCAGGAGATCGGCCGCGCCGGGCGTGACGGACAACCCGCCCTCTGCAAGATGCTCGCCTGCGCCGACGACCTGAACGTGCTGGAGAATTTCATCTACGGTGACACCCCGGATGAGTCGGCACTTCACAGCCTGATCAGCGACCTCTTCGACCAAGGTGACACCTTCGATGTCAGCCTCTACACCCTCTCGGCACTACACGACATCCGTTCCCTGGTACTGCGCACCCTGCTCACCTACCTGGAACTGGCAGGCTATCTGGAGGGTGGAACCCCCTTCTACGCCGATTACAGATTCAAACCTCTGCTGAGTTCAGCAGAAATCCTCTCCCGTTTCGATGGCGAACGTCGAACTTTTCTCGCTGCCCTGTTTCGCCAGTCGGTCAAGGGCAGAATCTGGTTCAGCCTCGATCCGGCCCAGGCTGCCGCTAACCTGGAAACCACCCGGGAACGTATCATCAGCGCCCTCGACTGGCTGGGGGAACAGCAGTTACTGGAGGTTAAGGTGGCTGGCATCCGCCACCGCTACCGGCGTCTTCGTCAACCCGATCACGCCCAGGAATTGGCCCACGAACTACACCAGCGCATGCTCAAACGAGAGAAGGCGGAGATCCATCGCCTGCAACAGGTACTCGACCTGGTGGACCTGGACGGCTGTCAGACCAACGCCCTGTCAGCCCACTTCGGCGAACAGCGGGAGCAGCCCTGTGGACACTGCAGCTGGTGCCGCCGGGGGAAACAAAGGATAGCGCCGCGCCGGACCGTTTCCATCAGCGATGGGATATGGCAGGAGGTTAGCAACCTGAAACAGGAACAGGGAGAGAGTCTTGCGGACGCACGCCTGCTGACCCGGTTTCTCTGTGGAATCACTTCCCCCCGGTTGAGCCGGGAGAAACTGACCGGGCATCCACTGTTCGGCAAGTTGGACCAGATGCCCTTTGACAAAGTACTTGTCTGGGCAGAAAAGCGTACAAACCGCTCCGGCTGATTTGCCACTGCTCACCAACCATGATCCACACTCTAAAAGACTTAAGCGAACGCTTTGGCCCAGCCTGGCTTGAGCAAGGCTCACGCTTCCTGAAGAATCATGCCGCCTTCATACCCCAGGTTCAGCGAGGGGGTGCGTTGATCACGGCGCTGATCAACACTGATCAGCAGCGGTTACGGGTCTATGTCCGCGTACATATGAATCCGGGCAAAGAGGTCCAGATCAACGGGGAGTGCAGCTGTTCATCCGGCCAGAATTGTTCACATGTGGCCGCTGTGCTGATCAAGGTATTGCTGGATGAGCATGAGATACCGAAAGAGGCGCTGGAAACCAGGAAGGCAAAGCACCCCTTGGGACGACCTATGGCGGGGTTGCTGGACTATCCGCCAGGAGTGCATCAGCGCCTGATCTATCTCCTCCGTCCCAACCCGGATGATCCTACCCGGATAGAAGTTGAGACCCGTTGCGCCCGGGCACTGAAAAGCGGCGGTTACGCGGAGGATCGCATCTATGAACCCGCCTGGGCTCAGCGGGGAACACCTCCACGTTTTCTGCTGAAGACCGATCTCGATATTCTGGCTGGCCTGAATCAGGGGGGAGAGGTAAAGCCGTCGCTCAAGGGTAAGCCGGGTGAACGGCTGCTGCGTGCCATGCTGGAGACCGGGCGTTGCCATCTGGGGCATATTTCAGGGAAGACCCTGCGTCTGGGCAAGCCACAGTCTGCAACCCCCTGCTGGGAAATGGATTCCATCGGCAATCAACGGATCAGATGGCATCAACGCGCCACCATTTTCCTCACCTCTCTCTGGTGTCTGGAGTCTGATCAATGCACCCCCTTGGTGAGTGACCTGCCCGGAGCCTTGGTAGAGAAGCTGGCCGCCATGCCACCCGTGACCCCGGAACAGGTTCCCAAGGTAACGGCCGACCTGCAAAAGCGCTTTCCTGACACCTCACTGCCACACTTGCGACAGGTCAGGGTTGAGCAGCGCCCACCTGTGGCGCCTCAGCCCTGCCTGCATCTCTGCACACAGGAGATGCCCTTGGCCTGTCTCTCATTCAAGTATCACGAAATCCGCATCGGCACCCGGGGAGCGCCTTTACAGTTTAAAGACAACACACAGGTACATCTGATCCGGGATGAACCCGCCGAGCAGCACTGTATAGAGCAGCTCATCTCATTGGGGTTTCGCATCCATGAGGGTCAGAGCAGGGAGAGAGCAACCGACTGTTTTTCGCTTACAGATGAGCTGCTCCCCTGGCTCGATTTTCAATCCCGTCAACAGCCGGAATGGGAAACACAGGGTTGGCGGGTGACCTGTGACATGGACTTCCCCCACCGCCTGGCCCGCCCGGACCACTGGTACACGGAACTCGAACCCCTGGGAACGGAGGCGGACGGCTACGGTGTCAGCATCGGCATCGTTCTGGAGGGCCGGCGCATCAACCTGTTGCCAGCCCTGGTGCAGTGGCTGCACGAACTGCCACCGGATCGGCGCGGGGAGAGACTGGATGGGCTGATCCATGAGTGTGGGATGGCCGTACCCCTGGAAGATGGCCGCCACCTGCTCCTCTCCCGAAACCGCGTTCGCCAGATCATGGAGACCCTGTTCGAGCTGCACGACAGCAAGCTCGACGAAATGCAACGTCTGCAGCTCAACCGTTTCCAGTTGGCCCGTCTGGCGGAACTCGACGAGTCACCGGACGGCGAACCCCTGCAATGGCTGGGTGCGGAAGCATTACACAGCCTGGCTGAGACCCTGCGCAATATCGGAGCCATCCCTGCCATAACACCACCGGCGGGCCTGCTGGCAGAGCTGCGGCCCTACCAGCAACAGGGCTTGGACTGGCTGCAGTTTCTGCGCGAGCATCGACTGGGGGGCATACTGGCGGATGACATGGGACTCGGTAAGACGGTGCAGACCCTGGCTCATCTGCTGTACGAAAAAGAACAGGGACGCATGGACCGGCCCAGTCTGGTGATCGCCCCCACCAGTCTGATGGCCAACTGGCAACGGGAGGCGCAACGCTTCGCTCCTGATCTTCGGACGCGGGTCCTGCACGGTCCCCAGCGGCACGAACTGTTCAGGGGGATGGAAAAACAGAATCTGCTGATCACCACCTATCCCCTGCTGCTGCGGGACCAGAACCAGCTGCTGACCCAGGACTATCACCTGCTGATTCTGGACGAGGCCCAGGCTATCAAAAACCCCAAAGCCAAGGTTGGCGCAATCGCACGCCAGTTCAATGCCAGACACCGAATCTGTCTGACCGGCACGCCGGTGGAAAACCATCTGGGGGAACTCTGGTCCCTGTTCGATTTCCTGTTGCCCGGCCTGCTGGGCGAAGAGCATCAGTTCCGCCGGCGTTGCCGCAGGCCGATTGAGAAATGGGGCGACGAGTATCAGGCCGAGCGGCTGCGCCGCCGCATCCGGCCTTTCCTGTTACGGCGCACCAAACAGGCGGTGGCGCCGGAACTGCCACCCAAGACCGAGATCCTGCGCACAGTGGAACTGCAAGGGGCGCAACGGGAACTCTATGAGGATATCCGCCTGAATATCTACCGACGGGTACGCGAGGCGGTGGACGAAAAAGGCATCTCCCGCTGCGGAATCCTGATCCTCACCGCCCTGCTCAAGCTGCGTCAGGTATGTTGCGATCCACGCCTGATCAGCCCGGAAGAGCGGGGGCGGATCGAGGCCGGACACTCCGCCAAACTGGAACTGCTCATGGATCTGCTGCCGGAGATGATCGAAGAGGGTCGCCGCATTCTGCTCTTCTCTCAATTCACCTCCATGTTGGGACTGATCGAGCAGGCACTGCAGACGGCCGGTATCGACTATGTCCTGCTCACCGGCAGCACCCGCGATCGAGCCACCCCCATCGATCGTTTTCAGGCCGGCAAGGTGCCCCTGTTCCTCATCAGCCTCAAGGCCGGCGGCGTGGGCCTCAATCTCACTGCGGCCGATACGGTCATCCATTATGATCCCTGGTGGAACCCGGCCGTGGAGCGCCAGGCCACCGACCGGGCCCACCGCATCGGCCAGGAGAATCCGGTATTTGTCTACAAACTGATCAGTGAAGGCACCGTGGAGGAGCAGATTCAGTCCATGCAGGAGCGCAAACAGGCCCTGGCCGATGGGCTTTATGACAGCACCGGCGGCGCCGACCCCCAATGGACAGAGAACGACCTTGAGGAGCTGTTCGGGCCGTTGGTCTGAACCGTGAAAAGTGGCCGTAAACAGACAATTTGTGATACATAAGCACCTACGCGGGAATTATTATCCCTATAGCAAAATCACGGAATCGATGGCGCAGTCAAGATAGCCCTATAACAGCATGGAACAGATCAACAAGCACCCCTACATTTTTGATCGTCGGCGCCACTCCCACCCTTGGGAATCCAGCTTGCGCAGATTACAGAGCGATAATCATCCTGAAAATACCGCCTTGGCGCAGAACTGGCGTATGGACCATCGGGTCTCTGAGCATCGAGAAGATGAGCTATCCACTTCAGACATTTTTCCGAATCCCAGGAACCCAACTACCGATTTCAGCAGGGCTATACGCGACTATTTCCAAATCCGTTTGTGCATACCCGCTGGAACAGATGGTTCAACCGCACCGACTTATACGATAGAGGCCAATAGACACAACCGAATCGCCAGGGAACAGATATCCCCGAATCAGCCATTGGTGCATATGGTGTCATTGAATGCGGTCCTGCCCAGGATTCTGCACGATTTTGATACCCAGGATGCACTCCATCGATTAACCGGCGAATATCCCCCAGAACCTGAAGATCTCACTATTGCCCACGTAGAGACCATCGCCGGCACACTGCAGGCACGGGGTGAAGATGCTATTCGCGAATTTGCCGGTCTGCTGTCGGATCAACTTGGGCCAACCGAACCACATTGGTGGGCGGCCTTTGCATTCGAGCTTGATGACTACCTGCTGGACGACGACTGGACCAAAGCCTCCCGGGTACTTGGTCTCGGCCATCTCAGGCAGGGACAATGGCTGATCGCCTGGCGCTACTCCCCCGAATTGGCCGGACCACTCTATCGGCCAACCGTCGCCGAAGTGGGACTCAACGGCCACCATTTCCCCTCTCCTCCGGGCGAGAACCTGGGTATAACCATGCCATTGGAAGCCACGCTGCCGGCAGTCAAAGAGGTGGTGCATGCGCCACTCAAGGGAGATATCAGCGTTGAAGCCTGTATGGGACGCCTGGGGCGCATTGCACAACCCCTCATCACCACCCATACTACAAGGCAGACAGAATGGCTTGCGTTGCGCCGCGAAAAACATGCTGCGCAGCTGCGCGAACACTATGAGCAACAAGCAGTGGGCAACTGGCTCACCCGCCATGGACTAAATAGATGAACCCGGTAGAACTGGCCTATCAGCGTGTGCGCCTCGATCTGGAGGCCATGCTGCAACAGCATGACGCAGATCGCCTGCGCGACATGTTGCGGGGAGAAGGCCTGCCGGCGATAGGTTCTGATATCGAGCCGGCCGAACAGATAATCCAGGCGCTGGAGATCCCCCCGTTCAATGCCAATCTGGCGCGCCGACTGGCCCACATGACGGCACCACTGGTCGATGAACAGCGTCAGTCCGTGCAACAGCAACGGGCAAAACCAGCCGCATCGGAAGCGCTCAGCTATTGGCATGACTCACGCTTCCTGTTCAATCTGTTTCTGCTCGCCGCCACCCTGCCCCGGGAAGAGTCCCTGTTCGATGCGCTGAACGGCTTTTTTGAGCAGGGGCACAATGCGACGGGGCTGGCCAATCAAGGCGGACGCGCCGCGCTGCAACTGCGCCGGGCACTGTGCAATCAACAGACCGATGATCGACTGCACGGCTACTGGCTCGACCGTCTCAATGATCACACAGCCAAATGGAATAGTGAGCGTCGCACCGAATTGATGGATGCCTGGCGTGGCCTGTTATGGCTCACCCAGCCCAGTGACGATAACGGCTTTGATCCCTTGAACCATGGCCTGCTGGCCTTGCACGACACCGTGGCCGAGCAACCGCAGGGGTTCGCATTGCTCAAACACGCGCTGCACCGCCTTGAACAGGCCTTTCCCACCAGCGTCGGTTCACGCGGTCTGATTCAGCTTATCCGACCGTATTGGGAATCCTGGCCGCAACTGCTAAAAGAGACGGCCTCGAGCCTATGGCCCGGTCTGGAGCCAAAACCCCTGGCGGCAATGCCTGCCCTACCGCCCGAGCTAAACCAGGTCTGGCAAGCACTGAAACCGGAGCAACAACGCACTTTGCTGGCGTTTGTTTCCACAGCAGACGCAGAGGGAGGCAGACGTTACATAGAGCAGGAGCTCTCTTTCGATCTACCGGAACTGGGGCTTCCGCCTCAAGAGACCCGGCGCCGTCTGCTCGACCTTGAGCAACGACTGTGGGCGCCAGAGGCCGGCGTAAAACCCAAAACGCTTGAATCCGACCCTGTCGACTGGGAGAGGGGTGATGCGGGTTTTGCACCACGGGTCAGAGTAGATCGTGGCGCGGCGCTTGAGGCCCTCAGTCATGCATTGGCCGCTATCGAGCAGCGTCTGGCGCGTGGTGATGAAGCCAAGGCGCGCCGATTTCTTGCCGATCTGATCGAACAACAGCGCCAACAACCATTGCCGGATAAATTGGTGCATCTAGCTAAAACTCTGAGCAAGGCTGCCGGTATCGTTCAGGGGCATGGCTATCTTGATTGGGCCGAACAACTGCTGCGGGAGGCAATGGCCGCCAATCCCAATGACGAAGTCGCCGCCAGCGGTCTGGCGGATGTGCTCAAGGCGCAAGGGGAGCTGGTCGCCGCCGAGGCTCAATACCGCGACAATATCGCACGCTGGCCTAATGACGAAGTCGCCGCCAGCGGTCTGGCGGATGTACTCAAGGCACGAGGGGAGCTGGTCGCCGCCGAGGCTCAATACCGCAACAATATCGCACGCTGGTCTAATGACGAAGTCGCCGCCAACGGTCTGGCGGATGTGCTCAAGGCACGAGGCGAGCTGGTCGCCGCCGAGGCTCAATACCGCGACAATATCGCACGCTGGCCTAATGACGAAGTCGCCGCCAGCGGTCTGGCGGATGTGCTCAAGGCACGAGGGGAGCTGGTCGCCGCCGAGGCTCAATACCGCAACAATATCGCACGCTGGCCCAACAACGAAGTCGCCGCCAGCGGTCTGGCGGATGTGCTCAAGACACGAGGGGAGCTGGTCGCCGCCGAGGCTCAATACCGCGACAATATCGCACGCTGGCCCAACAACGAAGTCGCCGCCAGCGGTCTGGCGGATGTGCTCAAGACACGAGGGGAGCTGGTCGCCGCCGAGGCTCAATACCGCGACAATATCGCACGCTGGCCCAACAACGAAGTCGCCGCCAACGGTCTGGCTGATGTGCTCAAGGCACGAGGGGAGCTGGTCGCCGCCGAGGCTCAATACCGCGACAATATCGCACGCTGGCCTAATGACGAAGTCGCCGCCAACGGTCTGGCGGATGTGCTCAAGGCGCAAGGGGAGCTGGTCGCCGCCGAGGCTCAATACCGCAACAATATCGCACGCTGGCCCAACAATCGTGTCACCCGGAATGGCTTGGCCAATGTATTACGCAAACAGGGCTGCGTGACCGATGCCTTGCATTTGCTTCCCGAGCCGCATATGACGCAACTCACTCAGCACGATCTTTACGACCTGCATGTCCGGGCCATATTGCTGATCGATCTGGGCAGGGTGGACGAGGCCCATAACCTGCTGGAACGGGGCAGCGCTATAGCACAGGCTCCCTTGCTGCAAAAATGCTTCGAGCGTAGCCTGATCATGCTTGAGCTGAGGTTGAACAACCATCACAGCGCACGTAAGCGCTTGGCTGCGATGCCGGATAATGTGATTTCATTGCAGCTCTTCCGCCTGCATGCCGCCGCTGTGGCCGCGGAAGAGGCGGAAGCAAGACGGCTGTACTCCAACTTGCAAGCCGACCTGCTACGTTTGGATTCAGATAGCCGGCGGGTTCTTGATCGCATTGAAGAGGGCTTTTGTCTGATGGGTGAAAGCGGTCTATGTACGCCGGATCAGGAGGCGCTGGATGCGATTTTCGATGCTGAAATCGATATGGAATTGGCGGCTTGAGCAAGGTACCGAACATCCCTCTTTAATTTCTGCGACCCATGACTTCACAACACTTTTGCTCAAGGCGTAGGCACGATCAAGCGTAGCGGATCGGGCGTTTGAGTTGGTAGAACGGTAAGGCTGCCGGTTCCGCTACGCTTGAACCGGCCTACACCGGCTCTCGGATAACATGAATCTTTAACTCCGCCGCCTCCCAAACAAAGTGCTGAATAGTCCCCCAAGTTTGAGATAACACCATGAGCCACCCTATCCAACAGGCCGTTGATCAGCTGCTCCTGGAGCAAGGTGAATACAGCCCCCTCGAACTTTTACTGTCGGAGGGACGTCTGGATTACAGCGATTATGAGGTTTGGCGCACCGGTGAGATCCCACGACTGGAACATGTGTTGTTCGGCGACCCGGAAATGTTGGACGGTCTTCTGGCCGAGGCCCAGGAGTATGCAACTGCCCTGGCCCTGCAACCGGAAACCCTGCGCTACCACGCTTGGGGAGATACCGGTGGGTCTCCCCTCAGCTTCAGTGACAACAACATCCGGGAGCAGCGCTTCCATACTGTTTTCCGCAAGGCCAAAGATCAGCCACAGTTCGATCTGTTCATGGACGCCACGGCCACCAACCTGGCCAATGGCGTCGTCCTGGCGCTTATCGATCGCAACAATCACGAAGCCCATCGCCTGCTCGATCAGTTGTATGAGGTGGACCCTGGTCATCCCCGGCTGGGAGCACTGGAAAGAATGGTTGAGGCAGGTGATCGGCTGGCCGAACCGGTCGCAGACTGCGAGTGGGAACTCCACTATCTGAAGGATGAACTCCTGCCTCTGGCCGAGAGGGAACTGGGACGTGAAAGCCGCAACCTGCTGGTGCCTCATTGGCGGCGACTCACCGACGCCCTCCAGGGCCAAGCCTTCGAGCCCAGCCAGCCAGAGCTGCATACCAGCTATACGGCAAGCCAGGCCTTTGACTGGGAAACGGTGCGCCGCACGACTCAGGAGGATCCCGGCTGGCCACAACAAGCCCTGCTGCTGCGCCGTCACGCCCATGCCTGTGGATGCATGCACAACCTGCTGGAGTCCCTACAAAGCTGGATCCGGCTATGCAGGTCTTCTCCCCATGAGGCGGTAGCGATCGCCACCGAGGCAGATACGGACTTGCAGCAGATGTGGCGGCTTTTTCTAGCCCTGGACCCGGAGCTGACCGCAGAGGATTTCCCTGCCTGGTTATTATTGACTCGCCCGGGTCTGGCCCAACAACTCCCGTCCCCCAAAGGCGACAAACTCTGTCCACCGTCCTATGCGCGAGTCTATCACATGCTACGAGATAGGCTACAGTCTCAAAACACCCCGGATGCAACCGAGATACAGCGACGCGGCGAGCTGAAGCAGTTGAATCCGGAACTCTTTATCCATTTCATGCGCGCCAAGACAGCCCACTGAGTATCAGGAACAGCGCCGGCCCAACTAAGGCCGGAGGTATATCTTCCCTTCCTCTACTCGCGGGGCGAGCCTACCTGCCAATACCTCCAGTAACGCGTCACCAGCAATCAACTTGCGCCAGCCATTAAGGACCGCCAGGTCCCGCTCTCCGAGAATCAGCCTTTCGATGTCACCTTGTGACGCCAGGGCCGATGGCATGATGCCTTCCTCCGCCGCCAACAGACGCAGGCTGCACATGAGGAGATCGGCCATCGCTTCCTGGTTGATGGAGAGCCGGGGAGAACGCCGTTTTTCCTCTGGCCACTGCTCCCTGGGTATTTTACGGGCCTCTGCAATCCTCTCCAGCAGCATCTCGCCAAAACGCTTCACAGTCCCGCTTTCAAGTCCGCGAATCCGTTCGAGTTGCCGGATCTTCTCAGGCATGCGCCGAGCCAATTCCAGCAGCACCTCATCTTTGATAATCCAGCGACGGGGGCGGTCCGCCGCAATCGCCCGCTCTTCACGCCATGCTGATAATGCCTTCAACACGGCAAGTTGAATGCCCTTGAGACGCTGCCGTCCTTTGACCCGCTGCCAGGACTCATCTGGATCTACTGCATAGGTCGTGGGATCGGCCAGGCGTGCGAAGTCATCCTCCAACCATCGATCCCGCCCTTTCTCTTGTAGACTGGCGACCAGCTTCAGATAGACCTCACCCAGGTAGATCACATCATCGAGCGCATAACGCAACTGCTCCTGCTCCAGGGGGCGGCGTGACCAGTCGGCCCGTGTATGGCCCTTCTCCAGGCTATGCTCCAACACCTGCTGTACCAGGGTACCGTAACCCACCTGATCACCCAGACCCAGCAGGGTTGCCGCCAATTGGGTATCGAACAAAGGCCCCGGCAGACTCTGCCGCAAGAGATAGAAAATCTCCAGATCCTGGTGCCCGGAGTGAAATATCTTCACTGTTGCCGGGTCGTAGAGGATATCCAGCAGCGGGGCGAGATCGTCAATTGCCAACGGATCTACAGATGCGGCCAGCTGCCCGTTGCTCACCTGCAAGAGACAGAGTTGGGGAAAATAGCTCTTCTCCCGCATGAATTCTGTATCCACCGCCAGCCACTCACTGCCACGCAGTTGGTCGCAAAGCGCGTTCAGTCCGGTAACGGAATCGACGTGGAACTCCTGCATGATCAGCAGCACTCCTGGAATGATAAAGCCGCGAGCATAACATGTTGCTGGCTCTACTGCGGTGTCCTCTGACGTGGTCAAGGATTTTGTTACACCCAGTTAAGCCGCTTTTTTCTGCGCCATCATTTGCTGCTCAAAATCGTTCGGACTCA
>JAMJIN010000436.1:0-1503 GCA_036784775.1 Chromatiales bacterium | reverse complement strand
TCCTATTGTGGATCGTGGCATCATCTTGCAACAACCAGTGACTCATTCCGTGAGTCACTGCTGAACATTCGTACTAATCAAGAAAAACAATGTGTTGCATTTAGCTTATGAAGTAATATCTGTGTGAATTAATGTTTTCTGATGAACAGCCGATAGGTTATTGGGTGAGATAAATTGTATTGGCCATTAACCCTTTGCCTACAATAGTGAACATTTTTCAGCGCAGCATTGACGGTGACAATTGAGGTTTTAAACAGATAAACACCAAACACCCCGAGTGGGTTCTCAAGGAACAGGTCCACCTACTGTTTGGAAATGCTGTAGTCGCTAACCTTACCGTGATTGCAGCAGCGCTCTTGTTCGCTGTGCTTATGAAAGATAGCCTTGACCGCTCACTGCTTGTTCTGTGGGTGGGTTCGATGCTATTTTTTTGCGGCATCCGTCTGCATGTATGGAAGGCCAACAATCACAATAATAATGCCGTTTCCCCGAAAATCTGGGTGCGGCGATATGTACAGAGCACTCTGTTTGTTGGCATGCTCTGGGCAAGTCTGTCCCTGTTCCTCTATTTTTCTGATGACCTGGTTGTGCGAAGCCTGGTCTTTATGATTATTATTGGTGCTATTGCAGCAAGCGTCCCTGTTCTCTCCAGCATGCTGCCTGCGTTCTACGCTTACATCACTCCGATGGCTGTCGGACTGGCAGTTGCATTTATATTGGAAGGTTCAGCGTTCAATATTGCCGTTGGGGTTGCTGTGCCTGTCTATGCCGCGTTAATTGCACAGACGGCGATAAATACCAATCGACACCTGCGGGAATCCCTGATACTTCAATATAAAAACCAGGCCCTTATTTCAGAACTTAATAGAGAGATTACAGATCGACAGAGCGCGCAGCAGGCACTGAAAGAACACGGTGAGCAACTCGAGAAGCAGGTTGATGTTCGTACCAATCAGCTGGTCGTGATCAACAGGTCGTTGGAAAACGAAATCAGTGAGCGCAGGCGCGCAGAAGATAATCTCAAACACCTGGCCCACCATGATGCGCTAACCAATCTTCCCAATCGCCTGCTGCTGGATGCCCGGCTTGAACACGCAATTGAAAGAGCACGTAGAAACGAGACCCAGGTAGCCGTGCTGTTCCTGGACCTGGACAACTTTAAAAATATAAACGACAGTTTAGGCCATGCCGCAGGAGACGAACTGTTGCGCGTGGTCGGCGAGCGACTCCGCACCGGCATAAGAGAGGATGATACGGTTTCCCGATTGGGTGGCGATGAATTTGTCATCGTCATGGAACAGGTCGAAAACCAGAATGTGATCGAACATCTGGCACGAAAACTGATGTCTACCCGGTAGTTGCATAAATTCCGGTGCTAACAACCATTCCACCGTATAAAAGACAGGGAGAAATAAAAAATATGCACTATCTCTGGAGTTCACTGCTGGTGAGATCCAGAAACCATGAAAAATCCTACATTTGAAACGATAAAAATGAGAAAGC
>JAMJIN010000078.1:0-16665 GCA_036784775.1 Chromatiales bacterium | reverse complement strand
AAATCGCTCAAGCTCATGCCTGTCTGAAATTGGATTGGATTCTGTGCCATGTCCGCTCTCCTATTGTGGATCGTGGCATCATCTTGCAACAACCAGTGGCTCATTCCGTGAGTCACTGCTGAACATTCGTACTAATCAAGTAAGATCATGCCCATGCCGGGCACACACAATTCAGGGCGTAGGCACGATCAAGCGTAGCGGATCGGGCAATTCAGGTTTGATAGAACACTAAAGGATGTTGCCGGTTCCGCCACACTTGAACCGGCCTACTCCACTATTTTCGATAACCTACCGGCCAGTTCGTCCACAAGGGGAACACAGTGACAGAATCACGCACAATTCTTATAACCGGTGCCAGCCGTGGCATTGGGGCGACGATTGCCCGGCGTCTGCTGGCCACCGATACAGCGGTGATCGGCGTTGGCCGGGATTTTTCGGAGTGGGAGACTGCACCGAAGAATTTCACGCCAGTCGAACTCGACCTTGCCGATCTTGAGGGGCTGCCGCACCGCCTCGGAGAGATCGCCCGTGCCCATCCCGATATCGACGGGCTGATACTGAATGCCGGTTACGGACGCTTCGGTTCTTTGGAAGAGTTCTCCTACCGGCAGATTCAGGAGATGGTGGATGTCAATCTGATCCAACACATCTTCGTTGCGCGGGCATTCATTCCAAGGATCAAGAAACAGGGTTTCGGCGACCTGGTCGTCATCGGGTCTGAAGCGGCCTTGAGCGGCGGCCCCAAAGGCGCAGTCTACTCCGCCTGTAAATTCGCGCTGCGGGGCCTGACCCAATCGTTGCGGCAAGAGTGCGCTGCCAGTGGAATGCGGGTCAGTCTGATCAATCCCGGCATGGTGAAAACCGGTTTTTTCCAGGATCTGGATTTTGCCCCCGGCGAGGCACCGGAAAACCACATTCGCCCTGAGGACATCGCAGAGGCTGTTGTCATGATCATCCAGGCCCATCCTGGTACTGTGTTCGATGAAATCAATCTCAGTCCATTGAAGAAGGTCGTGGATTTCAGCAAAAAATAATTTCGATGATTTCATCCAACCAATGAAGTATGAATTCACGCCTATCGGCATCATACACTCCTGTTTTAAGGAGAAATTCGGCATCCCCCGTCAACCAGGATTGATCCCAGAGGCCGTGGCCACGCTGGAGATAGTTCCGCCTTTCAACCGACCGGAAGCCTTCAAAGCGCTTGAAGGCTATTCCCATATCTGGATCAACTTCGTTTTCCACGCGGCAGTAAGGGAGCAGTGGAAGCCCATGGTACGTCCACCACGGCTCGGTGGAAATCAGCGAGTCGGGGTATTCGCCTCACGCAGCCCGTTTCGGCCCAACCCCATTGGTCTTTCGGTGGTTCGGCTGAACGAGGTCAAATGCAATGATAAAGGCGTCGAACTGCATTTGAGCGGCATTGACCTGCTGGACGGCACACCGGTACTCGACATCAAACCCTACCTCCCTTACACCGACGCCATACCTGACGCACATTCCGGTTATGCAGCGGATCCACCGGGCCAATCAATCGTACTGACCTACTCAAGCCAGGCTGAAGCCTGGCTGAAGCCTGGCTGAAGCCTGGCTGAAAAATGTAGAGACAAAACAGGCCGATCACATTCGCAGGCTGCTACGACAGGTATTAGAAAACGACCCGCGCCCTGCCTATCTCAAAGCGGGCAGCGCCGAACGAAAATTTGGCATGACCCTCTACGACTTCAATGTAAGCTGGACGGTTGAAGATAACCAGGTAAACATAACGGAGATAAAACACCTTTCAGCCCCAGAAGATTGACATTAAGCAATGCGACTTTGAACTGCATACTTCAGTCTGACCGATTTATCGGACCAAGCAAACGATTCCCCCCGAGATGACAGAACTCTACCCCTGGATCAAATACCTTCACGTCACGACGGTCGTTATTACGGGCATGATGTTTATGCAACGCTATCTCTGGATGTTATCGAATACACTGCAGGAGAAAGGGGGCTGGATCAGAGTCGTCCCGCATGTCAACGACACTCTCCTGCTTTTCAGTGGACTGGCCATGGCTCTGATGATCCAGCAATACCCATTGGTGAACGGCTGGCTCACCGCGAAGTTGGTCGCGCTGCTGGCCTATATCATCACCGGCAGCATCGCGCTCAAACGTGGACGAAGCCGACGAATCCGCATCTGGGCCGGTTTGCTGGCATTGACCTGCTACTTCTACATCATCGGCACCGCCCTGAGCCGCAGCCCGATTCCGAAGCCTGAACTGATTCTCCACAATCTTCTGCACTGACAGTTCTGATCATTAAATAACCCTACCGCACGCGTGGCATTAAATTGTAGGACTCTTCGCAGCAAGCCATGGAGAATTAAATATAAAGAGATCAAATAATGATCTGGCTCAACGCAGTTTGATCAATGCAATCACAAGTGCGCCATTTTGGCTACACTTGGGTAAACCTAACAAGAACTGCCAAAGGCAATGGACGAGAATCTACAGCGACTGCTCGACGCCGAGATGCAGGCGGAGCAGCTCCACCAGCAAGCCAACGAGGAACGGGAGCGGATCATCCACGATGCACTGCAGGAAGCCCGCGCGCAGGAGACCCGGTTTGAAACCCGGATTCCAGAACTGCATGCATCATTTCTCGACAAAGCCAATAGCCGGTCCGAGCAGACGATCGCCGAGCTAAAACGGCGCTTCGACGAGCACCACACTCAACTGAGGGAGTATGCCGAGACAAGGGAGGATGATGCACTGGATGCCGCATTCCAGCTATTGACGGACCCGGCTGCTGACGACTGATCAAACAATGAACAGCAGCGCATCCCAAACCTATCTCAAAACCCGGGTCAATATCTTCGCCACGCAGCTATTCACAGACAACCGGATTCTTGAACTGTTGGACATGCCCCTGGAAGAGCTGAGCGGCACATTTGGCCTGACTGGAATCATTGAATCCCCACTCTCTCCTCAAAAACTGAACCATGCACTGGAACAGTCACTGCTTCACTCCCTGATGTCGGACCTCTCGGTACTCCTGCGCCCACTGGATGGCACTTCCCGGGTACTGTTGATCTACTGGTCCCGAAAATTCGCCCTTTTCAACCTGAAGACCCTGATCCGTTGCAAGCTGAACGGACTCAGTCTTGAAGAGATCAGTAGCTATCTACACCATCTGCCGGACATCATCCGACTGCCCCATGAAAAACTGCTGCAGGCGGAGAACATACTGGAGATGCTACACCTGCTCGAACATGGGCCATATCAATCGATAGCCCGTCAGGCAAGACAGGTCTATGAGGAGAAGAATGAACCCTTCTCCCTGGACGCCGCCATCGACCGCAGTTACTTCCAGGGCATGGTGAAATACAGCAACAGCAATAGCCAGATTGACCGGGGGGAACTGAAAGAGCTGATCGGCATGCTCACCGACCGGCAAAACCTGCTTTTGCTGTTGCGCTACCGTTTCATGTACCAGCTCTCCTCCAGTGAGACCTACTATCTGCTCGTTCCGTTCGGAAAATATCTCGATCGCAACCGCTTGATGGAGCTTGTCAACCTCGACAGTTTTCAGTCCGTACTCGAAAAACTGCCACCAAAGCTGAGTCGAATCGTCAGCGGCACCACAAATGCAATGCAGGCAAGACAGCGCCTGGACTTCTCTCTCAGTCGTGAAATGCGGCGCCTGATCCGCTTCAGTCCCTCACCGGCCACCCGTGCACTTGCCTATCTCGTTGCCCGGGATACCGATCTGAAACGCCTTAACGCTCTGCTCCAGGGGAAACTGCTCGGTTTGGATAGTGAACTGGTTCATGAGGCACTCATGCCCCCCGCTCTCCAGGAAGCTGCATGAAACAACGTCAGAGTGATCCCTCTCATGTTTAGCACTCTGCCGATGAAACATCTGCGGATCCAACTGCTTACCGGGGATCTTCCGGAAGCTTCACTGATACTTGCGGAACTGGGGGTATTTGCACCGGATCCCCGGCCAATTCTGGAAACAGAGCTGCCTTCGATCCCAGGGGAGGATTACCGTCATCTCTACACCCAGGCCCGCTCAAGATTTGACAAGATCGCCCGTCACGTCGCCTATACGGACACACTGGATAACAAGGAAGTCCACGCTGTCAGTGAGGCCGATTTGCAGCTGACCAACGACTGGCTGGGTGAGGTTTGGAGTGACTGTTCTGAATTTGAAGAGGAGCGGCACCGCCTGCGAGACCAACTCCACTCCATCGATGAACTCGAGCAGACCCTGGATAATTTCAGTAACCTGAATATCGATCTGGGGCGACTGCAACAGAAGAGCCGTTTTCTCGAGATCCATATCGGCATGGTTGCACGCACCCAAGTCAAGCAACTGGAAGAGGCCGTGGGACTGGCGGGCTATCTGCTTTACCGTTTCCTCGAACGTGAGGCGCGAACCCACGTTATTATCATCGGCGCACTGGATGGTGAGTCCGCAGAACTGAAGTCTGTGTTGGACACCGCCGGTTTCCGTCCACTACAGGTGCCGGAAGCCCTCCACAGTGAACCGGAGAAGGCAAAAACGAGCCTGCAGGAGCAACAGACGGATCTACAACAACGGCAACAACAATTGGAGTCACGCAGCGCTGCCTGGCGTACTTCAATCGCGAGACATCTCTCAACAGCCGCCCAGACCCTGCGCCGGGCAGCCCCCTACTTCCAGGTTCAAAATGCCGCAAGAAACCAGGGGAGCCTCTCTGCGATACAGGGCTGGATACCGGCACGGGAGGTAGTGAATGCCGAAGCGAGATTGCGGCAGAAGTTGCACAACCCCCTGGTCCTCGAAAGCCGCAACCCCACTGAGGACGAACGGCCGATCGTGCCATCGTTCATCAGCCGCAGCCGTCTGCTCAAACCTTTCTCTCTGCTGGTCAAGCAGTACGGTATCCCCCGCTATGGGGAGGTCAACCCCACGCTGCTGTTCGCGGTCAGCTATATCCTGATGTTCGGCATGATGTTTGGCGATGTAGGACATGGCGCAATAATTCTGATCTCCGGCATTCTAGCCCGCCGAAAACTCGGTTCATTTACCCTGTTTGCCGTTGCCGCAGGCATCTCATCCATGGTGTTCGGCCTGCTTTACGGCAGTATCTTCGGCTATGAACATGTGATCCATGCTATCTGGATTTCGCCCATGTCGGATCCGCTCTACATGCTCTCCATGGCACTCATTTGGGGCGTGGGTTTTCTGGTGCTCATCACGCTGCTCAACATCATCAACCATCTGCAGCAGAACGATCCCAGCGGCGCACTGTTCGGTGAAAACGGCATACTCAGCCTGTTACTCTATGGCGGACTCCTGTGGGGTACCTTTAACATCTATCAGGATGGCGCCTTTGGCGTGGGGGCGGCTGTCGTGGCGCTATCCACTCTAGTGGCTCTCTTCGCCTACAAACTGATGGGAACGGCATCCCCTCCGGGGGAGCGGATTCTGGTCGCCGCCATCGAGACCCTTGAAACCGTTACCGGCTACGCTTCAAACACCCTCTCCTTCCTGCGTGTCGCAGCATTCAGTCTCAACCACGTGGCCCTCGCCGTCGCGGTATTTACACTGGCGGGAATGATGGAGGAGACCGGTTATTGGATCACCGTGGTACTGGGCAATCTGTTCATTCTCATCCTGGAAGGTCTGATTGTAACCATCCAGGTTTTGAGACTGGAATACTACGAAGGCTTCTCCCGATTCTTCGCAGGAGACGGTAAGGCCTTTAAGCCATTGACACTGTAGACCTGCAACACTTCCACTACTCAAACCAAGGAGCACGACATGTACTGGCTGATCATCCTGATGACCCTGGGCATTGTGGGCATCATCGCTACCGGCGTAGTGATGGAAATCAAACCTGCTGCCATCAACAGACACTGGTTCAAGCCGACTATTGGTCTCAATCTGCTGTTTTTCATCACCGGTCAGGCCACACTGCTCCTTTTTGGCGTTCAGGAAGTCATGGCCGCTCCTGCGGTAGCTGAGAGTGGCGGTGAGATCTCCATCGGCTTGGGACTGGGTATCATCGGTGTAGGTATCCCGACCGCATTGAGTACCATCGGTGCAGGCATAGCAGTAGGTCCCATTGGCGCAGCCTCCCTGGCGGTACTGGCGGAAAAACCCGAGATATTCGGCCGCACGCTGATCTATCTGGGTCTGGCCGAAGGTATCGCCATCTACGGCCTGGTCGTAAGTATCCTGCTGCTGGACAAGCTTTAAATTTCCCATGTCCAGTGAAACCCAGCAACAGACGCGTCTGATATTTATGGGCAGCACCTCGCTCGCCAACGGTTTCAGGCTCATCGGTTTCGAAACCCGACCCGATCCGGATCTGCAGGAGATCGAGCAACTGTTCAGCGAATTACTGAGCGAACGGCAGCACGCCTCCATCGTCATCGACCACTCACTGGAAAAGCTCGATTCAAAACTCATCCGGCAGATACGCAACGAGGGCGGCAGGATCGTACTTTCAGAAGTACCCTCACTGGATGATCCCAACTGTTATCAATGCAGCATCGACCCGCAACTCGCCATGCTGATTGGTGATGATAGTGACGAAGGAGCCCAATTGTGAATCAGGTTGACGAACTGGCTCAGACGATCCTAAAACGCGCTGAATCGATGGCTGACGAGTGCCACGACCGCGCCAGGGTGGGTCGTGATGTGATCCTGCGTGATGCCAGCGAACGACTCCAACTGCGGGAAGAGAAGGAGACGCTACTGGCCAAGGCGATGGCGGATCGTACCTATCGGCGCAAGGTGCAGGCCGACGAACTCAAACTTCACAGCCGCATGGATCATCTGCGTTGGAATCTGGTACAGACTGTGATCGAACGGCTGCCCGCCCGCATGATGGAGCTGGCTAAGGATAAAACCCGATACTTCGCCCTGCTACAGGCCTATCTCAGCAAAGGCGCGGAGAAGATAGAAGCCGATACGCTGCTTGTGGAGCTAAATGCAAACGACCAGCGACGGCTGCAGAGTGACTGGGAGACATTTGCCGGTGCTGCCGTGCCAGGCAAACGCCTTCTTCTGGCTGAAGACCCCATCCAGACGATTGGAGGGCTTCGCATCCGTACTTCAGACAACCTTATCAGACTGGATCAAACCTTCGAAGGACGTCTGGAGCGGCTCGAAGATCGACTCTACCAAGTGATCGTTGAGCGCCTGTTGCCTCCACCCCGCAGCGGCGCGTCGCTGTAGTCTCCAGGCCCATAGCGGAATAAAGAGATGACAAAACAGGGCATAATCAAAGACATCAACGGTCCCATAGTGACCATCATCCTGCCCGGCGTGGCCAACGGGGAGCAAGTCAGGATTGGAGAGTTGGGTCTCTATGGCGAGGTGATCTCCCTGCAGGGCAGCGAAGCACTGGTACAGATCTATGAATCCACGGAGATGGTGCGTCCCGGCGAGCCGGTAGAGGGGCTGAGCCATCCCCTCTCAGTGGAACTTGGACCCGGCCTGATGGGCGGTATCTTTGACGGAGTGCAGCGTCCACTGGAAAAGATGTTTCTGCAGGCGGGTGATCAGATTCCAAGAGGACTGAGTCCGGACTCGCTGGACCGGGAGTCTCAATGGACCTTCACACCGACGGAATCCCTGGAACCCAACACGCAAGTCAGCGGCGGCATCCAGCTGGGCAGTGTGCAGGAGACCGAGTCCGTACTGCATCGTATCCTGGTGCCGCCGGATGTCAGCGGCGAACTGATTGAGATCGCTCCACAGGGGGACTATAGCCTCGATCAGACCATTGCCCGGGTAAAAACAGCGGATGGTGAGATACGCCGACTCCAACTCTTTCATCGCTGGCCGGTGCGCCAACCCCGTCCCTATCTGCACCGGGATCACAGCTCCGAACCCCTGATCACCGGCCAGCGTATCCTCGATACCTTCTTCCCCCTCCTGAAAGGCGGCAAAGGCGCCGTGCCCGGCCCCTTCGGCGCCGGCAAAACCATGGTGCAGCACCAGGTGGCACGCTGGTCAAATGCGGATATCGTCATCTATGTCGGCTGCGGCGAACGTGGTAACGAGTTGGTCGATGTACTCGATAGCTTCCCCAAACTCAAAGACCCCTACTCCGGGCGCTCCCTGATGGAACGCACCCTGTTGGTGGCAAATACCTCCAACATGCCCGTGGTGGCGCGCGAGGCATCCATATATGTCGGCATCACCATTGCTGAATACTATCGTGACCAGGGTCACGACGTGGTAATGCTGGCTGACTCCACCAGCCGTTGGGCCGAGGCCCTGCGGGAGGTCTCTGGACGTTTGGGGCAGATGCCCGTCGAAGAGGGTTATCCGGCCTATCTCGCTTCCCGCCTCTCAGCTTTCTATGAGCGGGCGGGACGGGTCGAAACCCACGACTGCGGCAAGGGTTCAGTGAGCCTGATCGGTGCGGTCTCGCCACCCGGCGGCGACTTTTCAGAACCGGTCACCAGCCACACCAAAGAGATCATCCAGACCTTCTGGGCGCTCTCCAAGGAGTTGGCGGACGCCCGCCACTATCCGGCGATAGACTGGGTCGACAGCTTCTCCGCAGATGTCTCTACCGCCGCCGCCTGGTGGCACGAACAGGTCGACCGGAATTGGGAAAAGCGCCGGGGGCAGGCCCTGGGCATGCTCGCCAGGGATGCGGAACTCTCCCGCATCGTCAACCTGGTGGGACCGGAGGCGCTCTCTTCCGCCCAGCGCTGGATATTGGAGGGCGCCGCCCTGATCAAAGAAGGGGTGCTGCAGCAGAGCGCGCTCGATCCTGTGGATACCTTCTCCTCCCCGGAGAAACAGTTCCTCCTGCTGGATACACTTCTCACCATCTATGACCAGGGCGCCGACCTGATCGAACTGGGTGTGCCGGTGCAGGAGTTGAGCGATCTGCCGATTCTGGCCAAGTTGCGACGATGCAAGGAGGTCTACGACTCCGACCAGCTGGATCAGCTGCGGGCATTCAGCGAACAGGCCATCAAAAGCTTTGAATCGATCCGGTCCGAATACGCTCAGCGCGGGGAGCAGACATCATGAGTGCCAAGGAGTACCGCACCGTCTCCTCTGCCCGGGGAGGACTACTGACTGTCAGCCAGGTTCCGGGCATCGCCTTCGGTGACCGGGTGGAGATCCGGGACCGCCAGGGCAAGAAGCGCAATGGCCAGGTCATTCGAAGTTCGAGCATAGAGGTATTGATACAGATTTTCGAGGGAACCGACCACCTCGATCTGGAGAACACATGGGTGCGTTTTCTGGACACACCTTTGGAGATCAGCCTCTCTCCTGAGATCCTGGGACGCGTCTTCGACGGACTGGGGGAACCCAAAGACGGTCGTCCGCCCGTGGTCTCCCGTCTGCACCGGGGCATCAATGCCAACGCCTTCAATCCGGCGGCACGCACCTACCCCCGCGAGTTCATCCAGACCGGCATCTCCACCATCGACGGACTAAATTCCCTGGTACGGGGGCAGAAACTGCCGATCTTCTCCGCCTCGGGATTGCCCCACAACAGACTTGCCGCCCAGATCGTGCGGCAAGCCAAACTGCCGGATGAAGAGAGTCGCTTCTCCATCGTTTTCGCGGCGATGGGCGTCTCCTACTCCGACGCCCGTTTCTTCCAGGAGGAGTTCGCCTCCTCCGGTGTGCTCGGCAACGTGGTGATGTTCATCAATATGGCGGATGACCCGCCGGTTGAACGGCTCACTCTTCCACGCATGGCGCTCACCGCCGCAGAGTACCTGGCCTTCGACCTTGACCGCCATGTGCTGGTTGTCATGACCGAAATGACCCACTACGCGGAAGCGTTGCGGGAAGTGGCCACCGCCAAAGGCGACGTACCTGCGCGTAAGGGCTATCCCGGCTATCTCTATTCCGACCTGGCGGAGATCTACGAGCGTTCCGGCCGGATCAAGGACCGCCACGGATCGATCACCCTGGTGCCGGTGCTGTCGATGCCCAGCGACGACATCACCCATCCGATTCCCGACCTCACCGGTTACATCACCGAAGGGCAGATCGTGTTGAGCCGGGAACTGCACAACCAGGGGGTCTATCCGCCGGTACATATCTCACCCTCACTCTCCCGCCTGATGAAGGACGGCATCGGCAAGGACTTCACCCGGGAGGATCACCCCCATGTCTCCAATCAGCTCTACGCCCTCTACGCCCGGGCATTGGAGACCCGCAACCTGGCCTCCATCATCGGTGCGGATGAACTCTCTGCCAGGGACCAGCGTTATCTCAAATTCGCCGATGCCTTCGAAAAACGTTTCGTGGCTCAGGGCGAAGATGAGGACCGCAGCATTGTAGAGACCCTGAACCTGGCCTGGGAGCTGCTTTCCCTGCTGCCGACAACTGCCCTGACCCGTGTCACCGAGACAGAGATGGCCAAATACCACCGTCATGCCGGCAACGAACTCCGGCAACCTGAGCAGAAGGGATCCCCTGTATGACGAGCCAGCGCATCAAGGCCCCGCCGACCAAAAACACGCTCCTCAACCTGAAGCGGCAGCTACGCTTTCTGGATGAGGGGCATAGCCTGCTGGAGCGCAAACGTGAGCTGCTGACCCGACTGGTCTATTCACGCCTGAACGAATACAGAAAACTCCGTGCTCAGGCACACAGCGCTATCAAACTGGCTTATCACTGGCTGAGTCTGGCGCAACTTCGTATGGGCAATCGCGCGCTGCTCCAGGCTGCGTTGGGTATAGAACCGGTGTTGGATATGAAGATCCTGCCGAGACGCAATCTCGGCGTGGAGTTCCCATCCGTCACTGCGAAACTGCGCCCACTGAAACCCGTCGGCCTGCTCGGCACCGACCCCAGTTTTGACGAAACCCGGTTACATTTTGCGCAAACCGCACTTTTGCTGGCCAAGCTGGGGGAGGCCGAGATGAGTCTGGGGCGTCTGATTTCCGAACAACGTAAGGCACAAAAGCGGGTTAATGCCTTGAAATACAACATTATTCCGCGATACCAGAACACTATCCGCTTCATTGAAAACACCCTTGAGGAGGAGGAACGTAACACACTCTTTCAGGTAAAGGTTCTCAGGGAACAGCAGCGCATCTGATTACCCCCATCACCCTTCCGAAGCGTCCGATAAACCGTTATCATTCGTCGGGATAACAACCATTCTCATGGACGATATCTTCAAGGTGAATCGACTATTCCGAGCCGGCTTCAAACCCGGTGACTCAGAGTACCCCATTCGATATGAGTAGTGACAACACAGACGTCGGCATCCGCAAGGCAGAACTGTTGCATGCCTTTATGCAGCAGGTTCCGGGACGGATTGCCGCAATCCTGGAGAACTGGCATCGACTGGTGCAGAGTGACTGGGATTCGGAGATTTTCGCCAAGCTGCGCGAGCGCATCAGCACCATTGCGGAGGCTGCTGACAAGTTTGGCGTCAAGCAGATAGAAAACAGCGCCCAATCACTACAGGCGCATCTGTCACAACACACCGGGACAATGAAAAAACCGGTGCATGACGAGATCGTTACCCTTGACGGGTTGGTACACGCGTTCAAGGACGCGGCCCTCGACTCATGCAAACAGCTGCCGGCGAAACCACCGACGAAGAGAGAGCAACCTGCCGCCCCCGCGTCCACCGAGGCTTGCAGGATCTACCTCCTCGGCATCGATGACTCGCAGATCCCAGGACTAAGCAAACATCTGGCGGCCATGCAATACGAGATCGGCACGTTTGCCAACCCTTCGGACCTGCTGGAAAAAGCAGCGGGAGGCACCTCTCAAACCTGCGCCCTCATCAGTCATATCCGCTGGTTACCTGAACTCTTTCCTGAATCCAGGCAGGGGGGGCTCTGGCGCGAAAAAGAGGGCAGCAACACCGGCATGCCTGTCGCATTCATCGCCGACTCCAGCGATCTGCAGACACGCTTGCAGGCGATGCGCACCAATGCCAGCGCCTTCTGGGCCAAACCGATCGATGCCTATACTGTTGCCCAACGGATGGTTGAGCTGACGTCACAGCAACGCCATGTCCCATACCGTGTACTGGTCGTGGAGGATGATCCGGCTCAGGCCGTTTTCGCTACGTCCATCCTCAATAAAGCGGGATTTGAAACCCACTCGGTGACTGACCCTCTGCAGGTAATGGAGGTTCTACACGATTTCAAACCGGACCTGATCCTCATGGATCTCTATATGCCCGGCGCCAGCGGAGCAGAGTTGACTGCGGTAATCCGGGAGCAAAATGAGTTCGTCGATACCCCGATCGTCTTTCTTTCGGGAGAGCAGGATCTGGACAAGCAACTTCAAGGCCCTCAGCTTCGGCGGCGAGGACTTTCTCTCCAAGCCCATTGGACCAAAGCACCTGATCTCCACTGTGACAAACCGAATCCACCGGGCCAAAGAGATTCACCACAGGCTCGGCATTCCCGACCGTCTTGATAAAGCCACTGGGCTGTTTGCACGTCACTACCTGCTGGAACGGGTGGAGATGACGCTCAGCACGGATACCCATATCGCAGATATTCCCGCAGTGCTCTACATCGAAATCGATAATCCGGAGAAGGCGCTTGACGTAGCCGGCATCGGCGGGATGGATGTCATACTTTCCGAGACCGGTAATATCATTTCCGGATTACTGCAACCGCAGGATGTACTGGCCCGTTTTGGAGACAGCAGCCTCGGCCTGCTCGCCTGTCGGGACAAAAATGAGGATCTGACCGAACTGGCGGAGCAACTCTGTGAAACTGTCGCAGACAAAATCATTGAATTGGAACGCAACACGATCGGCATAACGGTCAGCATCGGTATCTGTATTGTCGATGGAAGTAATCAGGACGCCGGCAGCATTGTTTCCAAAGGACAATGGGGAAGCCGCATGGCGCACAATGCGGGCGGCAACCAAGCCTATCTCTACAACCCACCAAAGGCTGAAAAGGGAGATGAGGAAGATCATCTATGGCTGGCCAATCTGGTACAGGAAGCGATGCAGAAAAACCTCTTCCAGATCTATTTTCAGCCTATGGTGTCTCTGCAGGGTACCGCCAATGCCCACTATCAAACACTGCTGCGTCTGAAATCTCCAAACGGACAGCTGTTGACTGCCGCCACATTCATTTCAGTTGCCGAAGAGCTGGACGTCATCGGCAAGCTGGACCAATGGACCTCGATGCAGGCAATTTCGATTATCTCTGAAAACAGAGGAAAATCTCAGGAGGTGCGCCTTTTCGTCTCCCAATCCTCCGCCCTGTTGAACGATTTGGAGCGCATGTCCTGGCTGCAGGAACAACACAGGACCGGCCGCATTCAGGAGGGTGAACTTACCTTTGAATTCCGCCTCTCCGATATAATTCACCACCTGAAATCTACCAAAACCTGTTTCGAAACACTGCAGAAAATGGGCATAGGCACCTTGTTGACCGGCGTTTCCAATACGCCTGACGATTTACGGACACTCAAACATCTGGCGCTTCGCTTCATCAAAATTGATCGTGCGCTGTTGAACCGGGACAACAGTGATCTGAAGGAGTTGATTACTACTGCCCATAGTCTGGGCATCAAGGTTATTGCACCCCAGGTGGAGAACCCCAGCAGCATCGCCAAACTCTGGAGCAGCGGCGCCGATTTCGTGCAGGGCAATTTTGTACAACGGCCGGAAAACAACCTGATCTACGATTTCGACGAATCTGTGCTGCAATAGACTCGCACATATGCCTGAAGCGTAGGCCCGATCCGCTTCGCTTGATCGGGCCTACGCTTCAAACAACAACTATATTCAGTAGAGAAGCTGTTATCGAAATGTTTACTGTATACCCAAAAGCGATTTCACTGCTCTGCGTACTGTTTTTCGGAATCGCGGCCGGCAATCTCTCTGCGGCCCAGCCGACTTTTCCGCTCTATCCTCATCCCGACCGTTTTGTTATTAACGAGGGGGACGATGCGAAAACCTGTCTGGATCTGGACAAAGAGATCGCCATGCTTGAGCGCCGCACCTACTCCTACAAGCCACCGTTCTATGAAGACCCTTTTCACGGCGGCGCCATCTGGGCCGGAACTCTCTACTTCCCCCCCGCCTATGGCTATCTCGCTTATTCGGGTGCAGCGGAATATACCGAGCACGCCCGTATTCTTGAAGCACGTCGCCGCATCGCGGTTTTACGTCAGATCAAAGCCTATCGCCGCTGCTACGAAGATTAATGGCTACAAACAGTGTTCAAACGGCAGTCCGCAACCGGGACTACTCCTGGAAAGAACTGACCGGCATGATCCTGCAGCACCGGCGGGAACTGATTGCTGCAAATATCATCGCCATCTTCGGCGCCATTGCTGCGGTACCCGTCCCCCTGTTGATCCCTCTACTCGTTGACGAAGTGCTGCTCAATCAGCCGGGTCGTGCAATAGCCGCTATCGACAGCCTCTTCCCTGCAAGTTGGCAGGGTCCGACGCTCTATATTCTCGCAGTATTGGGTCTTACCCTGATATTACGCCTGATCACCCTGATCCTCGGTGTCTGGCAAACCCGCCAGTTCACCTGCATCGCCAAAGATGTCATCTTCCGTATCCGGCGGGATCTTCTGCAACGCCTTGAGCACATTTCCATGTCCGCCTATGAGACCCTTGGCAGCGGCACGGTGGCATCCCACCTGGTAACCGACCTGGCTGCTGTGGACAATTTTGTCAGCACGACTACCAGCAAATTTCTTGTGGCGGTGCTCACCATTACCGGCACCGCCCTGGTGCTACTCTGGATAAACTGGCCACTTGCCCTGTTCATCCTCCTGCTGAACCCAATTGTCATCTATTTCACGACGGTTTTCGGCCGGCGGGTAAAGCACCTGAAAAAAGAGGAGAACTCCGCCTTCCAACTGTTTCAGGAGTCCCTGGAAGAGACCCTCGATGCTATCCAGCAGATCCGCGCCAGTAATCGGGAACGTCACTACATTCAGCGCATCATCGACAAGGCGGAGAGTATTCGCCACCACTCCGCCGCCTTCACCTGGAAGAGTGACGCCGCAGGACGGCTCTCCTTTGTCATCTTTCTTTTCGGCTTCGATATTTTCCGCGCAGTGAGCATGTTCATGGTGCT
Source organism: Chromatiales bacterium (assembly GCA_036784775.1). Taxonomy (GTDB): domain Bacteria; phylum Pseudomonadota; class Gammaproteobacteria; order Chromatiales; family Chromatiaceae; genus QGON01. The sequence goes on along the minus strand of JAMJIN010000078.1, from coordinate 1,607 downwards.
CTATTCCGACCTTACGATCGGCGAGATGCTGGGTGTCTTTGCCTACCTCTGGTTCATGATGGGGCCTGTGCAGGAGGTATTGAACGTACAATACGCCTACCAGAGCGCACAGGCGGCGCTGAGCCGGATCAATCAACTGATGCGGGTCGACCTGGAACCCGTCTATCCCCATCAGGAAAACCCGTTCAAAGACAAAACAACCGTCTCCGTCGAGCTTAACGATATCCATTTTGCCTATGGCGAGGGGCCTCCCGTGCTCAAGGATATTTCATTACATATTTCCGCCGGAGAAAAAGTGGCACTGGTGGGTGCAAGCGGCGGAGGAAAAACCACCCTGGTGCAGATTCTGCTCGGACTCTACCCTCCCGCTTCGGGACAGGTGCTGTTCGATGGTGTACCGGTCAACAGAATCGGCATGGACGTGGTAAGAGATCATGTGGCAACCGTGCTGCAACACCCTGCGCTGCTAAACGACAGCGTGCGGGTCAATCTCACACTTGGCCGCGATGTCCCTGAAACAGAACTCTGGCAGGCGCTGAAAATCGCGCAGCTCGATGCAACCATAGAGAGGATGGATCAGGGACTGGAGACACTGATCGGCCGTTTCGGCGTGCGTCTCTCCGGCGGTCAGCGACAACGACTGGCAATTACCCGTATGGTTTTGACCAACCCCAGCGTGGTCATCCTTGATGAAGCCACCTCCGCCCTCGACACCACAACCGAGGGAAATATCCACTCGGCGTTGCAACAGTTTTTGGCTGGCCGCACCACTATTATCATCGCCCATCGGTTGAGCGCGGTGAAACAGGCCGACAGGGTTCTGGTATTCGAAGACGGCAGAATTGTAGAACAGGGACGACATGATGAGCTGATTGCAAACAATGGCCTCTACTCCTCCCTATACGGCCGACAGCAGTAAATCCATAAGAGGTCGGAGTCAAACAGCACTATTCGATTTTACTCGCCGGAAGCCCTGTCCGGTTTGCCCCCTGCAAGTACACCATCATGAAAAAGTTAAAGTTGAAGACAGATACACACGAGTGCGACAATCACCCGGGACCAGCCACGGACGAGATAAGAGCGATAATGTTCAACCAGGCACTCTCTTCACAACAAAACTGCGCATCGACGATTCCGAATTTAACGGGATTGTGGCCAGTGTTAATTATTCTCTGCTGCAGTTCGTTGGTGTTCGCGAATGATCCCCTGCCCCTGCCATCGGGACTGGACCTCTCCCTACCCGACATGGAGCCCGCCGTCACGTTGGAGAAACACCACAACCGCACGGTGGAGGAGTACCGCGTCAACAATAATCTCTATATGATCATAGTGACCCCGAATATCGGCCCCTCATATTTTATGGTTGATCCGGACGGCAGCGGCGAAATGGAGATGAAACGCGGCCCAGCCGATGTCAATGTGCCTAAATGGACACTTTTCAGTTGGTAACTCAACCCGGTAGTTGCATAAATTCCGGTGCTAACAACCATTCCACCGTATAAAAGACAGGGAGAAATAAAAAATATGCACTATCTCTGGAGTTCACTGCTGGTGAGATCCAGAAACCATGAAAAATCCTACATTTGAAACGATAAAAATGAGAAAGC
>JAMJIN010000435.1:0-1508 GCA_036784775.1 Chromatiales bacterium | reverse complement strand
TGAGGCAACTGTTGAAGAGATTTCCGATCATCCAGGCGTACGCCAGGAGTAAACTCTTCACACCCATGAAGCAGTGCGGCAGACCATCCGTTAAGTAGTCAGGATGCGCGCGAGCTAGGTTATTGCATGGCGGCATATACCGAGGTTAACGAGAATAAAAGACATCCGTTTCTATCACACTTAGTGTTGTATATACATTAGACCAACACTCCCACATCAGGCGACGAGGTAAAGCAGAACCCAGAGACTGAATACGCTGGCAGAATGAAGGGATTCAGCCGTCAGTTCCTGTGACATTCCGCAAGTTTAACGGCAAGTGGTTTCACGGCAAACATTCCTTCGTCACGTGATAACCCTACATGATGCCGACGTCATCATGGCCCAAGCAGCGCAGCGTGTTTGGCAACCGCCTGTATTAACCCCTTACCCCCATTCTACACAACTAAAACGGCCAATCTCGGCATACGGTGGGATGACTGAGCAGAAGGCTTCGAAGCGATGATCAAGGCGATGAAAGTCGACACCGACGTGTACAAGCGAAGCATGCTACTATATTGCATCGGTAGCGACACGCGCAAGCACCTGAAGGAGTCAGATGACACTAGCGTCGAGGGACAAGACGGTCGGTGCACCGAGCCAAAAGTTACATGACACTGGCGTCGATGGACAATACGGTCGGTACACCGAGCCAAAAGTTACATGACACTGGCGTCGAGGGATAAGACGGTCGGTACACCGAGCCAAAAGTTACATGACACTGGCGTCGAGGGACAAGACGGTCGGTACACCGAGCCAAAAGTTACATGACACTAGCGTCGAGGGACAAGACGGTCGGTACACCGAGCCAAAAGTTACATGACACTGGCTTCGAGGGACAAGACGGTCGGTACACCGATCCAAAAGCAGGCCTCAAAGCTTACTTTTCACCGAGGATGAATACCTCAGGCATACCTCATGAACGCCAAAATATCAAGCAAACTGAATCCGAGACAGTACTCATCTTCTACATGAGGGTGAAGGGTGCTGTTCGAACTGTTGACACTATTGAATTATTGAACTGTTGACACGGTCGCAACTAGTCAACAATTGTACCATCACGGCATTGCGGAAGAAAGCCTTGATAGATGATTTGAAATTGAGATATTTCCTCGACAATGGCCGTGCGTGTGAGCGAGCTGAGCAGCAGTCTCGTAAAATAGAAGGGACATCGTCAGCTACCGTCAACGCAAGGTCGAAGAAACGATGTCAGCCAAGGTCGGAGCCGTCGAGACGAGAAACAAAATCCTAGGCATGCTACTGGTGTGGAGGGCCATTCCAAAAAAGGGAGACTGCCCGGCGAATGGACAGAGTTGCACGAATTGGGGAAAATTCGACCACTACGCTAAGGTGTGCCGGAGCGAAAGAGTGAGCAAGCCACACACGCAGCACGTGACGCCCAAGCCACATCAGAGAAGGAAACAGTGGGCGAAACAGACAGTCAGACGTTTATTGCCGCAGAGGGACTCTGA
>JAMJIN010000434.1:0-1509 GCA_036784775.1 Chromatiales bacterium | reverse complement strand
CCTAAGGATAGCAGCCTTTAGTGGCCCTCTCCACTGATAATCATTCATGTCATTTGCCTCATCCCCGAGATCTCCTAAGGGCTCAAAATCGGTTATGGTAACATTCGGTGTTAGTTGGCGTGTCCACCTCCGGTGGGGGTGGCGGTGGTGGAGACGGCGTGGGGTCCCTAGTGACACGAGTCACTTGAAGTGGGGACCCCACTGCTGTAGTACTACTACGAGCTGTGTTAGATGTTGGAGACACTGGGTCCACCGTCTCCTCCGCCTGACCGGAGTCGTGCCCCCACGGAGTGGACACTGTATACAACGCCACCAGGCTCCTGTAGTCCGGACGCCTGCGGTGACCCTTGATGGCTTCCAGGGTCCGCTGGGGCATATATTGTAATAGCCCCTGGTTCACAAACTTGACGCCCAGACTACGGAGCCTGGCCTCCTCCTGAGCCATTATTGCAGACTCCTCGGTATCCCACCGACTCTTCACTTGGGCAGCCATCGCTGTGCCGATAGCCGCCGTTCGCTCCGAGTGGTAGGATTCAGGGTGGGCTACCCTGGTATGTACGGCCAGGCCGCGTGCGCCCCGACACTGCTTCCTGCAGTGGGGACAAAGACCGGCGGGAGAGGGCTGCGGGGTGCCTCGACCCTCGTGGGTCCCTTGCGGGAGGGTTCCTCTGAGGAGGAACCCCGATTCGTTGTAGGATTCCTTTCAGTAACCGCAAGTAATCTCGTGCAGCTGGTTAGGCTGCACGAGATTGGAGCTAGACTTTCGGCCAGCTCCGTATGTGGGGCTGCCACATGGCCATACCAGGAGAACCCTGATATGACCGGTTTGCGGGGTGCTAACGCTAACGGCTACCTCCGCCGGTGTCGGGTGACGGCGCCCCAGGAGAACCCCAGGACGCATGCCTTCGCGGGGCCCGGCAACCACTCCCGTGGTGACGCGCCGGTTATTTTTGTTTGGGTTTTCGATTTCGTACCGACGCACCACCCCGGCTGACTGCTCTTTGTTTTACCCCCGCAAGGAGATAATTGACACGGGCACCTCGTGAAGGTGAACAGCCAGCCTATGACGAGTAGAGGCTTTATGCTGGCGGCGGCGCCCCAAGGCTATGCTTTTCACCCCCCCCCCAAGAGGGAGGAGGCTATCCAACTGCGGTCGTAGGGGGCTGGGGGACTAGACCCAGTCTTACAGAGCGCATTCGCTTACAGGCCCTACGAGGGAGTAACTGATTTAAAAAAGAGAAAAACGGTCCACACTCATTCGGATCATCAACAAGTTGACGACGTGCCATTTGGCTAAAAAAAATCGCATTACAAGCTCAAGCTACTTTAACAAACTTAATACACATAATACATCTGCACTACATGTATAAACTAAACACCAAGTAGCGGTCACATGCGGTTATATGAATTATTCATAGAAAAAGAGATGTCGAGGCGACTAAAATCATAGACACATACCGTGCCGGCCTCCAGTGTCGCTAGGTCACACTACTATACTAAGAAACACGT
>JAMJIN010000300.1:0-2655 GCA_036784775.1 Chromatiales bacterium | reverse complement strand
TAAAGTTAATGTTGTCATGGTAATTTACTTTCGCAAACGCTGTCGTTTTGTTCGACTATATTGAGGACGTGACTGCATTAACCTACCGTGCCGTTCTCGTTGAAGAGAAGTTGTCCTTCGTCATTGTAGGTCACGTCGCTGGGGAAGCCGAGTTCCTGAATGAGGACGTTATCTTTGAGGAAGGACATCAAGGCTCGTAGGATGAACGACAGGAACAAATTCACGTGAAGGGTATTCCGGGGACAGTGCAGCTTCCTGGCGTCAAAGAACACTCGAATAAATTGATTTCATATACAAACGCCATATACATACAAATATGCATTTAATAAATTTAAATTTAAATACGTCAAAAATATTAATGTAAAAAAAAAATATATAATAATACGTAATTACATATATATATATATAAATGGAATGTAAAATCACCAATGTGCACAATAAAGTGTTCGTGTCCATAAACGATATTTATAAAAAAAATTCCCACGTTTTATGAAATCATTTTCAATGGCATAAACCCGATTTCTAAGACTATTCATATTCTTGCGAAAGAAGGTGTCAAAGTTACCGATGGAACTGGTAACAAACACACACTGAGGCTGTCTCATCAGTCGTATCTTAAACTCCGCCTATGTATGCTGTTGTAGACAACTTCAAGTTTCAAACAAGTGATCCTGTTACAATTTACCCACAGTTGGGGATAGTAAATTGTACAATAATATAATGACAATTAATATTATTTAATAGCACCGATTACAATTATAGCAATCATTGTTTATAGACATTATTGGTTAGCGCCCAGTGTTGCTTGATATAGTGGGAAGAAAGCGAGAAACATAAAACTAAGTTAAGACAAGCGTAGTAAAATAACATTTGATAGTGTTTTGAAGTAGCGCCTGTCAGCAAGAGTGGGAATTCAAGTCCGAGTGTTGGGCTGGACCAGGGTTTGTAATCTCGCGCACCTGAACATGTGGCTGTATACCGGCTATCTGCCCGCTGGACTCAGGACTAGCCGAACGGTGCTCATCCCGAAAGTTCCGGCCCCTACTAGCCCGAAAGAATATCGACCCATTTCGATCGGCCCCTATTTGGCCAGAGTGTTCCACAGGCTGCTCGCCACTCGACTCTCTACCCATATACACTACAGCTCCCGACAAAGAGCGTTCACGAAAGGTGACGGCATAGCCGACAATGTGTTCCTTCTGAGGTGCCTGTTGAAGGACTCATGCGAGGAGCTAAAACCGCTCTCGCTCGTGTTCCTTGATGTGTCCAAGGCGTTCGACTCAGTGTCCCACGACTCCCTATTCCTGGCGGCGAAGAGAATGGGAGTGCCTGGGCCATTTATCGAGTACTTGAGATGCCTATACTCAGAGGCCTCGACTCGCCTGCAAATCGGTGAAGAATTGAGTGAACCCCTGGCTCAAAACAGGGGGGTGAAACAAGGCGATCCGCTCTCACCTATCCTCTTCAACTGCGTCATCGATTGGGCGATCGAGGCTCTCGACCAGGAGTTGGGCGTCCAAGTGGGTGATGATGGCCCTCGTCTCAATCACCTGGCCTTCGCGGACGACATCGTCCTGATGGCCAGGAGCAAGATTGGCATCCAGCATCTAAGCCATCAGTTAGAGAGAGCGCTGGGGCTCTGCGGTCTAACTTTGAACCCGGACAAGTCAAGGTCACTGACGATAGCGGTGGACGGGAAAGCGGGCCGTTGGGTCTGCGATCCCACGCCGTACGTGTCCCTCACAGAGGGGGTATTGCCGGCCGTGCCCATTTCCGAGGGATATAAATACCTCGGCGTCACCGTGAGTGCTCGTGAGGGTGGTTCGTCCGCTGAGGAGCTCCTCTCTCGCGGACTCAACCACCTGACAAAAGCCCCTCTAAAACCTCAGCAGAGGCTTTATATTGTCAAAAATCATTTGATTCCCAAATTATACCATAAGCTGGTATTGTCTCGATCCAATAACGGAGTCCTGAGGAGACTCGACAAACTGGTAAGACGCAGCCTCAGGTCGTGGCTGAAGCTGCCCCACGATGCGGTAAACGCACTTTTCCACAGCGAGGTGCGTGAGGGTGGCCTGGGTATTCCATCTCTCAGGTTGGCGATCCCCCTTCTTAAGAAGGCGAGGTTGGATCGCCTCGCCAGGGTGCTGGACCCGGCTATCAGCGCCCTGGTTGCTAACTCACGCACCTTTGCCAATGAGCGTCGACGATGCATGAACCCACCGCCTAAGGTGGGGGATTCCATCGTCCATAATATGACGGACGCAAAACTGGAGCTGGCGTCTGCACTGCACGGGGCAGTCGATGGCTGCGGCCTGAAGGCCTCGCGCACAGTTCCGTACATACATGAATGGGTTTCCAACGGCACGGCGCTGTTATCTGGGGCTAACTTTATCCATTCCCTGCAGATTCGCTCTGCAACCGTGTCTACCAAACAGAGAGCCGCTCGGGGTAGGCCCGAAGCCGATAGAAGGTGCGACGCGTGCTGGAGGACCGAGTCTCTGGGGCATGTCCTCCAAGTGTGCCCAAGAACATGGGGGCATCGAATCAAGCGACATGATGCCCTCCTCGAGAAGTTCCTCCACAAGATGGAGAACCGCGGCTGGTCGGTGACGCGCGCTCCGATGATCAAGGTGCGGGGTGGCAGCCCGCAGA
>JAMJIN010000433.1:0-1510 GCA_036784775.1 Chromatiales bacterium | reverse complement strand
CGCAAGGCACGCCGGGTAAGCAGTGCGGCCTCGCGGCTACCGGGGACTACCAGCCTTCGCTTCGCTCTCCATGGCTGGCAGCGTGCGAAATCTTCCCGGCTCAGATCGCCAATGAACCGCTGGCATGCCTGCCGCACATATTGGCACGCTGGGATTAAGCCGCTCAGTATTTGCTCTGCGTATTCGGTCGCAACCTCAAGATAATCCCGACTCATAGACTGTCCCAGGGATCTGCCTTTTTCGCTTTGCTTTCAAGTATCCTGACCTTGGATCGGTCGGCAGGCGTCATGCCAAGAACTGACAAAGCATTCGCCAATCGCCCGTATTTCGCCGCAGTGAATTTTGCTGCATCCGCCCGAAACTCCACCATCAACACGACGGCCAATTCCACAGCCCATCTGTCTGAATCACCCAAAACATTGTCTGGAATGATTTTCAGCAACTCGCGCCATGTGGTTTTCTGAAGGCGGCTGAAGTATTTTGGAGCCGTGCCTATCTTGCCTTTCGGGGTTGGTTCGCCTTCTCTTTCCCGGCGGCGTTTAGGGTCATGCGCAAACGATCCGCGCATTTCCAGGATGTTCGTCGGAACTCTGATACTCGGCATTTTCGTGACACCTGAAGTGCGGATGCGAAATAAAACTTTGCTGTTCGGTACTGCGCGCAACGCCGATAGACTTTTATAGCCCCCCCCCCTACCCGAGGCCGTCACGGCGACTCAGACTCGCCTCTTCAGCCGTCTTGGCGTTATGACACGACCCGCATATCGACTGCAGGTTTAGCGGATCATCCGATCCACCCTGTGCTTTCGATCGAATGTGATCAACAGCCTTGGCCGGGGACAACCGGCCCGCACGCAGACAGACCTGACAAAGATAATCATCACGCAACAGGATACGCTTGCGCAGCTTGTCCCAGACCGTCCCATAGCCCCGTTGATGCCGGCTCCCGCGCTTACGGTCATCTCCCCAGGCATGTTTAGGTCTTGGGTGCCGGTGGCATCGACCACTACCATCATGCACCCGCGCAGAACAACCCGCATACGAGCAGATCGTGGCGGGGTGAACGGGCATTAGCGATAGCTATCCTGAATAGCAGGCATAAAAAAACCCGCGCCGGGTAACCGGGAGCGGGGCTGTATGGGGCAGAAACCCCAATCTAAAACAAAGTGTACAGATCCTTCCGGAAATTGCAACCTTCAATCCCCGTCGCGCTTGTCATACGCCAGCACGAACCAATGCAGACCAATCACCAGAGTGTCCCAGCGGGACTTACCACACCCATAGCGCGCACAGTAGGCCCGCTGGCGTTCACGCTCCGTCCTGTACCCAGCCTTAAGGTACTTGTACTCCAGCACCGCACGGATCGGCTCAGGCATACACCGCGCCGCCATCTCTACATAGGAGAGCCGCTTCGGGACGATCACCTCCCCCCCTCTGTCAGGATAGTTGTCCACCCAGTAAAATGGGACTTCAATAACCAATGAGAGTGGGCAGAGAGAGCAATAAATGGG
>JAMJIN010000299.1:0-2660 GCA_036784775.1 Chromatiales bacterium | reverse complement strand
ATCAAGCGCACATAGTATTCGCGGACGCAAAGCGCATGGTTGAGCGCTCAGAAGGGCTTAGGCGGCGCTTCGGGGTTGAGACAAGTGCGCATGTTATTTATGTCGAGGATTCGGCCAGCAGCTTCAAAGCCCTGAGTAGAGACCAGGGCGGCAACCTTGACGGGCTGAATATCCACGCCGCGATTGTCGACGAACTCCACGCGCACAAAACCCGTGACGTTTGGGACGTTATCGAGACAGCGACAGGCGCAAGAGAGCAGCCGTTAATCTGGGCAATTACAACAGCAGGGTTTAACCGATCAGGGATTTGTTACGAGCAGAGATCGTATGTTCTGAAAGTCCTGTCTGGCACCGTTGATGATCCAGAGTATTTTGGAATCATCTATTCGATTGATGACGGAGACGATTGGACAGATCCAGGCGTGTGGGCGAAAGCAAACCCGAACTGGGGCGTATCGGTAAACCCTGCCGACATTGCACGAAAGGCGCGGAAGGCGATGGAGATGTCGTCTGCACAAAACAACTTTCTGACCAAGCATTTGAACGTCTGGGTCAACGCCGACACCGCCTGGATGGATATGATCAAGTGGGATCAGTGCGGTGATGAGGCGCTAACGCTTGATCGGTTCAAGGGCCGGCAATGCTGGATAGCCTTTGATCTGGCCAGCAAGATCGATATCGCCGCCGTGGTCATCCTGTTTCGAGACGGTGACGCTTACACCGGTTTTACCCGGTCGTATCTAGCAGAAGAGACAATCGAAAACAGCAGCAATAGCCAGTATCAGGGATGGGCTGCCGATGGGTGGATTATCGAAACGCCAGGCGCGATCACTGATTTCTCATATATCGAAGACGATATCAAAGAATTGGCGAAACGTTTTGACGTGCAAGAGGTGGCCTACGACCCATTCCAGGCGACGTACATTGCAACCCGACTCATGGAGGCTGGGCTGCCGATGGTCGAATATGGCCAAACCGTAAAGAACCTGAGCGAACCCATGAAAGAGTGGGAGGCTTTGGTTATCGCGGAAAACTACCGGCACGACGCCAACCCTGTGCAGACATGGATGGTGTCAAATGTCGTTTGTCACACAGACGCAAAAGACAATATTTTCCCGCGAAAGGAAGCGCCGGAAAACAAAATTGATGGACCCGTGGCCACCATCATGGCGTTGGGGGCGGCGATGTCCGCCGAGGAAACTACGTCGGGACCAGGAATACTGATTATCTAATGGCCAGCAAACGTAAGAAAAAGCAACGAAGGACGGCGGAAAAACGCCGCAATAATGCGGAGAACAATGCTTCAGGCACCTCCCCGCTCAGCGGTGGATCGACTGGAAGCACGCTTTACCATTGGTTGTCCGATGGACTTTCTTCCGCAGGCGTCGCGGTCAATGAGCACACCGCCATGTGCGTGTCGGCTGTGTACGCCTGTCTCGGTCTGATTGGCGGAGCAATTGCCAGCATGCCGGTGCATATCTACCAGCGTACCAGTGATGGGCGAGCGCGTGTCGATCATGATCTCTGGTGGATGCTCAATCAGGAGCCGAATGCAAATTGTACCGCCGCGACATTCTGGGAATATCTTTCGACCTCCCGAGGTCTTCACGGTGATGGGTTCGCAAAGATATTGCGCGCCTCGCCACTCTCTCCGAGGATCGTTGGATTTGAGGCTTTGCATCCACTTAATGTGGAGCCGTTCAGGGATAACGGCCGCATAAAATATGTGCTGCACCGCCAGAGTGGGGTGGCGTCTGAAATTATCGATGCTGACGATATGCTGCATGTGCCAGGGCTTGGCTTCAACGGTCTTCGAAGCATGAGCCCGTTGCGTTTCGCACTGCGTAGCAGTGTTGGTATCGCCTTGGCGGCAGATGAATACAGCGCGCGTTTTTTTGGTAATGGGGCCCGACCCGACTATTTTCTGACGACGGACGGTGTGTTGAAGCAGGAGCAGGTGGATCTGATAAAAGACGGGATCGATGAGTTGCACCGGGGTGTGAGTCAATCGCACCGCCCTGGTATCTTGCAAGGTGGCCTCAAGGTCGACCAATTAACGCTTTCTGCAGAGGATGCGCAGTTGATTGCGACCCGGCAGTTCCAGGTGGCTGATATCGCGCGTATCTACGGAGTGCCGGCGCACATGATCGGACATACTGAGAAAACCACGTCCTGGGGCAGTGGTGTTGAGCAACTATCCATTGGATTCGTGAAATACACCCTACAGCGTCATCTCGTCAACTATGAGCAGGAGATTAACCGCAAATGCCTGCGTGATAGGAAACTCTTCAGTAAATTCAACACCGCGGGGCTGGAGCGCGGGGACATAAAAACGCGCAATGAGGCGCATCGTATCGCGCTGGGCCGTGCCGGTGAGCCTGGATGGACCACGATTAACGAGGTGCGAAAATTGGAAGATATGGCGCCAATCGAAGGCGGAAGCAGCATCAACACAGGAGCGACTAATGAATCCACTGCACCGATTGCTGATCGATAACCGTCAGCGCGGTTTCGTTAAATCCGAAGCGAGTGAAGGGGAGGCTACCCTCTATCTATACGATGTCATTGCCAGCAGTGATGCCGATGCTGAATGGCTGGGTGGCATCGGTCCTGAATCGTTTACCCGACTTTTGCACAGTATTGATGCGCCGGTCATTCAT
>JAMJIN010000432.1:0-1513 GCA_036784775.1 Chromatiales bacterium | reverse complement strand
TTCTAACCACTACGTCGTATGTTCTAACCACTACGTCGTATGTTCTAACCACTACGTCGTATGTTCTAACCACTACGTCGTATGTTCTAACCACTACGTCGTATATTCTAACCACTACGTCGTATGTTCTAAGCACTACGTCTTATGTTCTAACCACTACGTCGTATGTTCTACTAAGGGGGGGTTGGGATGGGGATGAGTAGTAGCACCTCTGTCTGAGCGGCAGCCGCATCCACTGCATGCAGTGGATGCGACTCCTGAACATGTGTGCCGAATACCAGCCAGTCAGCCGAGACTCCGGGCAACAGTCTCGGCTGACTGGCTGAACTATGTACGGGGTAGCCACCAGGGTATACCTTGGTGGTGAGTAGGGGACGTCTACCCCACTGTGTCTAAAGACTTCTCCGGCAGATGAGCGCTATGGGACTCACATTGTTCACTGCGGCTCAGAAGGCGGTCAAGCAGATGTGTGGCAGAGCATCACAGAGCAATTGGTTAGACGTATTACAGCCATTTGGTCACTGCCGGCAGTCCAACCCTTTCACCGGTCGTCTCGGTTAACCCGAGCCACGGGTCATGGAAGGTAGGATCGAGTGTGTGGAATGTATCTGCGCAAGTACTAAACCTCCATGCGCAGGTACTCAGTCAAACAAGCCCAGCGGCGATGGGGATGTGGCAACGGTGGCAGGCGAAGGATATCGATGGTAGCTGCTAGTCATGACCCTGCACGCTGGCGGCCCCGGTGTGACGGTCGCTTGGTCATCAACAGTGGAGTCACGATGCCATTCCTATCCTGCCAGGGCGTCAGAGCAGCCCTGTTTAGGGGTAGCACTGCTCTCTCCAAACGGGGAAGGGAATAAAAAACGTTTCCTAAAAAAAGCTGACCCAAACCCGACTTGCCCGCAAACCGCGGCGGGCTGGTCATCCAACACTGCGGTCGAAACGATACATTGAATATATGCACATGGAATGTGAGAACGTTACAAGATAACGACAAGCAGCTAGAACGTAGAACAGCCATCATTGGCAGAGAGCTTGCACGGTACAACATCACCATCGCAGCTTTGAGTGAAACGAGGCTACCAGACGAGTCTCAACTTGAGGAAAAGGGTGCTGGCTACACTTTTTTCTGGATCGGCAAACCAGCCAATGACCATCGACAAGCAGGAGTAGGCTTTGCGATAAAGTCCTCATATCTATGCCACATTGATAAGCTGCCAAAGGGAGTAAATGAAAGACTGATGACCATGCGCATCAGACTGTCCGGAAAGAACTACGCCACTATAGTTAGTGCATATGCACCAACAATGACTTACCCGGACGAGGAGAAAGAAAATTTCTACGAAAGTCTGAAGACGACGATCGGCAGAGTCCCACGCAGCGACAAGTTGATTGTGCTTGGTGACTTCAATGCTCGAGTGGGACGGGACCATGAAACATGGGAGCGTGTCATCGGACATCATGGCATGGGTAACGAAAATGCCAACGGCTCTCTACTCCTGAACATGTGTGC
>JAMJIN010000077.1:0-16738 GCA_036784775.1 Chromatiales bacterium | reverse complement strand
AAATCGCTCAAGCTCATGCCTGTCTGAAATTGGATTGGATTCTGTGCCATGTCCGCTCTCCTATTGTGGATCGTGGCATCATCTTGCAACAACCAGTGGCTCATTCCGTGAGTCACTGCTGAACATTCGTACTAATCAAGAGAGATTATATCGCTACGGAGAGCATCTAAAAGCCGTTTTTTCTGTGATTTAGTAGATGTATCGTCACGGCACTGCTTTTCTGTATAAACCTGTTTGAAAAGGTCGGGATCAAGGGTTTCTCATGTGACATACATGAACCTTGCCAGCAGTTTTCCCGGCAGCATCAGACTTAGTACGGCCAAGGCGCCCCACCAGGGGCCAAAGGCCAGTACCAATAGTGCGTCCAACAGGATGATGCCGAACAGCAGCAGTTTGACGGTGGCTGTGACTCTTGCAGGGGTAAAGTCACGGTAGGTGATAAGTAACTGCCGGGACACGATGAACAGGCCCGCAACTATCCCCAGCGCCAATAGTGGATGTTCCTGTATTGGCACTGGTGCCAGAAGGAAAAGGAGTAACCCGGCGGCGATGATGCCCACAGCTGTGAATATGAGCACCCAGCGGTGCCTTGCCTGCTCCTCTTCGCGGCTGAGCAGCGTCAGCGCAGTGATGTAGATAAAAACCGGCAGCGTTATGATCAGCAGATCTCCGGTGAGTGGTAGAAAGGAAAACCCGAGCAGCCAGTTGAAATAGCGGCAGCCCCCCATGTTCAGGCTGCCGAGCAGGGTGCGTTTGAGCAGGCCGTCATAGAGCAACACCAGCAGTGCAATAATGATGGCGATGAACATCGACTGAGCATTTGCATAGGCCGCGAGACCGGTGCCGATCACAAGTAGTTCCAGGCCGAGAAACAGAGCGTTCTGTCGTTCGATTCTGCCGGAAGGCAGAGGGCGTTGTGGTCGTTCCTCCAGATCGATTCTGTAGTCGAACCAGTCGTTGAGCGCCATGCCTGCGGTATAGAGTGCGGCGGTGGAACCCAGCAGAAGCAGCAGCTGCGGCCAGGCAATCTCTCCTTGGGTGATGATGAGATGGGCCGCAAGGATGTTTGACAAGGCAGTGAAGACCGCCGGCGCCCGTACCAGTTGCAGGTAGTCGATCAATGGGTGTCTCTGCATTGTATTCATCGATGCAGAATTCGTGAGAGGTAGGTGAGGGATCTCTCACCCGCCTCGATGGGGTTGTGCGGATAGGTGTAGAGTTCTACCGTCAGAAAGTTATCATAACCCTGTTTATGCAGCGCTTCGAAGTAACGTTCGAAGGGGAGGTCGCCATCACCGGGAATACGATGGTAGTGCTTCATGCCGAGGATGTCCTCCACATGCACGTTCCAGATCCTGCCGCTGAGCAGTTCGATCGAGACCTCTGGTGACTCTCCATCAAGATAGGAGTGACCGATGTCGAGGTTGACTCCGAGGCTGGCCGATCCCACCCGGTCGATGATATCGGCCGCCTCGGTGGCGCGCTCAACGAGCAGTCCGGGTTCGTACTCTATGCCCACCCGGATATCCAACGCTTCTGCAAGGTTGCAGACCTGTTTGAGACTGTCGACGAAAAGTGTCAGCCCAGCTGCTGGATCGCCGCCGGAGCCGGGTTGGCCGGAGGTGACACTGATGCACTTTGCCCCAAGCTGTTTCGCCAGTTGCAGTGCCTTGAGGGTGTATTCGATACGCCACTCCCGCCACTCATCCCTGCGGCTGCTGAGTGCCGGTTCGAAAACATTTTCCGGTGGCAGCGGGTTGAAATAGGTGTTGGCTGTATTGACGTTCAGATTGCTGATTGCAAGATGCTTCTCCTGCAATAGCCTGGAGATGGCAGAAACTTCGTCGGCGTCTGCCTGATGAGGACGCAAATGGGGCGCATCGCAGAGGATCTCGGCGCCGGAAAAACCAATATCGGCAATACTGGCCAGCGCACTGAAAAGATCGGTGCGGGTATAGGCGTTAGTGCTGTAGGCGAGTTTCATCTGATATCTAAGTTCGCTTGTTGCCGTTGATCATCGCTTTGATCAGGTTTTCACGGTGTGCAATGGAGGCATGGATGACGCCAAGAATATGCAGTGGTATCAGGATCAACAAGGCATTGGTGCTCCAGACGTGGATATCGAGAATCATCTGTTTATGGCGGTAGAGTTCCATCTCGGCAAGCGGGCCGGACCAGTTCTCTGCACCGTCCAGGGCGATGCCGCTGATTGTCACCACCCAAAGCCCTATCAGCAGGAGCACCACCATCATGCCTCCCGCCGGATTGTGTCCGAGGTGGCGTGATGCCCGTTGCTGCAGCAACGACTTCGTATAACCCAGTACCCTGCGTGGGCCAGTGACGAAATCGGAAAAACGGGCATGAGTCGATCCGATAAGGCCCCAAAGAATGCGAAAACAGACCAGTCCGATAATGGTATAACCTGCCTGCAGATGAAGTTCGTAATTCGTCTCCTGGGTGTACCAGGCAATCGCAAAACTTACTGCCAGCAGCCAGTGGAAGATGCGTACTAAAGGATCCCATACCCGGATCATGTCAGGTTGATTCATTATGGTCTCCACCATTTTTTTGTGGGAGTGTCGCAAAGATGCCGGCGCGCCGTTCGTGCAGCAGGATTGAAAAGAACAGCAAGAGCGCCAGCAGCAACCAGATCTTACGCGATGGCGATCCTCTGCTGGTTGACTTCAGGAATTTTGTAAATGCCGCTTTTGACCCGTTTCGGATGCTGCCCTGGTCAACTCCAGTCAGTAGCCACGGGACGACGGGGGTCTCTATCGTTTCGCTGTTTCGTGCCTGCTGGAGCAGTCGGTGGGTTCGTTCGCCGCCAACCCTGACCCATGCCTGATAGAGGCCGGAGAGGGGAGCCTTGATAATGGCTTCAAATCGTCCCGGTGCAGAGGGTGTCAGGTGGTGTTGCCAGCGGATTCCAGCAGGTGTTTCCAGAATCAACTCGGCAGCTCTTGCATCACTCCAGCGACCATCGCTATCAAGGGCATCGATGTTTATCTGCAACTCGCCTGCCATACTTCGATAGTCCAGTTGCAGGTGAGGGTTATGCCCCTGTTTGTCGAGCCATGCCAGCAGGCTCTGGGTAAAATGCGTGTTATCCACTGTTCGGAGCAAGCCGCCGGGGAGGGCTGCTACCCGTCCTGCTGTCGTCTTCCTGACGGCCAGTAGAGGGTCGCCATTGGGGGTGGAAAGATAGGCGGTGGAGTTGGATTTGGTGCGGGTTACCTGATAGCCGTTGACGGGTTGCCAGGCCGTTTCCTTCGGGATGGAAAATGGCAGCGGCGACACGGATTGGATTTTTACCGCCGTCGGCTGCCAACTCTGCCGTTGCTGCTCCAACTCGTGCCGCATGAAGCGGGGTAGCTCCGCAGTTTCGGCAACCTGCAGGACCTGTCCACCAGTGGCGGCAGCGAGTTGCTGCAGCACCGACAGATCTGCGTCCTCACCGACTGCAAGGACGATCAACTTGATGCCGGCGGTTTGCATTTTTCCAATCAGCGATTCGATGGCTTCCCCTTGAACGAATCCGTCGGTGACCAGTATCAGAAAGCGTTTTTCCGGCGTTGCAGTCGCCAGTTGCCCGATAGCGGTAGTGAGAGCGGGTGTCAGTCTGGTACCGCCGGAGGGGTTTACCTTCCACCTTTGGCTCAGGGTTGATAGCGGATCGGCATGGGCCTGTAACGGCAATAACGGCTGGACCTCCCGGTCGAACGCGATCAGCCCGATATGATCTCCGGCGCGCATCGATCCGGCACTCTCCGCTACTGCCCGAAACGCGGTGGCAAGACGGCTCTGGGGGAGGGTTGCTGAGTCCATACTGCCCGATTTGTCCACCAGAAAGAGAAATGCCGCAGCCGCCTCAGGACGGGCGGATTCCGCTTCGACAGGCAGCAGTCGCTCCAGTGCGGAGTGACGATATGCACCACTGCCAAAGGCGTTGGGACCGCCGAGTACAATGAGCCCCACTCCCTGCTGTTCCACTGCCCCGGTGAGTGCAGTCACGGTTTCCGGCGCTAATTCGTCGGCGGGAATATCGTCAATCAAGACGAGAGAGGTGTCTTTGAAGCTGTCTGGCCGGGAATTCAACTGTCGTGGTGACAGCCGTGTGATTTCCCAGCCGCTCTGCTGTAGTTGCTGTACCGGCAGGGAAGGGGGGTGGTGGGAGATATAGAGCAGTTGATGTTCCCGTACGACCTCAAAATAGCGCTCTCTGGAATCCAATGGATCCCCATTCGGGTCGAAAATCGTCAACTCCAGCAGATGTGGCCCAGTGGTTGCTGCACTGAGTTGCAGATGATGGACGAGGCTTGATCGCGCTGTAAAGCGCAAAGGTGTCTCTGTCAGCGGATGTCCGTCGAGTTTGGCGATCAGTTGGTTCTCTCCGGCAGTGGGGGATGTTATGGCGATGCTGACGGGAAACGTCATCACCGGTTTTACCCTCTCCGGGAGATTGATCGACTCGATAACCGGGTGGCCAGCGGCGTACCGCGCTGGAGGTGCGGACCAGTAGAGTGCGATGTTACCCTCGGCATCGGGAAGTGCAGGTGGTGACGTGTCACTGTTTTCACGGCCGTCGCTGAACAGCAGAATGGCGCTCCTGTGGCTGGGAACAAGCTGATTGGTGGTCTGTTCCAGCGCTGTTCCAATCGCGCTGGTATTGTTGTCGAGGGAGAGGGTTCGGGGCAGTGCCGGTTGCTGGAGTTGTTGTTGCAGCTCGCTGTCGGATATCGGCTTCCAGGTGATCTCCGTCTGCGGCCGGTCGGCAAAACGAATCAGACTGAAGCGGCTGTTGGCGGGAAGATCGGCCAGCAGGGGCTTGAGCCCCTGCCAACTTTGGTCCGAAAATTGCCGTCCGACACTCTCGGATTCGTCCATCACCACCAGCAGATCCAGAGGCTCGTCGGCGGGTAGCAGATCGGGGTTCCACCAGGCGAACAACAGAAATAACGCGACAAGTGGGTAGCCGAAAAGGGGGAACAATCTATGGAAGGCGCCCTCTCTCATCCACCGCTCCTGCGTTGTGGCTGGAAGCCCCACAGCATGTCGATCAGCAATAGTAGAAGGGCTGCAATAATTGGCAGGCTGGTGATGGATACCTGCTGTTTGGAGTGATCAGCAACGAGTCTGTTTGAGGCTTCCGGCAGGGCGAGTGGCGTAATCCGGGAGGCATCCGGGTCACGGGAGGTGGAGATCAGGCTTTCAGCGAGGGGACGTTGCAGCAGGCGTTCGATCAGTGCTGACAAAAGAAGTGGGTATTCCGGACTGTGAGCGAAACCGGGCTGCTGGAGATCGAGATAGACGTCGATAGTCTGTGCGGGTGTACGGGTTTCCCGAATCAGGGAGTGGCCGTCGGCACTCAGCAGCGTGACGCCTGAAGATGTTGCATCAGCCTCTTCCCGGCTGAAAGTTAAGCCCTGGTGGATCGATAGATGTTGACCCCCCTCTTTTACATGCCAGTGCCCCGGTGAATGGGTCGTTTGATGACCCCCGCCGTTGTGCAGTCGGAGCAGGGGTGTGTCGGCAGAGGTCTGGATGTTGTCGCAGTCTATGAAAATGCCGGGGTTGCGCTCGGACTGTTCAAGCCCTGGATGGGACTGCAGAAAAGCAGACAGATAGAGGCCGCACTCCCCCGTTACCTTGACGGCAATCGGTTTCAAGGCGCTGGAGAGCGGGAGCCTCAGTTCATTATCCAGGGGCAGTGAATCGTCTGCTGCATGAAGTCTGGCAATAAGGTCGGTCGGGTAACTGAGGTCTGCCGCAAAATCCAGCAGCTTGCGCTCTCCGGGCGGGAGTTTGACCAGCCAGCTCTCTATTTCACGGCCTCGCTGGATCACGATCAATCTGGCGTTCATTTCAGACTCACCGCTGTTCCGCAGCTCTACCAACCCCTGTGCAGCAGAGGGGGTATCCGGTGAGGGGCGAATGGCCAGACGGGTCAACGATAGATTGCCGTTGCTGCTGCCGGTCTGGATGATCTCTGAAAGCGGTGCACTTTTCAGCCAATGGCTGAGCCGGGTATCCGCGCCATCCGTTAAAAGGATATGCCTGTTGTTCCGGTGCATCAACGCAGGTGCTGGAGGGTGGGGTTCTCCCCGGGGATCGTTGCCCCACTGTTCGAGTTCACTGATCCAATCACTGTTGGACTGGGGGTCTATTATCCAAGTGACGGTGGGGTTGCCCAGTGAGTGGAGGATCAATGAGGCGGGACGCTCCTTCTCCACCCGTTGGATGAGCCGGTCGATGCCCCGTTGTAACCGTGTTTTCCCTCCTTCCTGAGTGAACTGACTAAGAGAATCATCGAGCCAGACTTCCATGGGTATACCGTTTATCGTTTCCCGATAGGGATCACTCAGCGCCAGAACCAGAAGAGTGGCAATCACCGCCCGTAGACGCCATCTCGGATCGGGCTTGGCGGGGGCGTTCCCGGCGGCGCCCTCGGTCTGGATGCGTCGCCAGAGGAAGAGTGCGGCAGTGGGTCGAATGCGGCCCTGTCGCTGGAAGCGGTGCAGCCAGCGCAGCAGCGGCAGGCCACTCAGCAGGAGGAGCCAGAGCGGTGCGCCCAGGCCGATCATGAGGTTCTGCCTCTGGCGTGGAAATGGTGGGTCAGTACCGATTTCCAGGGGATGTCCGGGGTGGCATGGGAGAACTGAATATGGCGGCGGTGACAATAGTTTTCGAGGGAGGCAGAGAAGGCGTCCAGCGTCAGCTTGAAATGTTCCCGGTCGGTTTCGGTAGGCGTGACGGCAAGTGTTTCGCCACTCTCCACATCCATGAGAGTCATCTCGTCGCCACCATCAGGAAAATCGTTGTCAGCCCGGACCTGAAGAGCGTGGATTCGGTCCCCAAGCAGTCTGAGCCTGTCCAGGCCGGGGCGCATGCCATCCTCCACCAGAAAATCGCTGATGACGAATACCGGGCTGCGGCGTTTGATATGGGAGATGCAGGCGCGCAGATCCGACCCACCACCGGATGTCAGGGGCATGGTTTTCCGCAGGGTCTGGAGTACGCGGGCGTAGTGGTTGGATCCTCGTCCAAGGGGTACCCGTTGATCGACCTGGTCGCTGAAGAGCAGGATTGCGACCCGATGATCCAGATGGATCAGCAGATAGGCCAGCGCGGCAGCACATTGAACCGCCAGCGCCCATTTATCCCCCGATCCCATGGATGCGCTGTGGTCGAGGCAGATGGTCCAGTCAGCGGCCGCCTCGTCCCAGTAACGGCGAATCTTTGGATGGCGGCTGCGAGCGGTGGCGCGCCAGTCGATATCCCGCAGGTCATCACCGGGGACGAACTCCCGATGGTCCAGAAACTCCACCCCGAATCCGGCCCGCATGCGGTTGGGCCGGTGGCCCGGGGCCAGCAGCAGCCGGGTATTGAACAGATGATCGGCGATACGGGTCAACTGACCCAGTTCCTGCTCATTCAGGGCTTCGAGGGGGTGCATCAGATCCGGCTCCGCCACTCCTGGATGATCTGACGTAGGATGCTGTCGCTGTTGATGCCGTCAAGTTCACTCTCGATGGTGAGCAATACCCGATGGCGCAACACCGGTAACGCCATCCTGGCCAGATCGTCAAAATCGACCTGTAGGCGACCCTGTAACAGTGCGTGGACTCTGGCGGTTTTGAGCAGTGCCTGCAGACCTCGTGGGCTGGCGCCATAGCGAAAGTGGCTGGTTCCGCCTGAGGTGTCGGGATGGGTGGCGAGCAGTAGGGTTACCGCTGCCTGTTTGATTCTGTCGGCGATCACGATCTCCCGGCCTGTCGCCATGATCGATACCAGCCGTTCCAGATCCAGCACCGGTTGCAGATGCTCGGACGGCTCATCGTCAAGGGAGATGTCGAGCATGGAGAGCAGGGCCGCTTCGCTGGGAAACTCCACGTTGAGCTTTACCAGAAAACGGTCGAGCTGGGCCTCCGGTAGCGGATAGGTGCCTTCAATCTCGATAGGGTTTTGGGTTGCCACTACCCAGAACGGCGAAGGCAGGGGATGGGTGGTGCCTGAGTGGGTGACCTGATGTTCCTGCATCGCCTCCAGCAGTGCGGCCTGGGTCTTTGGAGTGGCACGGTTGACCTCGTCCACCAGTACCAGCGGGGCGAAGATCGGGCCGCGCTGAAAATCGAGCCGCTGCTCGCCTTGGGGATCCCGGATCAGGAGCTCACTGCCGGTGATGTCTGCAGGCATCAGATCCGGCGTACACTGCACCCGTGAAAATTTGAGGCCGGTGGCTCCGGCCAGTGCTTTGGCCAGATGGGTCTTTCCCAGGCCGGGCAGTCCCTCCAGCAGGATGTGTCCCCCCGAGATGAAGGCGATGAGCAGACGATCGATCAGTCCCTCCTGTCCTACGATGGTGCTTTCCAGTGCCTGCTTCAGACCTCTGAGGTCGTCATGGGCGTCCTGGAAGTCGGATTCGGTAAGTTCACGGTTTGCTTGCATCGAATTGACTCAACTGTTTGAAATAGCGCTCTACCAGCACACGCTGGTCTGGCGTCATGGCGGTAGAACGTGTTTGTTCACCGGCGCCGGTGAAATCCTGGTCGACTGATGATAACCCTGTTTTTAGCGACTGGCTGGTAGTTGTCAGATGTTGACCCGCGTGGCGGTCGAATGCCTGGCTCTTGTGGTCAGAGTCCAGTGAAATATCCTGGTAGCGCTGCTGTGTGAATGGCGCTGCCTGCCCGGTTGTCTGATCTGTTGTGACAGAGGCATCCAGACCGGGGGCTGTTCCGCTATGTCGTTCGGCGGATTCTCCAGGGTTCTCCCCGACTTCGCTGACAACGATATTCCGGGCTGCCGGATTTTTCCGGGTTTCTCCGTTTGTACTGCTCTCCATCCGGGATTCGTTTGCTTTTTCCGGAGATTGCCCGTTCGAATGATTCCCGGTCTGCTCCTCTTCAGGGTGAGCGCCTTCTGCCTTGGCGTGTTGCGTGGCAGCCTGGGACTCATGTTGCAGTACCGCCGCCATTTTTTCAGCCAAAAGTACTTCATTGATGGCAGCTACAGGGTCGATTGTTTCTGAGTCCTTTGATTGCTGCTGTTTCGCGTCGTCACTGCTTCCGACTTCCAACGCTTTCTGGGTTACCTTTCCCGGCAGCAGAAGCAGGAAACTGCCGAGAATTGCCAGGGTGATTCCAAGCAGGAGAGAAGAGCCGGGGCGTTGTTTTGGTTGTGGTCTTAGTTGTTCCTGCCAGTGTGGAAGTTCTGCGGCGGCACGGACGAGCAGTAATTTTTGTGTACTGGAGGGGGTTTGCCGAAAAGCGGTGATCTCCCAAGCCGAGAGGAGAAGTGCATGGGCCTTGAGTTGGGTATCCGCAGCTGTTGCGCCTTCAGCCATCGTGGGAATCCGTCTGATAGCCATCACTGACAGATAGAGGGTGGGAGGCAGCAGGGCAAGGGTGAAAAACAGCGGGATGTTCAGCTGCATCCATCCTTGGTGAATGACTCCGCTGGAGAACAGGATGATGACCAACCAGCCGAGCGGTAGTGCTGTCCGTGTCAGTAGTTGTGCCGACCAGAGTCGCCGCTGTTGCCGTCGAACCAGTCTTGGCAGCGTCTTGGATAGTGTTTCACTCACAGTCCGGCCCAACCCCACCAGACTTGACGGAACTGCCAGAGCAGAATGAGCAGTGCAATCTGCAACGCACCAATCACCCCCTCCCGGCCAGCTGGATTTGGCAGGACGCGATCCAGACCCTGTCGGATACCGAATGCAGTCAAGCCGGTGAGTGTGACAACAAGTGATCCCAGCGCAATGGGGATGATCTCAAGGCTGCCGCTGAGCCAACTCAGGGTCAGTAGCGGCAGTGGAAAAAAGAGTACCAACGCCACCCCCATGATAGCGTTTTGTCGCGAGCTTTCGACAGGCTTGAAGAAGAGCAGTATCACACCAATGATCTGTGCAATGAGCGTGACATGGACGGCTTGATCGAACAGTGTCGTCACTCCGGCAGCAGCCCAGTCATTGAGTTCCAACTGTACCGTCAGCCAGAGTGTGAGCGGCAGCAGGTAGGCCAGACTGCTTATGGTGGCGAGCCGGATCAGGTTCATGATCGCCCCCCCGCGGAGGAATGGATTACCAACCAGCCTGTGGTCGAAGTGGCCGAAGGGGCGAATCCTCCCCACTCCTGGGAAATTGGGATCAGCAGTGCGGCGCTGCTGAATGAGAGCCGTCGGTTGAGTAGTCGCTCGGCAGGGGTTGTGGGGGTTTCGCCCTGCTGTTCAGGCTGCCATGTTTCATCGGGTGAAAGTGCGGGCAGTGCATAACTGTGGCGTTTCCAGAGCAGCCGTCCGGCAGGGGTTGCGCGGGTTCCGGTATTGCGGACTATCGGCTGCCCACTGTCCAGTATCAACGAGAGTTGGTGGGGTTGCCGGACGATGCCGTCCAGACGATAGCGTGTCGGTGCAAACAACGCCGTGTCGCTGGTCAGATGATAGAGATCGTTCCCCTCTCTGTGTTCGATCGGTGTGGATGTCTGCTGGTTCTCAAGACGTGTTATCACCATATCAGTGGTAAATGTCGTCTCCAGAAAACCCCTGCGGTCACCACCGCTGTATTGGATCGCCGCCAGCCTGGCGATAGGATCTCCTGTCTCCGCTTCGGCCCAGAGAGTCAGTTGCTGCCCCCCTGCACCGTACCAGACCACCAGACCTGTAGCAGCAGTCAGAAGCGGGAGTGCCAACAGCAGAGCAGGGCGTTTGAGCAGACTGCTCAACAGCACCATGAGCAGAAGGTAACCAAAAAGGTATAACGGCACCGCCAGGTTGGGTTGACTACTGGTGAGCAAAGCCAGGGTTTTGCTCTCGGGTAGTTTTGGAGGACGCAGCCCATCGAGTTGCTGCAGTAGTTGGGGAATCTCCGACAGTTGGTCGTAACTGCGGATAAGATGTCCAGCGCAACCAGCTGATCTGCCCAGACGTTCAACCACTGATGAAGATGCCTTGTCCAGCAGCAGGATGCCGCATCCCGCCAGATATTGACCCAAGGCCTCCGACTGTCGCTGCTCAAGGGCAGCCAGGCTTTCCAGGTCGGTGATGACCGATTGGACAGCGCCATACCCCTGGGTGGTATGAGGAAACCCGGCGGAAGAGAGCATCACGATAACGTTCTCTTCTGCTGTTTTCAGCTGCGCAGTGGACCTCATTCGTTCGTTCGGCGCGATGGAAACCAGGGTGATCGGTAATCTGGTCGCCGTGAGGTTGATGGAGTGGGTGGGCGTTTTATCACTTGGCACCGTCAGGGTGACGGTTACCGAACCATCCTTTTTGGGTTTGATGCCAAACCAGAGTTTTTTCCTGGCGTGTTCGTTTAATTGCAGATGATGGATCGTTTTGCCGTTGGCATCCGAGATTGAGAGATCGGCTCTTGCGGCATGAGATGAGACGATCTCCACCCCGATTTCGGTGGTTCTCCCCGGCTGGAATTTCCCCAGCAAACCCGCATGCACGCGCAGATCTGCAGAAGACCCTGCTGCTGTTTGAAAAGCAGACAACAGCAGGATCAGCAGAAGAGAGAAACGCGAAAGGAGGATCAGTGTCTTCTCCTTAGTGGCTATCCAGAAATACTCTATTTACCACGAAGAACACAAAGAACACGAAGGAAAAATGATTAACAATGAGTTGTCTTTCGGCAACTGCTCCTTGCGTTGCTCTACCCCTGTATCTGACCTCCAGGGATGGAGGAAATGCAGAAAGAGTGCAGTCGCAGTCCTTTCCATGCAGTCGCGTGTTCTTCGTGCCCTTCGTGGTGAATGATAGGTTTCTAAACAGGCATCCTTTAACGGATGACATGATTCAGAGAGATGACGGCCCAGGCGGTGACCAGGTTCTTGTTGCCTTCCCACCAGCGTGGAGAGTCCGGGTTGACCCATGATCCGTCTTTGTCCTGCAGGCCGAGCAGTTTTTCGGTCAGGTCGTTGCGCCAATTATGTTTGATGCCGTTGCTGTCCGTGACTTCTGCTTCACCGAAGGCATACATGCTCTTTGCGAAAGCGTTGTAGTAGTAAAACAGTCCCTGATTTTTCTTCGCGCCGGGATTCTCATCCAGAGTGTAGTTGGCACGGATCCAGTTAAAGGCCGACTGCACCCTGGGGTCATTCTTGTCGACACCGGCAAACAGCAGACTGATGAGTCCGGCATGGGTCATACTGCCATAGGAGACAGCGTCTCCATGTGGGCTGTATTCGGGCATATAGGCGAAGCCACCATCATTCTTTGCCCATTTAAGATCGTTGGTTTCACTGTTGTTCTGGGAACGGCTGACAAAGACCAGTGCCTTCTCCCAAACTGGATCGTTGGGATCGAGGCTGGTGGCCTTCATTGCTTCGATGGCAAGGTATTCATTGGAGAGATCAGGGCGTTCGTCTCCACCGTAGCCGATGCCGCCGTAGTATTTGTGATCCTTTTTATAACCGTCTTTCTCGTCCAGTTGCAATCCCTTCAGAAACTTCTGACCGTTTTCGATGGTCTGTCTGTATTTTGGGTTGCCGGTGGCTTGTAGCGCAGTGATGGCAACTGCCGTGTTGTAGTTGCGGTTGTTGATGGACTCACTGATGGAACCGTCCTCCTTCACATGAGAAAGCAGGAACTGAACAGGCCTGGTGATGAAGGGGCCGTCATCCTCGGTATATTTGCGGCGGCTCTCCAGGTAGGCCCGCAGCGCCAGTGAGGTGATGCCGACTGAGCCCGACCAGGAGCCGTTTTCGTCCTGTTGTTCCCGCAGGTAACGCAGTCCGTTATCGGTGGCGCGCTTGGCTTTACTCTTCAGCCCTGAATCCATGCCGGCATCCGTGGCGGAGACACTGAAAGCCAACAGCAAGGTGAACAGAAATGTTAGTGTCTTGGTCATCAATTTCATGGGTAATGTCTCTCCATCAATATTTGTCGATTCAATGCGGGTCGGGTTTAAGTCGCGGGGTTAGGGTTTGCAATACCGCTGCAAACCCCAGATAGATAGCGCCGAGTTGCAGGCTGTCGGGATAGGCAAAGCGCAGGCTGCCGAAGGGTGTGTTGCGATAGAACCACTCGCTGCGCAGGTAGTCATACTCAGCCGCGGCTGATATATAGCTCAGGGGGCTTATCGCGATGATTGCATTGACCGAGCCGTCACTGAAAACAAAAAGCTCAACTACGGGGCCAAGCCAGAGGGTGGCGCTACCGGTAACCAGTGCCAGCAAAAATACCGTCGGTAGGGCGATCTCTGTGGTTGCACGAAATCTTTTTAGAAAACCTGCAAGACTGAGCAGCAGCAGTGTGGTGGTGAACACTGCAAGCGTGCTTTGCAGCAGAATGGTATTGGGGATCGTGCCTTTGTCGTGTGTAAACAGCATCAACAGGAATATGCCGGTGGAGGCGATGCTGTTGAAAACAAGAGAGAGCGTGCCGCCGGTGTGTGGCAGCATCAGCAGGCAGATCAGAGAGGTTGCCAATCCCAGGTTGACCAGCAGCCATGCATCAGAGGGGAAAGATGACCCTGAGAGGGGCATCGTGTGTTGAAACAGCACTACCAAAAGCGCCGCGAGTCCCCAACGCAGCAGCCAATTCTTTATCTGCACCGGATTCATCCGTTCGCCAAGTGCTGGATGGAACATCGTCAGCCAATGCTCTCCAGGTTGGCCGCTCCGGTATTCCTCTGCAGATGAGCATCGACATATTCGAGCAGAAGTTGGAACTGGGGGTAGAGTGCCAATTCATCGCAATCGATGGGGTTCTTGAAATAGGCCGCGAGATGATACATGGGGCCGGATTCACCCTGCCGCGCGGCGAACTCGCTGAGGCGGATCATATCCAGTACCAGCGGTGCCGCCAGGATGGAGTCACAACCCTGCCAAGTGAACTGCATGGTCATCTTGACGTCGAGGAAACCCTGAAAATGGATCAGATCCCAGGCGGTTTTCCAGTCTCCCAGGGAAGGGACATAGTTGATGTCGATCCCACCGTGAGGGGAGTAGCCGAGAATCGAGTCGAGAACATTACCCTTGTTGCGCAGTTTGGCTACCTTGTGGTCCGGGTCGTCCAGCGTTTTGCCGTCTCCGTTACCCAGCATGTTGGTGCCTTCCCAGCTAAGGACGCGCAGGTTGCGGTAGGCGAACATGGGAGCCAGGGCGGTCTTGACCAGTGTCTCGCCGGTTTTGCCGTCATTGCCATAGAATGGCACACCCTGTTGGTCCGCCAGTTCGTGCAGACCCTTCAGGTCAGAGCCGGGATTGGGGGTGAAATTTATATAGGAGCAGCCTTCGAGAAAAGCGGCCTGGGTATAGCAGATACTCGGGGTCAGTGATTCGGAACGGTTATCTTCGATGAGTTGTTCAATGCCCGCTTTCGTCTCATGGGCTTCGGTTTCCACGGGCAGGGATTCAGACGAGGTGAGATTGACCACCACCAGATGTTCGAGTGCGTGCCGCTCCTTGAAACGTTTTAGATGACCGCGAATCCTGGAGACGAACATCGACATGTTGGGGCGTGTTTCGACTGGTGAATCGGGTCCCCAGAGCGCCGTGGGTTCGTAGACGATATCCGCATCGATGGTCTGCAGATCGGATTCGATGGCATCAATCAACTCGTAGGTATAGGTGCCGGAACGCCTGGCAACGACGCGGGCTGTATCCACCAGGGAGTCCTCGATAATATCCAGGCCACCGAATACCAGTGAGTCCAGGTCTGCCAAATCGAGCTCGTTGATGGGCGGGATCTCGGTGACCATGCCGCTGCTGGAAACCCGTCCGGCTCGTACTGCCAGGGTGCCGACTATCAAGGTTGTTGCGATATCGCCGCGAGCGCCGGCGAGCCAGATACCAATTTTCCTGGAGGAACTTTTTCTTTTCATATCCCTGTGAGCGTCCGAAACATTGTTTGGTTTAAATCCTAATCGGCTTGTTGGCGGGATTCTTGAATTACAGATGGTGTCAGCGAAATTCCGGGACGCAGATTGCCTGCTTTACCCAATATGACATCACTTGAAGCCGCCCTTCGCCATGTCTTGAAAAAAGTGAGTGCCCTTGCGGGCACGACACTGAGTTTACCATCCCGGTACATCACGATCCAAAGGGGAGAGGCGGATCGGATGGCAACTGCCGACACGGAGGGGAGTGGTCGGCTGTTTCCGTTGACTTTTGGTTTCAGTAATAGTCAGGCAAAAATGAGGCCAATATTTACAGCCAAGCAATATTGCTTAAAAACTATTTAAAAAACAAAAGGATAATATGATTATTGACAGTATTTGCGGAGCGGAAAGAAAAGTGTGTTTTGTACATGAATTGTACAGTATATTTCCTGCATAGGATATAATAATCCCATAAATATCAATATGTTATCTGGTATTTTGTAGGTATTGGTCAGCTGTGCAGTAAGATGTCACTCAATTGTCGCGAGACGGAATTTTGTTGCGCAGCGTGGTTCTGTGGAGTCCGAGCAGTTTGGCTGTGGAGACCTGGTTGTCGTCGCAGAGGCGGAGTGCTTCATCAATGAGTTCCCCCTCGGCGAAACTGATCAGTGTATGAAAAGATCCCTCGGTTTTCTCCGCAACCAGTTGGCGTAGAGCGAAACGCAGAGTATCGCTCAGCTGGTCGAACGCGTCGTCACAGGTTGAACCGGTCTCTTGAATTGTTTTGGGAGACCCGTTCTCCAGTGCGAGGTCATGATTGGTTAGTTTGTTGCCCCGGGCGAGCAGCGCGGAGCGTTTGATGACATGTTCCAGTTCTCTGACGTTGCCAGGCCAGGCATGGGCGCACAGCCGTTTGATGACGCCGGGTTCAAAATCGGACAGTGGTTTGCTCAATTCACCGGCGACCTGTTTTAAGAAGTGGCGAGCCAGCAGTTCGATATCCTCCTGACGATTGCGTAGCGGCGGAACCTGTAGAGTGACCAGATTGAGGCGATGAAGAAGATCTTCCCGAAAACACTTGTCTGTAACCTCCTGGGCCAGATCCCGATTGGTGGCGGTGATCAGTCGCGCCCGCAAGGGGATGGAGGTGCTGCTGCCGATACGCTCGAAACTCCGTTCCTGCAGAACCCGCAGCAACTTTCCCTGCAGGGGCAGGGGAAGTTCGCCAATTTCGTCGAGGAACAGGGTGCCCTCACCGACGCTTTCAAACCGCCCGATACGACGTGCATCGGCGCTGGTAAAGGCCCCTTTTTCATGGCCGAAGAGTTCACTCTCCAGCAGGTTTTCCGGGATGGCGGCGCAGTTGATGGCGACAAATGGGGCCTCAGACTGCCTACTGTGCCGGTGGATGCCCCGCGCCACCAACTCTTTGCCGACGCCGCTCTCGCCGGTGATCAGGACGGTCATGTTGTTGGTGGTCAGCAGTCCCATCAGCTTGAAAAGCTCCTGCATGGGAGCGCTCTGTCCCACGAGTCTGGGCTCAGTCTCCGGTTCCGGCTGCCCGGTTTCGGCTTCAGGGGTGGGTGGCTCAGTGGCGGACTGTTCGAGCATCTGGTGCAGCAGCTGCCTGACGCGGGTCAGTTCCACCGGTTTTCCCAGGTAGTCGAATGCATCGAGACGCACCGCCTCCATCGCCGTCTCCATGGCGCCATAGGCGGTCATGATGACAACTGGTGTAGATGGCGGTAAAAACCCGAACATAATTGGCGAACAGCGGTAACCGGATGGAATAGCTGCAAATAGCGAGTCAGAAGAAACAGCCAGCGACAAAGAGTGACATCGAGAAAGAAATCGGGAAGATGTAGGGAGCCGTTGAGAAGGTGTGGTACCGGGTGTATCGACCTCGACAGT
>JAMJIN010000431.1:0-1514 GCA_036784775.1 Chromatiales bacterium | reverse complement strand
CGCCTGCGCCGTTTCCCGGTGTAATCACGTACACATCGTTTGTTCCTTGTCGAGAGATCACTCTGTAGACCGTGTCGTCCCAAGCGTCCTGAATCTTGTTGCGTCCCAGGATGCCACGCTTTCGACGATACACGCGTTCACCATCAGCCAATGGCATATCGTTAGCTGTACGGTCGAAACAACTCTTACGTTGATCGGCTTCTCTCTCCAGTTGTGTGCGAGCACGAGAGTAAGCTTCACGCAGGCGTCGCTGATGTTCAATGACCCAATCAGTTTGAATATCATCCTGATCACCAGTGCCAAGTAGGAGGTCCACTGGCTGACGCCCTTGCCGGCCAAACATCAGGTAATAGGGTGCATAACCGGTGCTCGAGTGAGGTGTCAAGTTGTATGCCTGTACAACTTCACAGATGTAATCTACCCACCGACGCTTCTTTTCTGAACTCAACGTTCTCAACAGATCGTGTAACGTCCGGTTAAAACGCTCGCATTGTCCATTCCCAGCCGGGTGATATGGCGTAGTATGGGAGCGTTTGATGTCATAAGTTTTCGCCAACTCCCGTATGATGGCTGACTCAAAGTTACGCCCATTGTCACTGTGCAGTCGCTGCGGCACACCGTACCGTTGAAACCATTCACTGACGAGCACTTTCGCCACTGTGTCTGCCTTCTGGTTGCGAGTAGGGACTGCAATGGTAAATTTGCTGAAAACATCTGTGATGACCAATACATTTTCCCGGCCGTCAGAAGATGGCTCCAACACGGTGAAGTCCATTGCCACCACCTCTAATGGCTGCGTTGCCATGAGACGTCCGAGAGGAGTGCGCAACTTATGCGGCTGTATCTTCGCAAGTGCACAACGGTCACACTTCTGTGTCCAAGTCAGGACATCGTTGTGCATAGTTGCCCAGAACACCGGCTTCGAATCAGATGTTCCGTCCGTTCTATTCCTTGATGGCCAGCACAATCATGCATTTCCCTCAATACTTGGTCGCGGAGACAAATGGGCAGAAGTAACTATTGCAATTCTCCGAGCCTTGTATCAACAATGCGCCGATACAAAACGCCATTCTTCTCGACAATGCGTCCCCATTGCCGTATCAACTGAATGGCACTCATCGATTCAGTCTCTCTCTCTTGTCTCGTGGGTTTTCTTCCCAATTGGCGGAAATACCTCAACCGCCCGATAGCAGGGTCGTTTGCTTGCAGGTTAGCCATGTCATCGTTCGAAATGCCTGGCAGTGTTGTAACAGCAACGTCTGCCAGTTCTTCTGTGTTAGCGATGTGTTCCATCGCTGTGACTCGTACCTCTACAGGTACCACTGAAGTTGCAGTCGCATTGGCTAATATAGCTTCAGCGTTCGATGCCATTGAATTAACCACATCGGGTAATCTTGATAACCCATCTGCGTTCGCATTGCAATGTCCAGGTCGATACTTAATGTCGAAGTCAAACGATGCAAGTGCGGCTGCCCACCGCTGTTCTACAGCCGATAACTTGGCTTTCTTGTGAA
>JAMJIN010000298.1:0-2667 GCA_036784775.1 Chromatiales bacterium | reverse complement strand
GCCGCTTCACATTGGCTTTCGGTGCCGTAGTCTTTGAACAAATCGCTCAAGCTCATGCCTGTCTGAAATTGGATTGGATTCTGCGCCATGTCCGCTCTCCTATTGTGGATCGTGGCATCATCTTGCAACAACCAGTGACTCATTCCGTGAGTCACTGCTGAACATTCGTACTAATCAAGTCTGTTTTTGCTCATCATTCATCAAGGCGCCAACGATTCCTGGTCGCTGGGTGTCTTCATGAGCGAACTGAACGCACTCTACAACGGTTACTGCCAGGGTCGGGAAGACGTGTTGCCGCCACCTTTACTACAATATGCAGATTTTGCAGAGTGGCAGCGGGAGCGTCTTAGTGATGAGGTGCTGGTCGATTCACTCACCTATTGGCAGGAGCGACTTGCCGACGAGCTGCCGATTCTAGATCTCCCACAGGATCGCCCCCACTTGGCTAATCAGACTTTCCGGGGCGCACGTATACCGGTAACACTGTCACGGGAGTTGACGGAAAGTCTGACGGCACTGGGTCAGACTCAGGGATGCACCCTCTATATGACGCTGCTGGCTGGGTTCAATATCCTGCTTTCCCGCTATTCCAGAATGGATGACATTATCGTCGGTTCGCCTATCGCCAACCGTGATCATCCACAGTTGGAGTCGTTGTTGGGTATGTTTGTCAACAATATTGTGTTGCGTACCGACCTCGGCGGCGCACCCGATTTTAACGCCCTGTTGACGCGGATTAAGGAGACGGCGACCGGAGCCTATGCTCATGCAGAACTCCCATTTGAAAAACTGGTGCAGGTGCTGCATCTGCCGGTGGATATGAGTCACACGCCGCTGTTTCAGGTGATGTTTGATTTCCATAATACGCCAATGCCGGAGATCGACATGGAAGGGTTGGCAGTCAAGCGGTGCACCCTGGATGCCGGCATGTCTCGTTTCGACCTGACCTTGGAGCTGGCGGAGGATGCAGATGGAGTCGCCGGTTATTTCGAATACAACCCGGACCTGTACGACGAAGTCACTATCCAAGCTATGGCCACTCACTTGCAGCGTTTGCTGGAGGCTGTGGTTGCCGATCCAACCGTTGCGATTACTACGTTGCCGATGCTTTCGCCGGAAGAGAAGACGCAGTTGGTAGATGACTGGAACGAGACAGATGTGGAGCTGGCCGGTTCCGCAGGCTTCCATCATCTATTTGAGCAACAGGTGATACGTGCGCCCGACGAGGTGGCAGTGATCTTCGGTGAGAGCCAACTGACTTACCGGGAACTCAATATTCGTTCAAACCAGCTGGCCCACTATCTGCGAACTCTGAAAGTAGGTCCCGATGTGTTGGTGGGAATCTGCCTGGAACGTTCCGTCGATATGCTGGTTGCGCTGCTCGGGGTACTCAAGGCTGGTGGCACCTATCTGCCCCTTGACCCCGACTATCCCGCTGATCGCATCGGTTACATACTGGACGATGCGGACACGTCTCTGCTGCTTACCCATCGTTCTCTGTTGGAGAAGCTACCTGCCTGCAATGCACAGGTTCTGGCTATCGATGCGGAGAAAGACCTGATCCGGAAGCTGTGTGCGGATACGCCAGAGTCACTGGAAACGGCAGATAACCTGGCCTACGTTATCTATACATCGGGTTCGACAGGTCGTCCCAAAGGGGTTCAGGTTCAGCATCAAGCGGTGAGCAACTTTCTCACCAGCATGACGAAGTGTCCCGGGATTGACGTGAACGATGTAGTGCTGGCTCTGACCACTATCTCTTTTGATATCGCTGTGCTGGAGCTCTACCTGCCATTGATCGTTGGCGCCAAGGTGGTGATTGCCAGTCGGGAGCAGGCATTGGATGGCCGCGATCTGAAGGATCTTATGCAGGACCATGGGGTTAGCCTGATGCAGGCGACACCGGCAACCTGGCGACTGCTTGTGGATTCAGGTTGGCGGGGAGATGCCGGCTTAAAGGTTCTCTGTGGTGGCGAGGCTTTGTCTCAGGATTTGGCGCGGGATCTGGTTCGCCTCACTGGAGGTGTGTGGAACATGTATGGACCTACGGAGACCACGGTCTGGTCCACCTGTTCCCACATCACCAGCGAGGAAGAGTCCGTCAGGATCGGCCGTCCCATTGACAATACGAGGCTCTATGTGCTTGATCAATACCAACAGCCGGTGCCGGTCGGTGTTCACGGGGAGCTGTACATCGGTGGACTGGGTGTCACTCAGGGATATCTGGGACGGCCGGAACTCACTGAAGAACGTTTCGTGGAAGATCCATTTTCCAGAGGTGGGGTGAGGATGTACCGCACTGGTGACTTGGTGCATTTTACAGTGGATGGCGAGCTGGAGTATCTAAATCGTCTCGATAACCAAGTGAAGGTGAGGGGATTTCGTATCGAATTAGGGGAGATAGAGTCGGTTCTGGCGGAATATGACAAGGTTAGGTGCAGCGTTGTCGTTGTGCGGGAAGTGCGTCCTGGAGACCGGCGCCTGGCAGCTTGTAGATGGCGGTAAAAACCCGAACATAATTGGCGAACAGCGGTAACCGGATGAAATAGCTGCAAATAGCGAGTCAGAAGAAACAGCCAGCGACAAAGAGTGACATCGAGAAAGAAATCGGGAAGATGTAGGGAGCCGTTGAGAAGGTGTGGTACCGGGTGTATCGACCTCGACAGT
>JAMJIN010000430.1:0-1515 GCA_036784775.1 Chromatiales bacterium | reverse complement strand
TCTTCCGCTGTCTGGCCCTGCATCGAGGATGCGACGTGCGTCGGTTGGAACCGGCAGTGAAGATGTTGTACGAGATGTACGATCGCGATGACGGGGTACCCATGCAAGACTTTACAGGGGTCACACTCGATGACCTCTATCGGGTAGAAATCATGTTCAGAACGAACGTGTGCGTGTACAAGCTTGTAAAGTCGGAAAATGATGGAAAGACGACTGCCGAACTCGTCAGAAGATCGTTGTGTCACTACCCCGAGACGTTGAACGTCAACTTGCACGACACACACTTTTCCTATATCCAAGACGAGCACATGTACTGTCACTCGTATCGGTGTCGAAAGTGTGGCGACTGTCTATGGAAAGATGCATATAAACTGCACAGACACGAACGCACATGTGAGGGGGGTGTACGTCAAGTGTATCCGGGAGGTGTCTACCACTCCACCCCCTCGGTATTCGAACGTCTGGATGATGAGAACATTCGAGTCCCCGAATCATTGCGCTACTATCCGTACCGTGCCACTTTTGACTTTGAGTGTTATTTCGACACCGCACAACTTCCGTCGGATAGTGACAAAGTCCACTGGATAGCACGTCACGTCCCGTTGAGCGTCAGCGTGGCGTCGAACGTGCCCGGACACGAGCAAGTGCAATGTCTCGTCACAGATGGAAATCCTGACAAGTTGGTGGCCGACATGATGAACATCCTACGAGCAATGAGCGATGCAGCGTACGAAGATCTAAAAGATTCTTATGAGGATGTGTTGGAACAACTTGCCGAGGCGATAACCGACTGGGACGAACGAGAGCATGCCGCACGATCATCTGGGGAAGATGACGCCAACGATAAGGAGTCGCGACCAAAAAATCCCTACAAAACGCTGATGGGACAACTGTACGGGTGGCTACATCAATTACCCGTGATCGGGTTCAATTCGGGGAAGTACGATCTCAACGCCATAAAAAAGTTTCTGATTCCCCACTTCATCACCGAAACAACGGAAGAATGCGCAGAAGGTTTTGGTCCGAGGGAAAAATCGGAAGAAGAAGACGGTATCGGATCCTTTTTCGTCATCAAACGAAACAACACGTTCATGTGCCTATCGTCGAATCAACTGAAATTCCTAGACATGACGAATTACATTGCCCCGGGGTTCAGCTACGATAAATACCTGAAAGCGTACGGATGCGAGGTCGCAAAAGGTCATTTCCCGTACGAGTACATGGACTGTTTGGAGAGGCTCGACGACACAATGCTTCCACCGAAAGAGGCCTTCTACAGTCGACTGAAGAACGAAGGTATTTCCGATGACGATTACGCTAGTTGCGAGAAGGCGTGGCGCGATAATGGCATGACGACTTTACGAGACTTTCTCGTCTGGTACAACAACAGAGACGTAGTGCCTTTTTTGCAAGCCATACGCAGACAGTTCGATTTCTATGAGCAGCGCGGGATCGACATGTTCAAGCAAGGGATCAGCGTACCCGGTCTGACCTTGCTCTACCTGTTCAACGACC
>JAMJIN010000076.1:0-16758 GCA_036784775.1 Chromatiales bacterium | reverse complement strand
GGCTCCCTACATCTTCCCGATTTCTTTCTCGATGTCACTCTTTGTCGCTGGCTGTTTCTTCTGACTCGCTATTTGCAGCTATTTCATCCGGTTACCGCTGTTCGCCAATTATGTTCGGGTTTTTACCGCCATCTACACCCCGTCAACATCGCCAGGGTTTCATTGTGGTTTTCAATCGCAGACAGCAGTTTGTCCACTACGACCTGGCAACGCTGAAGTTGAGTGGGATCGCCGACCCACTGTTGACCGAGCTGCACACCCTGACTCATGTCCTGATCCATTTTGTCGAAGGAGTCGGTCATCGTCTCCAGGTAGTTCTCCTGGATTTCCATATCCATGGAATATTCACCAATAATCAGATTCAGCAGCATGAACAATCTCGTCCTAACAGTTAAAATTTATCGTAAATCTTCGTTTCGCAAGAGGACAAAATCAAGCACATGAAAGATCGGGAATTACTTGCGGTGGTGGAGTTTGGCGGTTACCCCAATTTCACGCCGCTCTATCAACGCCACGGCTATCAGGTGGAGATGGTCAATTCGGTGCGAAAGGCACAGGCCTGGCTGAAAACACACACGCCTGAGGTGGTGGTGACTGAATTCAACTTTGATGCAGAATTTCGTGACAGGATGAGTAATATCGAGTCACTAATGGCGACCCTGCAGAAATACAGTCCTGAGAGCCGGGTCATCGTCCTATACGATCCCAACCACCAATACCGGCTCGATAAAGTGCAGCAGCGCTATCCGCTGTTTGGTGTTTGCACTTTTCCTGTTCGGGAGGGGGATATGGAGGCGATTTTGGAGGCTAAAGGCTAAGGCTTGTAGGCCCGATCAAGCGTAGCGGATCGGGCATCCAGGCTTTGGCAGAGCGATATAGGTTGCCGGTTCCGCTACGCTTGAACCGGCCTAAGGTACTTCAGCCACCAACGGCAGAAATGCCAGTGTTCGGCCCATCCATTGGCACGGCCACCTTTCGCCTTAAGATCAATAACCGCCCTTACGTTTGGTCTCAGGTGTGCCGGCGATTTTTCCACCCTGTTTTGCGGGGCCGGTGGGGAACTCAACGTAGAGTGTCTTGGCGTCTACCTTTGGGAGATCGGTCCAGACTTTCTTGAAGTGCTTGACCATGTTGCGTTCATTGGGCTGGTTACCGTTGTTGTTGAGGTACTCGTCACGCAGGTAGTTGACGATATCCCAACCCTTCTCGGACAGCTCAATACCTTCGGCAGCGGCGATGGCTTTGGCGACATCCTCATTCCAGTCGGCTGAATTGACCAGGTAACCATGATCGTCGGCCTCGACGGTTGCACCATTTACTTCGTACGACATTGATTTCTCCTTCGTGTGCATTTGTGACGGATGATTTGCATACACCCGCCAATCAAGAAAATCATTAAAACGCTATATATTAAACAGACTTTTGGGGAACGAACAAGCCGAATCCGCGATTTCG
This sequence comes from Chromatiales bacterium, assembly GCA_036784775.1. Lineage (GTDB taxonomy): Bacteria > Pseudomonadota > Gammaproteobacteria > Chromatiales > Chromatiaceae > QGON01. The sequence continues at coordinate 15,303 of JAMJIN010000076.1, read as the reverse complement.
GAGGGTACCGAGACCGTTCTCCTGTAACTTCACCGCATCATCCAGGGGCAGACCGGCCACCATCAAACTGCGAGTCAAAATCTCACCCTCCGGGGTGAAGAAGGCGAAGCGCCTGCCGCTGAGTACTTTCTTGAAGTGCAGATCGAGGGTGTGCAGGCCTTCGACTGCTTCTGAAATAAACTGATCCTCGTCGCCATCCGTTTCATCCACGACGAAGCGGGAGTAGAGGGTGGTGGTCTTGCTGAGCAGCCGGGGTGTGCCCTTGCCGATCTCCAGTGGATTGTCCGCTACATCCAGTGTCCGACCTGTGAGGGTCTCGGCGTCGGCTAGGCGGTGTTTGGGCAGACGCAGGACTAGGCGGGTGCGGCGTGAGAGATAGAGGGTATCAGCGGCATCACGGGGACGTTCCCAGCCATTGCCGGAGTCGGCGCCATAGATGAGGTGCAATCCAGCCTGCGGCTCTTCTGCAAACCAGGGCAGTGCCTGATGTATCGCTGCAGCCAGCGGCCACGCATGGTCGACCGGCAGAGCCCGGCATTTTATCTGGTAGGCAAGGTCCATTATGTCGTCGGGAACGACATAGACCGTTTCATCAATTTCCTCTTGCCAGTACATACTTAGGCCCCTCTCACAGATTAATGGTCCGCCGGGATTCTGTCTCTCAGTTCATCGCGATCGAACCACCAACCGTTCTCGTTGACGATGTCCAGCACCTGGGCCAGTCGGGGTAAAAACTTGGAGGGGTCATCCAGTTCCATGCGCTCCACCCAGAAGTCGAAGATCTCCTGCTCCTCGACCTGGCTGTGGCGGCGGGCGACCTGCCCCATCAATTGGTTGGTGAAAAACTTCAATTCCTGCCGATCCGGCCCCTCGGCACGCATGTCTGCGATATAGCCGGCAGTGGCTGCGGCGACAGCCGCACCGTCGGAATTATCCGGTGTTTCGTCGACCAGGTGCTGCAGCATGGCGACACTCAATCCCGGCTCTATGGGGAAGGTGACTCCAAGCCAGATACCGTGGGCCAGCGCTCCGAGGGAGTCGTTTTTGCCGGTCTGATAGAGAATGTCGCAGGCTTCGACCGCCTGCAGCCACAACCCGGCTGATATGGCTTGGTCAAGTGTGGGACGGGTTATCTCCCAGGCTTCATCCAGGCGGTCAAGATCGAGCATGATATAACCGCTCTCAAAGATGGGCTTGAGGCGTTGTTCGACAGAGACATCGTTTGGGAGGGCGCTGACTTCTCCCAGCAGTTTGTTGAGACGCTCTTCAAGCTGCTGGGTCGGTTTGACGGCATCATTTGAGCATTCGGCATCACCGATGAAGGTTTCTGATTCGAGATATTTCACGGGTACTTCTCGTTGTGTAACAAGTGTTAGGTGAAACTGGCTTCCAGTCGGTCTTCCCAGTTCTCCGGTGTATCCGGATAGGGTGGTTTTACGTCAATGCGGAAAAACATCTCTGTTTTCGAGCGCTCCTTGACGGCGATCTGAAGCTGTTCAAATGTCTCGAAGTCAGGATTCTGCATCATTACTTCACTTAGATAGAGCATTGTTTGGATCACGTTTGGCTCAAAATTGTTTCAGGGGTGAGATTATAACGAATTGGAGAGCGTGATTACATAGTAAATTACTCAACTATTCATGAGGTAATTGTAGTGCGCGGTCCAGATTGTTGACTCAATCATATTCTATTAATGTGGATATAGCTTATTGGGATTTACGGCCGTTTATATGTCTGCAAACTCAATAATATTTTCTTACCGATTGTAATTGTTAGATATTTAGTGACCTGATTGGTGAGTAATAAAGCGTGGAGCAGGTGATATATATCCCATATGGGATAGAAGAAAGCGAGATTCCCCCCCCCATCGGAAGGATATGGTGCTGCATTAGGAACTCCTAAAATTGGCCGCCAGTAGGAGCAGGTCTTAACCTGCATCGGTAATGTATTGCAGGGGAAGAGGCTGTTCCTGCGCACGGTGTTATGGCCGGGCTAATTAAAACAGGATATCAACCGGCCAAATACCCTACACAAACGACCATTGGGAGAAAGAGTGATGGCAAAACAGATGCATGACACCCCCATGCTTGATCAGCTGACGACCGGCCCCTGGCCGAGCTTTATCAGCGGCATCAAGCGCCTTGCGAAAGATAACGACATCGCCGTTGACCTGCTGGGTCAATTGGAGACCTCCTACGAGACCAAGAAGGGCTACTGGAAGGGCGGTACCGTCGGTGTTATCGGTTATGGTGGTGGTGTTATCCCGCGCTTTACCGAACTGAAGAACGAAGATGGAACCCCTAAATTTCCTGATGCGGCTGAGTTTCACACCATTCGCATCATGCCGCCTCCAGGCGCTCACTTCGACACCAAGACACTGCGTGATTTCTGTGACATGTGGGAAAAATATGGCTCGGGTCTGATCTGTGGTATCGGCCAGTCCGGCGACATCATGTTCCAGGGATGTAATTCTGAGAACGTTCAGCCCTTCTTTGACGAGATCAATGAGTATGGTTTCGACATGGGTGGCGCGGGTCCTGCGGTACGTACTTCCATGTCATGTGTTGGCGCTGCACGTTGTGAGCAGTCAAACCTCGATGAAGCGCGTGCGATGCGCTCCCTGGTAAACAATGCGCTGGACGATATGCATCGTCCCGCATTGCCTTACAAACTGAAATACAAGGTTTCAGGCTGCCCGAATGACTGTATGAACTCCATTCAGCGCGCCGACGTTGCCATTATCGGCACCTGGCGTGACGATATGAAGGTCGACCAGGCTGAGGTCAAGGCTTTCGTTGAAGCCAAGGGACGCAAATACGTTGTCGATAACGTAATTACGCGTTGCCCGACCCAGGCGCTCTCACTGAATGATGACGACACCCTGGCAGTAGACAACCCAGGCTGTGTTCGCTGCATGCACTGCCTGAACGTGATGAACAAAGCTCTCTCCCCTGGAGATGATAAAGGCGTAACCATTCTGGTCGGTGGCAAGCGTACTCTTAAAATCGGTGACCTTCTGGGTACCGTAATCGTTCCTTTCCACGAGATGAAGAGCGACGAAGATTACGAGTGGCTTGAAGAGCTGGGTACTGAAATTCTTGATTTCTTTGCTGAAAATGCGCTTGAGCACGAGCGTACCGGTGAGATGATCGAGCGCATCGGTCTGGTTAACTACCTTGAGGGTCTTGGTCTGGAAGTCGATCCAAACATGGTCTCCCAGCCTCGCACCAATCCCTATGTTCGTATGGACAACTGGGATGAGGAAGCTGCCAAGTGGGCTGAGCGCAAAGCCAAGTAAGGCGATGAAACAAATCGCTGGGACTTATTTCCCGGTGATTTGTTTCATGTCAATCACACATCAACGCTATTGCGTAGAATAGAATTCGATTATTGAAATTTGGAGGTTAGCATGGCTGAAGCACCTCGCATGCCAGACGAGATGGGCGTACGTGATATACAGGAGTTCTTGCATCCTGTAATGAAGAAGAACTACGGTAACTGGAAGTATCATGATCGTCCGCGCCCTGGTGTTTTGCATCATGTGGCTCATAGCGGTGATGAGATCTGGACTGTCCGTGCGGCCACATCCCGTCAGATGGATATCCATCAGATTCGCGAGTTGATGGATATCGCCGATGATTTTGCAGAAGGTTATGTCCGTTTTACCATTCGCTCCAACATGGAGTTCATGGTTAGCGAGGAGTCCAAGGTTCAGCCGCTGATCGACGCATTGACGGCTCACGGCAACCCGATTGGTGGTACCGGTAACTCCGTCTCCACCGTATCCCATACCCAGGGTTGGTTGCACTGCGATATTCCCGGTACTGACGCATCCGGTGCTGTTAAAGCGCTGATGGATGAGATCATCGACGAGTTCACCCATGAAGAGATGCCGAACCGTGTTCGTCTGACCTCTTCCTGCTGTCAGATCAACTGCGGCGGTCAGGGTGATATCGCGATCAACATTCAGCATACCAAGCCGCCGAAGATCGATCACTCTCAGGTCGGCAACGTTTGTGAGCGTCCTACAGTTGTTGCTCGTTGCCCGGTAGCGGCTATTCGTCCTGCAATGGTTAACGGCAAACCTTCTCTCGAAGTTGATGAGAAGAAGTGTATCTGCTGCGGCGCATGCTTTCCGCCATGTCCCCCCATGCAGATCAACGATCCGGAGCACTCCAACTTTGCTGTCTGGGTCGGTGGCAAGCACTCCAACGCACGCTCCAAGCCTACCTTCCACAAGCTGGTTGCATCAGGTATTCCGAACAATCCTCCGCGCTGGCCTGAGGTCTCCAAGGTCGTCAAGCAGATCCTCTTTGCCTATAAGGAAGATGCAAGAGACTACGAGCGCATGGGCGAGTGGGCGGAACGTATCGGATGGCCGAGCTTCTTCGAGAAGACCGGACTGCCTTTCACCAAGTATCACATCGATAACTGGCGTGGCGGTCGTGCCAACCTGAACGCTTCTGCTCATATCCGCTTCTGATTCGGATCGAAGCTCTAGTCTTTCAACAGGAAGGTTATAACTGATGAAATTTGCGATTCAGGTAAACGAAGGGCCCTATCAGCATCAAGCGACTGATTCGGCCTACCAGTTCGCCAAAGCCGCGTTGGATGCAGGGCACGAGATCATGCGTGTCTTCTTCTATCATGATGGCGTGAACAACGGCACCAATCTGACGACACCTCCCCAGGATGACAGGAATATCGTCAACCGCTGGTCTGAACTGGGTAAGGCACACGATCTCGATATGGTTGTCTGTGTGGCAGCCGCACAGCGCCGCGGTATCGTGGACGAGGGCGAGATGCAGCGTAACGGTAAAGATGCCCAGAATATCGCTGACGGATTCCGGATCTCCGGTCTTGGTCAGTTGATCGAGGCGGGTATACAGTCCGAACGTCTCATGGTTTTCGGTGATTGAGGTTAGAGGTTGAACGATGTCTGAAACTATCAAGAAATTCATGTATCTCAACCGCCGTGCCCCCTATGGCACTATCTATGCGTGGGAGTCACTGGAGGTTGTGCTGATCGGTGCTGCATTCGATCAGGATGTCAGTCTGGCGTTTATCGGGGATGGGGTCTATCAGCTGCTCGAAGGTCAGGATACCTCTGAGTCCGATATGAAGAACTTCTCCACCACTTACAAGGCGCTGGGTGATTATGATGTTACCAAGCTCTATGTGGAGAAAGAGTCTCTGGAAGAGCGGGGTCTGACGCTTGATGACCTGATGCCTCTCACCTGGGAAGACGAAGATGACGATTGGGCAGAGAAGGATTCCATCCGTCTCGTCAGTCGCGCTGAATTGGCGGATGTCCTGGATGACCAGGATATTGTCTACAGCTTCTAAAGGCGGAGAGATCGAATGAGTACTTTGCATACTGTTAACAAATCCCCTTTTGAGAAGAACTCACTGGCAGATTGCCTGGGTTATGCAAAAGAGGGTAGCGCTGTTCTGATGTATGAAGATGGCGTTTATGGGGCAATGAAGGGGAACGCCGTTGCTGAGAAGGTGGCTGCAGCATCGGGTGTCAAGTTTTATGCCCTAGGCCCTGACCTGAAAGCCCGCGGTATCTCGGAAGAGAAGCTTGCTGAAGGCATTGAAGTTGTGGATTACGCGGGTTTTGTCAGCCTGGCTGTCGAAAACGATAAAGTTTCGGCCTGGGTTTGATAAATCCCAACCAAATAATTTAACTCTGATTGGAGAAATACTATGGCTATCGAAGCTAACGGTAAAGTTTTTGAGACTGATGAAGAGGGTTACCTGGTAACTCTGGCTGATTGGGAGCCCGTAGTTGCAGAAGAGATGGCGAAGGAAGATGACCTTGAGCTGACTGATGAGCACTGGGATATCATCAACTTCCTGCGTGAGTATTACGAAGAGTATCAGATCGCTCCTGCTGTCCGCGTTCTGACCAAGGCTGTTGGTAAGAAACTGGGCAAAGAGAAGGGTAACAGCAAGTACCTGTACGGTCTGTTCCCTTACGGTCCTGGTAAGCAGGCTTGCCGCTTCGCCGGTCTGCCCAAGCCTACTGGCTGCATCTAAGCAGTAGCTGAAGTCCGGGAGGAGTTTTTTCCTCCCGGTCATTTAATCCTTCTGAGGAACGCAGGAACATGTCAACAGTCTACGCGTTGCTGTTTATCGTAGCGACCATCGTTCTGGTACTTGGTCTGGCACGTAAAATTGTGCAGTACGCCAAGACACCTGCACCATTAAAGATTCCCACCACCCCGGCCCCTGTGACTCAGACCGGTGTGGTAATGCGTATGTTCCGTGAAGTGGTTTTCTTTGAAAGCCTTTTCAAAAGCACCAAGTGGACCTGGATCTTTTCCTGGATGTTCCACATGGGGTTGTTTGTGGTGCTGGCGCGGCATGTCCGTTATTTTGTCGATCCCGTTCCGCTTCCGATCGCACTGATCCAGCCTTTTGGTATCTATGCAGGATTTGCCATGGTTGCCGGACTCGGCGGTCTCTTCCTGCGTCGTATTTTCGTTGATCGGGTACGTTATATTTCAGCACCTTCAGATTACCTGATGTTGCTACTGCTCATCTTCATCGGCTCTAGCGGCCTGATGATGAAGTTCCTTGTCCACACTGACATCGTTATGGTCAAACAGTTCTTCGGCGGACTGTTTACCTTCAGTGGTGGCGAACTGCCGATGGATTTTGCGCTGATCATGCATCTGACACTTGTCGTTGTGCTGATGATCATTTTGCCCTTCAGCAAATTGCTGCATATCCCAGGCATATTCTTCAGTCCGTCCAGAAACCAGGTCGATAATCCACGTGAGAAACGACACTTGGCTCCTTGGGCGAAAAAGCTTGAAGAATCCTAAGAATATCAACTTGGCCTAAGAGGGCTGCAGATGGCTAAGGCGAAATTTGACACACCGGAACTTTCAGAATTTGTTGATGTTCCGAATATCGAAGAAGGGGCTATGGCGCACACTACGTGCTTTGTGGCCAAACCTGAGCACCAGGAACCACTGGGTTTTCCGGGTGAAAAGGTAGACGACTGGCATGATAGAGCCATCGAGAAGATGGGTGACCTGCTGAGTCGCTACCGCTCGTTTCGGGTCTATCTTGACTCCTGTGTAAAATGTGGTTCCTGCACAGATAAGTGTCACTACTTTCTGGGCACCAAGGATCCCAAGAATATGCCCGTCGGGCGCCAGGATCTGTTGCGAAAGGTCTATCGTCGCTACTTTACCTTTGCGGGTAAATACTTCCCAAAACTGGTTGGTGCAGAAGATCTGACGGAAGAGGTGCTCGACGACTGGTATAGCTATTTCCATCAGTGCTCACAGTGCCGTCGTTGCTCGGTTTTTTGTCCCTATGGCATCGATACCGCAGAGATCTCCATGGCTGCCCGTGAGATTCTGGCGAGCGTGGGTATTGGACAGAAATACTGTAACGAGATCATCGCCAAGGTATACAAGATCGGCAATAATCTGGGCCTGCCGGGTCCTGCGTTGGCTGATACTCTCGAAGGTCTGGAAGAGGATGTTTACGATGAGGATGGAGTCGCCGTCAAATTTCCCCTGAATGTCAAGGGCGCGGATATCCTGCTGGTTACCCCCTCTGCCGATTTCTTCGCAGAGCCCCATGTAGACGGCCTGATCGGTTACGGAAAGGTATTTCACGAAGCGGGCGTTAGTTGGACTCTGAGTACCACAGCGTCTGAGGCGGCCAACTTCGGCATGTTTATCGGTTCCTACGAAAACATGCGACGCATCTCCCTGCGGGTACGCGAGGCTGCACTGGAACTGGGTGTCAAACGCATCGTGTTTGGCGAGTGTGGACACGCCTGGCGCGTGGCCTATAGCTTCCTGAACACCTTGGCCGGCCCCTTCGACTTCCTGGATCCTGACTACCCGGTGCCGCAGCATATCTGCGAATTTACCTGGAATGAGATCCAGCAGGGTACCCTGGAGCTGGATAAGTCCGAGAACGATGACAAGACGCTCACGTTCCACGACTCCTGCAATATAGCGCGTGCCACCCGCATGGGGGACACCCCGGGTGGCCAGTTCGATATTCCACGTAATGTCATCAAGGCGGTTTGCAACAATTTCTATGACATGGAGTGGGATACGATCCACGAACGGACCTTCTGCTGCGGTGGTGGTGGCGGTCTGCTGACTGATGACCTGATGGAAATTCGGGTCAAGGGCGCACTGCCCCGCATGACTGCGCTTCAGAACGTCATGAACGAGAAAGGTGTTACCCACATGGCGGCGATCTGCGCCATCTGTAAGAGTCAGTTTACCAAGGTTCTGCCCTACTACGGCATGGACATGTATCAGATTGTCAGTGTTCACCAGTTGGTAAGTGATGCCATCGTGCTGAACAGAAAAACGCCGCCGGAAGAAGCTCCCGGTTATGGCGAAGATGACGACGATTAAAGTTTAGACTAGCGGTTAAATATTAACCGGTAAGTTGTGATGCTGACCGGCGATTCGAAAAATTAGATATAGGTTAAGGAGACAAAAATGGCTACTCCTAGTGAAGAGATGAAAAAAGATATCACCTGGCGTCGGTATGAAGAGGGTGACGATCAGTGGGATGACTGGACAGACCTGATTTTTGTTCAGGATACCTCCCATAAGTGTCCTACCTATATCCATCGCACCCCACCGTGCCAGGGCAGCTGCCCTTCCGGACACGATATCCGTGGTTGGTTGGCGATCGTTCGTGAACAGGAGAAACCTGTAGAGGGTGAAGAGTGGCAACAGTATGCGTTCGAGCGTGCCACCGGCTCCAATCCTTTTCCTTCAATGATGGGACGTGTCTGCCCTGCGCCTTGTCAGGATGGCTGTAACCGTAACGAGGTTGAAGACTTCGTCGGCATCAACTCAGTTGAGCAGTTCATCGGCGACAATGCCATTGAGCAGGGTTACTCGTTTACCGCTGGTGAAGATACCGGTAAGAAGGTAGCGGTCATTGGTGGTGGTCCTGCCGGTATGGCCGCAGCCTTCCAGTTGCGCCGCATGGGCCATGCCGTCACCCTGTTCGACGAGAACAAGGAACTTGGCGGTATGATGCGCTATGGCATCCCCGGCTATCGTATTCCCCGTGACAAGCTGGGTGCTGAACTTCAGCGTATTGTCGACATGGGCGTTGAACTGCGCATGGAGACACGTGTTGGTAAAGACGTGGCGGTTGCAGATGTCGAAAAAGAGTATGATGCGCTTCTCTGGGCACTGGGATGTCAGAGTGGTCGGGGCCTGCCTATTCCCGGTTGGGACGATACCCCCAACTGCGTTAGCGGTGTTGCCTTCCTGAAGGCCTTTAACGAAGGCCGCATGAAAGTGACCGCCGACAAGGTGATCTGTATCGGTGGTGGTGATACCTCTATCGACGTGGTGTCCGTCGCCCGTCGTCTTGGTCACATCGAACATACCAATCCGACTGACCGACCTGAACTGGTTGTGAAAGACGGTTTCGTGGCTCACGATGCCGCAAATGCCGCAGCAGCACAGGGTTCTGATGTAACACTGACCTCTCTCTTCGTTAAAGCTGAGATGATGGCCGCAGAACATGAGATCAGTGATGCGACGACAGAGGGTGTTACCATCCTCGACGGTGTGATGCCCCTGGAAGTGATCAAGGGTGAAGACGGTCGGGCAAAGGCGCTGAGAGTGTGCGACTGCACCATGGATGGCATGACGCCCATCCCCACAGAGGGCACCGAGCGTGTTCTCGAAGCGGATCTCATCGTAGCAGCGATTGGTCAGGGTGGTGACATGACCGGCCTTGAGGATTTCGATAATGGTCGTGGTCTCATTGATTCCGACAAGCTTTATCAGATTCCAGGTAAACCGGGTCACTTCGTGGCTGGTGATATCATCCGCCCGCATCTGCTGACGACTGCGATTGGTCAGGCTTCCATCGCCTCTGAAAGTATCGATCACTTCCTCAAGCACGAAAAACAGGGGAAACGTCCGAAGGTCGATGTTCACCATTTCAGCCTCCTGGAGAAGCTGAAAGAGGCTCACATGGAACCCGAGCACTTCGACAAAACCGAAGGTGGCCTGCGCGGCACCAATTCTGCCAAGTATGCAGTGCATAACTTTGAGGATCGTTCCAAGCAGGAGATCATCCCCGCCGACGAACTCTTTCTGGGTCACTTCGAGCCGACGCCCCGTAATATCCGTAATGAAGAAGTTCCCAGTTCGGACGACGTGCTTGGCCACTTCAAAGAGCGGCTGATCCCTCTGAACACTGAACAGGTTCAGGCAGAGGCGAAGCGTTGCATGAGTTGTGGCATGTGCTTTGAGTGCGATAACTGCGTGATTTTCTGTCCCCAGGATGCAGTCTTCCGTGTCAAACGTGGTGAATCAACCACCGGTCGTTATGTAGATACCGACTACTCCAAGTGCATTGGCTGCCACGTTTGCACCGATGTCTGTCCTACGGGCTACATTCAGATGGGTCTCGGTGAATAAATAGGAGCTGTGATGCGAAGTTCTTTCAACAGCATCAGGCGTTTCACCTGCCTGTTGGCAGGCGCTGCTTTCGCAGTGACCAGCCTGCAGGCTACAGGTGATACCGCCGTAATCAAGGGTTCGAAGGCGGCTTCGATTGAGAGCTGTGTGGGGGAGACGAATGATATTCGTCGAAACCACATGGATTACCTCAAGCACCAGCGGGTTGAGACCGTGCGTGACGGTATTCGTGGAGCTAAGTTCAGTCTTATTGACTGTGTTGAATGCCATGCATCCAAAGATAATGATGGCAATGCGGTTCCGGTGACTGATGAAGGTCAGTTCTGCGAGGCTTGTCATGCCTATGTGGCTGTGAGTCCAGCCTGTTTCCAGTGTCACCGGACGACACCTATGCAGGGTAAGGGTTCCCTTGGAGCAGTGGACCTCGAGCGGATGAAGTTCCAGAGCCTCAACGCCTCATCGTTGAAAGAGTGGCATCCTGTTATCCATGCCGGCAGCGAGTCTGCCAGGTAATATGCGGAGAGACTGATCGTGAGTGTTAAAAATGACCAGCCGGATATGAACCGCCGCAAGTTTGTCGGAACGACAGTTGCAGCGGCTGGAGCGGTTGTCGTCGCTCCAGGTGTACTCCTGCATACAGTGGCCGGCGCTGATCCTGAGACTCAGGGTGCGTCCGCCAAGCATCGCTGGGGGATGTTGATTGACGCAAACAAATGTGCGGAAGGTTGCAGTGCCTGCGTTGATGCCTGTAACAGTGAGCACGGCCTGACAGGACACGACAGGCCGATGACTGATGCACAGTGGATTCGTGCCGTCAAACTGAAGGATAACAGTACCGGGCATATCAATCGCCTGGTGATGATGTGCCAGCATTGTGAACATCCACCTTGTGTTGATGTCTGCCCAACAGGGGCATCTTTCAAGCGTACAGATGGAATTGTGTTGGTGGATCGCCATATCTGTATCGGCTGCCGCTACTGCATGATGGCTTGCCCCTACAAGGCGCGTTCCTTCGTGCATGAAGACCTTGAGGACCAATCCGTTAACGCCCCTCGAGGTAAGGGGTGTGTTGAGGGCTGCACGATGTGTGTACACCGTATTGATCGTGGTGAGACGATGACTGCCTGCCAGGAGGCCTGCCGCAGCACTGGGCATGGGGCGATTGTCTTTGGCGATATGAAAGATCCAGATAGCGAAATCAGTCAAGCACTTAAATCACAGAATAGTCGGCAGATTCGGGCAGATCTCAAACTGAATACCGGTGTTCGGTATTCGAATCTGTGATAGCAGGGGGCATATAGAACATGAGTAAGATGTATTATCGTGAGCTCTACTGCGGAACACCGGTCCGCTACTGGGCAGGGTTGGCGTTACTCGGTGCAATCGTTGCTATTGCACTTGGGGCGGCATTCTACATGGAGCATAATGGTCACTGGGTGACCGGGATGTCCAACCAGATTGTCTGGGGGTTACCGCATGTCTTTGCAATCTTCCTGATTGTTGCTGCGTCCGGCGCTTTGAATGTGGCGTCGATTGGCTCGGTGTTCGGCGGGCCGATGTACAAGCCCCTCGGACGTTTTTCGAGTCTGTTGGCGATTGGTTTACTGGCAGGGGGCTTGGTAGTGCTGCTGCTGGATCTAGGGCGGCCTGATCGTCTGATCATTGCCATGACCTACTACAATTTCAAATCGATCTTCGCCTGGAACATTATCCTCTATTCCGGTTTCTTCGCTATCGTAGGCCTCTATCTTTGGTCCATGATGGACAGAAAGGCCAATCAGTACTATCGTCCACTTGGCTTTGCAGCATTCTTCTGGCGTCTTGCACTGACCACCGGTACCGGCTCCATCTTTGGTTTCCTGGTTGCCCGTGAGGCCTATGATGCTGCAATTATGGCACCGATGTTTATTATCATGTCCTTCAGCTACGGACTGGCATTCTTCATCATTACGCTGATTGCCGCCTATATGTGGGGTGATCGTGAATTGGGTGATTTGCGTCTGGCTCGCCTGAAGAACTTGTTGGGGGTATTTGTCGGTGCGGTGCTCTACTTTGCACTGGTCTTCAACCTCACCAATCTGTATGTGACTCAGCACCACGGCGTCGAGAGTTTTATTCTGCTCAATGGCGGGGTGTATACCGCAATGTTCTGGATTGGTCAGGTGTTGATTGGCGGTGTTATTCCGCTGTTCCTGATCTACTCTCCGGCGTTTGATAAAGCACGCTGGGCAATTGCCGCAGCATCAGTGATGGTTTTGATCGGCGGTTTCTTCCAGATCTACGTGATCGTAATAGGTGGACAGGCCTTCCCGATGTCTGTTTTTCCGGGTAAGGAAGTGCTTGAGAGCAGCTTCTATGATGGGACAGTGAACGCCTATGCGCCCAGCTTTCCGGAAATGCTACTGGGTATTGGCGGCATTGCTATCGCTATGACAATGGTCGCTGTAGGCGCTCGTATGTTTAAGGTGTTCCCGGAAACCCTGGAAGATCCAGGGGAGAGCACCTGATTACAGCTTGTAATCTGGCATTAAGACAATAAGAATACCCACCGTCAGCATGTGCTGACGGTGGGTATTTTTTTTGCACAAAAGAAAAAGCTTGTGGCCTCTATCTATATCTCTGCTGCACATAAGTCCTCCGGGAAGACCACCCTCTCTATTGGATTGGGGCGTGCTCTTGCCAGTCGTGGCCTGACGGTCCAGTCCTTCAAAAAAGGCCCCGACTACATTGACCCGCTTTGGTTGCACTCAGCAACTGGGCGCGGCTGTTACAATCTAGATTTCTACACCATGCATCAGAAAGAGATCGAAGCGCTCTATCGTCGTCGAATGCAGGGAGCAGATATTGGCCTCATCGAGGGTAACAAGGGACTCTATGATGGCTTGGATATTGAAGGCAGCAACAGCAATGCCGCTCTGGCAGCCCTGTTGGATGTCCCCGTTGTTCTGGTAATCAATACAAAAGGCATGACCCGCGGAATTGCTCCGCTGCTGCTGGGATACCAGGCTTTTGCCCAAAACATCTCTATCTCAGGTGTCATCCTCAATCAAGTCGGTGGCAGTCGCCACGAATCGAAGTTGGTAAATGTCGTAGAGCACTATACTGACATTCCCGTTCTGGGGGCTGTCGCCAATGATCCGTCACTGGGAATTGATGAGCGGCATTTGGGGTTGGTGCCGAATAATGAGCGCTCGCAGGCAGAGGAGATTATCGACTATCTGGCAAAGACGGTAACCGACTGTGTCGATCTCGACAGGCTGATAGAGATTGCCGGAGAAGCCCGCAGTGTTCCCCGTTTAGCGGCTGTGGAGGAGACTTCACGTCAAGATGGAACATTGCGAATAGGTTACCCGAAAGATATGGCCTTTGGGTTCTACTACCCTGATGACCTTGAGGCATTACGGCGTCATGGGGCCGAACTGGTTCCTTTCGACACCCTGAACGATGAACGACTGCCTGAGGTCGATGGGCTCTTTATCGGTGGGGGATTTCCCGAGACGTCGATGGACGCGCTTGAGGCAAATACTTCTATCCGAGAGGCAATCAGAGACTATATCGAGCAGGATGGAGCGGTTTACGCAGAATGTGGAGGGTTGATGTACCTTTGCAGAAGCCTGACCTGGCAAGGCAAAAAATGTAGAATGGTAGGTATAATTCCTGCTGATGCGGTCATGCATGAAAGACCACAAGGTCGGGGCTACGTCCGTCTCACGGAATCAGGCAACTCCCGCTGGGCTGAAGTCGCGGAAAAAAATGGCGATGGCATCATCAACGCTCATGAGTTCCACTACTCGGCTCTCGAAGGGTTGGATGCTGAAAGTAGCGACTTTGCCTATAAAGTGGTCCGAGGCACAGGAATCGACAGCAGGCATGACGGCTATATCTACAAAAACCTGCTTGCTAACTACACGCACATGCGAAATGTGGGTGGATGTCATTGGGTAGAGCGCTTTTTGTCGCATGTCAGGGCAATAAAAGCACTGAAAATGGGAAATCAAGGTAGTAATAAAGATGTTTAAATTGACCAAAAGGGCTGCTGAACAGATTGCCCAGGCAGCAGAGCAGGGCGGAACAGAGGGTATGGTGCTACGTTTTGCAACTCGTAAAAAGGAAGATGGGGCATTTGACTATCTGATGGGATTCGACGAGGTGAAGGATGACGATATAACCTTTATCTCAGAGGGCATCGACTTGGTTATGGAACCCGAATATGTACCGATGCTAAATGAAACGACCCTGGATTACGTGGAGACTGAAGATGGCGAGAAGCAATTCATCTTCATCAATCCGAAAGACGCCAATTACGTTCCTCCTGTAGCTGAGAACACCGATCAAGGGGAGTGATTCTCCATTCATTGAACAGCAGTACTGCCCAGGCCAAAACCGCCCGTCCCCTTTAACAGGATAAAAGCACCCAACCACTCCCGGAGCCACCTTCTGATGGATCTATCCAATGAAGACGCGCTGCGTCTGAATGTGCTGCTTGCCACTAAACCCCGCGCCATCAGAATCAATGAGTCTTCAATGACGCTATACGGTCTTTCCGACAAGGGTGAGGCCAGGATTCAGCTCAATCCCAACTGCCGTGACGACCAATATCTTGGCCGGGTGCGGGAACTACTTTCCGGTCATGCGACGGGATCACCCGGTGGCTACCCGCTTTTTCTCAAACGCTGGACCCGAATGGGTCAGACCCGGTGCGAAAATCTTGAGCAACTACTCCTGCTTGGTGAACCGGAAGCCGTTGTCGCCGTCACCTGTGCCGACGGACTGACTGTTAGCGGCTGAGTAAAACCGCGCATAGATGGCGAAGGCCGCCTCGCTGCGTCGATACATCCTCCGTCAGAACGTCACATCC
>JAMJIN010000075.1:0-16801 GCA_036784775.1 Chromatiales bacterium | reverse complement strand
GCAAAACGAGTTATTGCATTACCTGGATGAAATCGAGAAGGCAGCGTAGTCATTGCTGGCCTGTTTTTATGCAACGCTGGGGTCAACGCACCCCAAAAACCGGCACATGAGCCAATCAAACGAGAACACCATGAACAGTAATAGAATCATGCGATGGATACTGACCGGGCTCCTGTTGGCAGCAGTCAGCACAACCACACTTGCGAGTACGCTCGAAACCGTCAAAAAACACGGAACACTACGCTGCGGTGTCAACACTGGCTTGCCTGGATTTGCCCTGAAGAGTAGTGCAGGTCGCTGGGAAGGCATGGACGCCGATTTCTGTCGCGCAGTGGCAGCTGCGGTCTTCGGCGATGCCGAAAAAGTTGAATTCATTCCCCACACAACCAAAACACGCCTGCAGGCATTGCAGAACGGCAGCATCGATCTACTGGCACACAACGTCACCTGGACCATGAGCCGTGATCTCGGCACGGGTCTCGACTTTGCCGGCATCTACTATTTTGATGGTCAGGGTTTCATGGTTCGCAAGGATATGAAAGTACGCAGCGCCCTCGCCCTGAATGGAAGCAGCATCTGCGTCATCGGTGACACCACAAGTGAAGCCAACGTAAAAGAGTATTTCATCAGGCATCAGATGAAACTTCGTCTGGTGAGCTCTGATACCTCAGTGGATGCACTGAAGAATTTTGAGCAAGGCACATGCGAGGTCCTCACCAGCGATCTGTCACAGCTCTATGCCCTGCGCACCAGTACAAAAAACCCTGGCGATTATAAGGTGCTGCCGGAACCCATCTCCAAGGAGCCACTCGGCCCGGTGGTGCGTGAAGGTGACGATAACTGGCGCGACATCGTCCAGTGGACGCTGTTTACCCTGATCAACGCCGAGGAGATGGGGGTCAGCTCCAACAACGTCGACCGCGTTCTGGAGATCGCGCACACCCCCGAGGTTCTGCGTCTGCTGGGCAAGACGGGCGCTTCCGGCAAATCTCTAGGTCTGGAAAACGACTGGTCCTATCAAATCATCCGCAAGGTCGGAAATTACGGTGAGGTTTTCGAGCGCAATCTGGGAAAACAGACTCCGCTTAAAATGAAACGTGGTTTCAATTCAACCTGGCAAAATGGCGGCCTGCTCTACGCGCCTCCCGTGCGGTAATTAATCAGGAGGCCAGCAATGTTCACGGGTATCGTTCAAGGCACGGTAGAGGTCGTCGAGATCATCGAAAAAAGTGACTTTCGCACCCACAAGGTCCTTCTGCAAGGCAAACTTCTGGATGGGCTGGAACCCGGCGCCTCCGTAGCTCACAACGGTTGTTGTCTGACGGTTACCGGAATCGAGGATGATCGGGTCAGTTTCGACCTGATGCAGGAGACCCTGCGGGTTACCAATCTCGGCGAGGTGAAAACCGGCGACCGGGTGAATGTGGAACGGGCCGCCCGCTTCGGGGATGAGATCGGCGGCCATCAAATGTCCGGCCATATCCTCTGTACAGCGATTGTGGTCAATGTGGTTGCAACAGAAAACAATCATCAGGTTCGTTTCAGACTGCCAGATGTGTGGAGGAAATACCTCTTTACCAAGGGATACATCGGCATCGACGGTATCAGCCTGACCATCGGTGAGGTATCCGGCAACGAATTCGAGGTCAACCTGATCCCCGAAACCCTGGTTCGCACCAACATAGGCAGTCGCAAACCCGGGGACCGGATCAACATCGAGATCGATCCGCAAACCCAAGCTATCGTTGATACCGTGGAACGGGTTATGGCAAAAGCATCTTCTTCCTAACCGGGTTGCTTTTGAGGAAGCAGGTTCCGGGAAGAGGAAACGATTGTAAAATCACGCGCTAATAACCGTCCAAAATACAGCCCCAGCCTCACTTGGCCCTGTTCATTCATCGATTTGTGACGCAAAATATTGCCTATCTGAAACGACGGGTAATCTCCGCGGCCAAGTCGTCTTCGTCTTCGATTCCAGATAAGTACTTTGATGCAGGCAACTGAAACAACCATAGAGGCTCCACCCGTTCGCGTCGCAGCCTTAGGCGTCGATGATCGTATAAGGAACAGCCTGCGCCTATTTTTCCACGAATCCTGCAAGGATCGATTTCAACTGGTGGAATAGGAGGCAGCAGACGCCGTCATCATCGATCTCGACCATAAAAAAGGGATAAGACTGGCACAGGAGCAGCGACAGCTTCATCCATCCACACCGGTCATAGTAATCTCCCGGGATCCACGGGAGACAGGCAGCCTCATAAGCCTGCACAAACCACTGAAAAAACGCAGTCTTGCAAAAGCACTGTTACGGGCTGAATCTCAAGCGAAAGACCCGCAGAATCTCTCACCAACCCTGCCCAGTCTGCAAATTGCATCAGCACCAGTCGCCCCTGCTGAAGAGAGTGGTGACGATGTCGTCATGGCGGGAGTGCCTCCCACCAGCACAGGCTATCAGATCGCCCGCCACCTTGCGGAAAAGGATATCCAGGCATTTCTGGGGTCAACCCCGGATATTGATACGAATAGTGCCCAGCAACAGGCCAATATCCGCTACGATCCGGATAGTTTTTTCCAGGGAAAACTGAGCCAAATCACTGCCATGATGAAACAAAAGGGGCAGGCAGTGCGACTGCAGTTTTCCGATGAAGAGTTCATTATCCTCTATCCCGACGAAGAGATGGCTCAGATCAATATGAGCGAATCCAGGTTAGGGACTCTCTCCGCTGCCCCCATATCACCAAGTGGTCTCTCATTCACTTTTTGCGATGATCTCTTCTCACCGGATGATGGGGCTGCGGATTCATTTATGCGCATCGATGCTCTCATGTGGAAAACAGCACTTTGGGCCTCGCAGGGTCGTATCCCCTACGAAACCGATCTCCATAAAACGGTTGCCCTGGATCGCTGGCCAAACCTGACGCGTCTGTTGTTACTGCCCAACACCCTTGAGATTGCCGCACTCTGGGCGGAACAACCTCATTCGCTCATCGAAACGGCTGCAAAGCTAAAAATCCCGCAGCGCTATGTTTTCGGCTTCTACAGCGCAGTTTTTGCCTTGGGGCTGGCAAATACAGGAGAGACGATGAAGACCCTCGACTATATCCCGATTGCTGCCGATGCAGGAAAAAAACAGCTGGCCTCTGCCAGTTGGTTCAGCAACTGGATACCATTTTTCCGCAGTAAAAACGGATGAAAAAAGACCTCAAAATCATCTTTACCGGGCCAGTGGGGGCAGGCAAAACCACTGCGATCAACGCCATCAGTGATACTGATACCGTTTCCACCAATGAATCCTCCACGGACGAGCTCCGCTATCGTAAAAACACCACCACAGTCGCAATGGATTACGGCATCATCAACATGGTGGACAGCAAGCGGGTGCATCTCTACGGGACACCCGGTCAAGAACGTTTCGACTTCATGTGGGACATCCTGATTCAGGGTGGCATGGGACTGGTTCTGCTGGTGGACAATGCCCGACCCGACCCGCTGGAAGACATGCAGTTTTTTCTGCAGCGATTCGGAGACTTCATCCAGCGCACCCGAGTCGCTATCGGTGTTACCCGGATGGATATCTCCAGTACACCCAGGCTGAACGAATACCAGTCATTATTGAATGACCAGACGCGAAATATCCCACTTTTCGAAGTGGATGCCAGAGCCAGACAGGACGTATCCATCCTGGTGCAGTCGCTGCTTCATTCTCTGGATCATCAGAAGCGTTAACAATCCGAATGTAGGCCGCTCAAGCGGCAACCCGGCAATGCCTTTGTCACTCCAAAAATGCCCGATCCGCTACGCTTGATCGGGCCTGCCTCCTCTATTCATTGATTACCATATTAGAAAATATCGATGACTTTTGCGCCGTCTCGTGCTATTTTTCCGCATCAGTTTCAAGGTCAGATTCATCGCGTATCGGCACCCGTCGGCGCGCACTTTGTCAGGCCAAGAGGCGCACCGGTTTCCAGGGAAGCCCGGCGTGCCTGATATTTTCACCTTCCTGATTGGGTCGTGATGGGTTCGCTCACTCAACTACTGATTACACCTGTTGCCACAGCAGTGCTTATCGCCCTGCTTCCTGGACAGAATCAACGTCTGATCCGGGGAGTCGCGCTCTTCGGCTCCGCCATCGCCTTGCTGCTTTCCTGGCGCTTATTCGCCGGCTTTGACAACTCCCTTGCAGATCTGCAATTCATGGAGGTTGTGCCCTGGAACCCGCGCCTCGGCACATCTTATGCCGTCGGCATCGACGGTATCTCCCTCTCCATGATCCTGCTGGCAACCCTGCTCAGTCTGGTCGCCCTGGCCGCTTCGGCCAGCATCACCAAGCAGGTGAAAGGCTACTACATACTGGTGTTGGTGCTGGAATCCGCCATGCTCGGGGTATTCATGGCCCAGGACTGGTCGCTATTCTATGTCTTCTGGGAACTGACCCTGATCCCGCTCTTCTTCCTCATCGATCGCTGGGGAGGCAAAAATCGTCAGGGTGCGGCACTCAATTTCGTGCTCTACACCATGGGCGGATCGGTCTTTATGCTGCTTAGCCTTCTGGTGCTTTTCGACACATTGCCGGGCCACTCCTTTGCCATGGATCAGATGCGCGCCGGCGCACATCTGATTTCCGAACAGAAACAGGTCCTGATCTTTTTGGGTTTTCTCATCGGTTTCGGCGTCAAGATGCCGATCTTTCCGATCCACGGCTGGCTGCCGCTGGCCCATGTCGAGGCCCCGAGTCCTATCAGCATCCTGCTCTCCGGCATCCTGTTGAAAATGGGATCCTACGGTCTGATCCGCGCCGCACAGACCCTGCCCGATGCCGTCATCTCCCTGCAGGGGGTACTGGTTGCCATCGCGTTGGTAAGTCTGGTCTACGGTGGTCTGTTGGCCTGGCGGCAATGGGACCTGAAACGGATGATCGCCTACTCTTCGGTCAGCCACATGGGTGTGGTATTGCTGGGCATCGCGACCCTCAATTTCGCCGGTCTGACCGGAGCGATCATGCAGATGATGGCA
The DNA here is from genome assembly GCA_036784775.1 of Chromatiales bacterium. GTDB lineage: Bacteria > Pseudomonadota > Gammaproteobacteria > Chromatiales > Chromatiaceae > QGON01. The sequence continues at coordinate 11,788 of JAMJIN010000075.1, read as the reverse complement.
CATGGATTGGTGGCGGGCGCCATGTTCCTGCTCATCGGACTGCTCTATGAGCGCACCCACACGCGCAACATCAATGACTACAGCTCTCTGCTTCGGGTAGCACCACGCTTTGCCTTCTTCACCACGATTGCATTTATCGGCGCAGTCGGCCTGCCCGGCACTTTTGGTTTTATCGCCGAACTACACGTCCTGATTGGCGGTTTCGAACGTTGGGGCTGGCTGGTGGTACTGCTGACCCTAGGTGTACTGATCAGCGCTGCCTATGCGATACGCACGATCGGCCGTCTCTTCACCGGGCCTGTTCGGAAGGAGATGCAGGGTATCGCTGACCTGCGGCCCAGCGAGATGGTGGCCGCCATCGTGTTGACTGGCGGCATTGTGTTATTGGGCGTCTTCCCTGCTCCGGCACTGGAGCTGATATCCGCCTCCATCACCCAGTTGAGCGCCACCTTCGCGGCCCATCTGTAATCAAGCGAGGAGAAAAACTTTGTCCGCCGCCAGCCATGAGACAGATTCCGCCGATATCCGCAGCCGCCTGCACCAGGTTATCGAGCACTTCGAGCATGTACTGCCTGGACAGGCGCCGATCAAGGACTTCGTCCACCACAACACGCTGCACGGCTTCCAGCATCTGGAATTCACTGAGGCACTGGCCGAAGCGGAGCGCATTACCGGTGCAAGGGGCTACCTGCCGGATGACCGTTTCCGGGAGTTCTACGCTGAGGGGCGCATCACCCTGGAAGATCTGCGGGCCGTCATCAATGAGACCCCGGCACTGGAGCCCGACGAGGTCCTGCTGGAGAATATCGACGGCGCACTGACCTACCGTGATGTCACCATTGCCGCACTGCTCCACCCTCTGAAGACTGTCACCGCCTGTCAATTCAGCTGGCAGGTCGAGGAGTTGGATCTTCTGCGCCGTTTTCAGTCCGACGTCCATAACAACACCCGCCAACATTTTCTCGAAGCCGCCGCCGAACAGGGTCTGGGCGACGAAAAGGCCGCCATCTCCGATCTCTGGACCACCTGCCTCGAAACCCTCGGTCTGGAGGAGTTCCACATGCACCCGGAGGAGCTGGTTGATCTCTCTCCGGAGCAGGCGGAGCGCATGTTGCACACCCTGACCATTGAGGACGACAGCTTCAACAGCGTTCACTACCGGGTACGAAAAGAGTCCGCCAGGCAACTCGACCGGACGCTATCGCAGGTCGGATCGGAAATCACCCTGCGAGGCCTGTTGCTTGAATTGACCGGCAAGGATCTGCTGGATGAGATCCGTCCACTGCTCATCCGTTTTATCGCCAGCTTCCTCGACCAGGGCCAGGCGGCATGGCAATTTCCCGAGCGCGAGGCAGGCTTCTACACAACCTGGCGCCGAAGCGTCGCCGTCTCCCTGACCGGATTCTTCAATGAAATGCCCGAGTGGCAAGACGAGATAGCGATTCTCGACGAAGACCCGATGGATGCGGTGCTCTCTGAGCTGCAGCGCATCGGACTGCCCAGGGATCGCTGGGATTCCTACCTGGAGAGACTCGCCCTGGAGCTCCCCGGTTGGTCCGGCATGTTCCTCTATCGGCACAACCATCCTGGATACGAAGGATTCAATGATGTCTCTGTAGAGATGCTGGACTATCTCGCGGTACGGCTGGTGATGGAACGCCTTTTCGCCCAGCGTCTGTGCGATCAACAGTGGCAGATCGCGCCCAACCTGGACATGCTGCGCTGGTACTTCCGAAAACGGCGTTCCGAATTCATGGTGCGCCATAGCCTGCACAACAACCGGCTGCCTGAATATCTTGTCAGCCGCGCACAGCAACTTGAGCAGCAGACACCAACACTCAGTGATGACTACCCCCAGTGGCGCCAGCTGGCCGATATGATCTGGACCTGGCGGCAGAGTCCCGCCTCCGACCGCCCCGCCGGCCACTCAGTCTATGACAGCGCCTGGCGGCTCTTCCGCCTCAGCCAGTATCTGGGTCTCATCGGGCAGGATCTGAGAAATCTTGACGGGCAGGGTATTGAAAACATCTTTGACTGCCTGCAGCGCCTTACACCCGACACACAAAGTTTTCTCTGGTTGCGGGCTTACGAGCGCAACTACCGCGAACAGATCTTCAACGCCATCGTCAACAATGAGGGACGTGGCCGCTGGAAGAGCCGCGAGACTACGCCCGCTGCACAGATAGTCTGGTGCATGGATGAACGGGAAGAGGGCATCCGCCGCCACCTGGAGGTTATCAATCCAGACATAGAGACCTTCGGCGCCGCAGCCCACTTCAACGTGCCCCACAACTGGCTCGGCTTGACTGACGAGAAGGTTTCCGGACTCTGCCCCGTGGTTATGGTACCTGCCCACGAAGTCAGAGAGACAGTCCACCCAGGCAGTGAGACCCAGACAGATCAACTCATCAAACGGCACAGAAAGCGGCTTTGGCTGAAAGACCTGCTGCATCAGGAGACCCGCCGCAACCTGTTTGCATCAGTGGTACTGATCGCGCTGGCCGCTCCCGCCACCCTCGGGGTTATGGCTGCCAAGGTGCTGGCGCCATTAAAGGTTGGCAAGCTCTCCACCAGGCTGCGTGAAGCCTACGAAACTACCATTCCCACCGATATCGCCATCACCGCTGCGCCCGATGCACCGGAAGGGACGATAGCGCATAACCGCCTCGGTTTCTCGGACGAAGAGCAGGCAGACCGGGTAGAGCTGTTTCTGCAAAATATCGGCTTGGTGAACGGTTTTTCACCCCTGCCGATCATCATGGGCCACGGCTCCAGCAGCGAAAACAATCCGCACCGCGCCGCTTACGACTGCGGTGCCTGCAGCGGCCGTCACTCCGGTCCCAATGCGCGTATTCTCGCCGCTATGGCCAACCGACTTGAAGTCAGAGAGATCCTGAATCAACGAGGGATAGACATCCCGGACAGTAGCTGGTTCATCGGCACATTCCACAACACCTGCGATGAAAACATCGACTGGTTCGATATGGACAAGGTGCCTGGCACCCACCGCAAGGGACTTTCGGCCATCCAGCAGAACCTGGACGACGCGTGCCACCATTCGGCTCATGAGCGCTGCCGTAAATTTTTCTCCGCCCCAAAACATCCCGATCTGAAGCAGGCACTTGCCCATATCCAGGGACGTGGCAACGACTTCAGCCAGGCCCGCCCCGAACTGGGCCATGCCACCAACGCCTGCGCCATCATCGGCCGTCGATCCATTTCCCAGGGCGCCTTCTTCGACCGCCGGGCCTTCCTCATCTCCTACGATCCCACCATCGATCCCAGGGGAGAGATCATCGAGCGTCTGCTGTTGGCCAATGGTCCGGTGGGCGCGGGCATCAGTCTGGAGTACTACTTCTCCACCGTGAACAACGACAAGTACGGCTGTGGAACCAAGATTACCCACAATATCACCGGCCTTTTCGGTGTCATGGAGGGGGCCAGCTCCGACCTGCGCACCGGCCTGCCACAGCAGATGATCGAAATTCATGAGGCGATGCGCCTGCAGGTCATAGTGGAGCAGAAGATCGATCTGCTGACTGATATCTATATGCGACAGCCTCCACTACAGGAGTTGGTGGGTAAAGGTTGGTTGCTACTCAGTGCCAAAGATCCAGACAGCGACCGTATCGATCTCTTCTATCCCGATCGAGGCTGGGTGCGCTGGGAGGGCCAGGTCAACGAACTGCCGACAGTGAAAGACTCCGCCGACTGGTACGCGGGGCATATGGAGCCACTGACGCCAGTGTTGCTGAAACAACCCGGAGAGAGCCGTCATGCCTGAATTCAGCCACTCCGTCTGGTATGTCCCGCTCTTCGCTCTGATCCCGATGATACCACTGCTGCCCCTGTTGGCGGCCGGTTGGATTGGCCTATCCTACGTCTATGAAGACAACCGCGGCGAGTCCGGCGAACGACTCACCGCACGGGTGGCGCTTGGCGCCGGTCTTCTGTCCCTGGTCTGCCTGCTGCTTGTCGACCTCTATGCCCTGCTTACCGGACATGTGCCGGGACAGGTGCGGATAATGGAGTGGCTCAACAGCGGCGACTACCAGATCAATATCAGTTTCACACTGGACGCCCTGGGCCTGTCCATGGCCACCCTGGTGGCGGTTATCTCGCTCATCACCCTGCGTTTCTCGGTCAACTACCTGCATCGTGAAGCGGGGTTCCAGCGCTTTTTCATGATCCTCTGCCTCTTCATGTCCGCAATGCTGTTGATCGTGATGAGCGGCAGTGCAGTCATGGCATTCATTGGCTGGGAGTTGGCAGGCGTCAGTTCCTACCTGCTGATCGGCTATTCACTCGACCGTCCCACCGCCACCAACAATGCCACTCGCGCCTTTGTCACCAACCGTATCGGCGATGCAGGCTTCACTTTGGCGATCTTCCTTGCACTGACGTGGATCGGTGATGTCGAGTGGCCGGGTATCCTCTCGGGTGTCTCCGGGATGTCGACCCTGACTGCCGGCCTTCTGGCCTTTGGATTCCTGCTCGCCGCCCTGGTGAAATCAGCTCAAGTGCCGTTTTCGCCCTGGATCGCCCGCGCGCTGGAAGGCCCTACCCCCTCCAGTGCTGTGTTTTACGGCAGTCTGATGGTACATGCCGGCGTGTTCCTGGTAATCCGGCTGCAACCGGTCTTTGAGCAGACTCCATTGATGATGATTTTTCTCGTCATTTTTGGATTGACGACTGCACTCTACGGCTATCTGACGGGACTGGTGCAGACAGATGTAAAGAGCATGCTGATCTTCTCCACTATCGCCCAGGTGGGCCTGATGTTCCTGGAGTGCGGTCTTGGCCTGTTTGACCTGGCCGCCTGGCACCTGGCCGCCCACGCGATCTGGCGCGCCTATCAGTTCCTCAGTTCCCCCGCCCATATGCACCTGATGTCACATTCCACCCGGCCGGTTCCAGCATGGCTGGGCAGGCGCCGCTGGCTCTATACCGCCGCCGTCAATCGCTTCTGGCTCGGCTCCATCGGCGATTGGCTGCTGACGCGCCCCACCAAAAAATTGGCCCAGGACGCGCAGAATTTCGATGACCGGGTCATCATCCCGCTGGTTGGCTTGCCAACCCAGGCAGACGCGATCAGCTCGCTGGCGCAATGGGAGCGGCATAAAGGCGGACAGCGTCCTCTGGCTGAAGGCGACATTGGGCTGGGCCACGGATTGGCAGGAAAATTGATGGAAGGTATCGCCTCCCTCCTGCACTGGTTCGAGGAGCACCTGGTGCTGAAGGGCGGCGGCGAGGGGCTGATCAATACGATTCAACGTGTCGGTGGCCAGCTGCAGAAGATTGAAGTACTGCTGAGTCAGCCTCGTTACCTTTTGCTGCTGATCATGGCCACCTTTGCGGTGATTATCTGAGGAGTCCTGAATGATGATGACCGAAATCCATTGGACCGCCCAGTCGACCTACCCGATTCTCACCACGCTGCAGTTGCTGCCACTGGTCGTAATGATGGCGATCCTGACCATGCGGGAAAACCGGCTGGTGCCTTTGATCGGTATTGCCGGCGCGGTAGCGGAACTGCTTCTGGCCATCAACCTGTGGCTAAATTACGACACCCATCAGGGCGCCATGCAGTTTGCCGAAAAGACTGAACTGTTTGGTCCGCTTGCCTACCATGCCTCAGTGGACGGCATCAGTGTGCTGTTTATCCTGCTCACGGCGTTAATCACGTTGTTGATGGTAATTTATGGACAGGTGCGACAACTGCTGCCCCACGCCTGGTTTCTCTCTCTGGTGTTCGCGGTGGAAGCGGCACTGATGAGCATGTTCGTCACCGTCGATCTGCTCTGGTTCGTTCTGGTATCCGTTGTGGAGTTGGGACTGGTGGGCATTTTGCTCTCCCGCTGGTCTACCTCTCCTGAATCGGAACTTGCCCAGACCCGCTACTACCAATTCATGAGCACCGGCATTCTGCTACTGCTGGTCGGTATCGTCATACTGGGTTGGAACCATGCAGACGCAACCGGGGGACGCTGGACTTTCGATCTGTTTGAACTCGCCCAGGCTCCTGTCTCAGCCGGGTTTCAGTCGGTGGTCTTTTTCCTCTTTTTCTACGGCCTGGCGGTGCGTGTACCGATCTTCCCGTTACACGGATGGCTTCCGCTGGTCGCTGAACACGGCACCGTCGCCGCAGCACCGGTTTTTCTCATCGGCCTCAAGATCGGTATCTACGGCATGCTGCGCTTTATATTGCCACTGATGCCCGAGGCGGTGATGCAGTGGCACGAGTTCATCGTTACCATCGCCGTTGTGGGTATCTTCTATGCCGCGTTGTTGGCAATGCTACAGGTCAACCTACGCCGGCTGCTGGCCTTTGCCGTAGTCTCCCATACCAGTGTGCTGGTGACTGGACTGTTCAGTCTCAATCAAATGGCTTTTGAAGGCGCTGTCATGCTGTCGATCAATTTTGGTCTGGCGATCACTGCGCTGCTTTTTATGCAGGGTTTCGTCTATCGACGTACCCGGACACTATTGATGGCACGCCTGGGTGGACTCTTCGACAGCATACCGGTAATAGGCATTACATTTCTGATCGCAGGTCTCTCCATTGTCGGCATGCCGGGAACCCCGGGCTTTGATGCGGCCCATCTGATGCTTGAGGGCGCCATTCACCGCTATGGCGCATTGATCACCATTGCTGCGGCCCTGGGCAATGTGGTGGCCGCAGGTTTCCTGCTCTGGGCATTCCAGCGTGCTTTTCTTGCACCTCAGGATGAGTCACAACCTGTACGTAAGGTGGATCCGATAACATCGACGGAACTGCTCATCTCGGGCGTAATGATTCTGGTTCTGCTGGGTGCCGGATTTTACTCCGAACCCTGGCTCGATCTGATCGAGAAATCTCTGCAAGGGCTGAGCGCGCTCTACACAACGCCTCACGTTTAGACTGTTCATCGGTGGCTATCAGTCACTCAACACTGGAATCGAGAAACGATGGTTGAAACAATCCAGGCACTGACAAACGGCGTTCCGTTGATCAGTCTGCTGATCCTCTCGCTTCCGATCGGCGCAGCTTTGATCTGGCTGATTCCCGATAGTGGAAGGTCTCGTTGGGTGGTACTTGCGACGGCGCTTGTCGATCTGGTGCTCGCCACCCTGATACTTCTGGGTTTTGACGCGACACAGAACGGCTTTCAGTTTGTCGAAACAGCGAGCTGGATACCGTCTCTCAATATCCACTACAAAGTGGGCGTGGACGGTATTTCTGTGCTGTTCCTGCCTTTAACCGTGCTGCTCTTCCTCGGCGTGATTCTCAGCTCATGGACCAGCGTGCGCACCCTGCCCCGACTCTACTACACACTGCTGTTGCTGCTGGAAAGCGCAACCTTGGGCATTTTTGTCTCCCTCGACACCATACTCTTTTTCCTTTTCTGGGAACTGACGCTGATCCCGCTCTATTTTCTCATCAGTTTCTGGGGAACCGGTGCAAACCGCCGTTATGCCGCAGTGAAATATACCCTGTTCATGATGGCCGGCGGCGTGCCGCTGCTGTTCGGGTTCGTGTTACTCGCCTTCAATCATGCCGAACTTGCCGGAGCCTCTCTGCCCGGCGGTTTGATCTTCGACATGGAAGCCCTGCTCAGCCAGCCACTGCCCGCTGAAATGCAGACCCTCATCTTCCTGTTGCTGCTGGCCGGCTTTGCCTTCAAGACGCCGATCTTTCCCTTCCACACCTGGCTACCGGTGGTCGCCATGGAGGGTCCCATAGCCATCGCAGCGCTAATGACCGGCCTTAAACTCGGTGCTTACGGCATCATCCGCTTTGTTGTGCCCATGGCACCGGCCGCTGCACAGGATTTTCACTGGCTGCTTGCCGGTCTTGGTGTCATCGGCATCCTCTACGGTGCAGTGATGGCCATTGCCCAGACAAACCTGCGGCGCATGCTCGCCTACTCAAGCATCAGTCACGTAGGGCTTGTAATATTGGGTATCGCCTCATTGAATATCCAGGGCATCCAGGGCGCGCTGTTCCACCTGTTGAACTTCACCATCGTGGCTGGCGGCCTTTTCATCCTGACCGGTTTTCTGCACCACCGCACCGGTTCCACCGACATCATCAGCCTGGGGGGTGTTGCCCAGCGGATGCCGCTGTTAACCGCGTTCTTCTTCCTCTTTGGTCTAGCCAGCATGGGGGTTCCGGGTACCAACGGTTTTCCTGCAGAGTTTCTGGTACTGGTCAGTGCCCTTGAAACCCACACCGGGGCCGGTCTGGCAGCACTCTTTGGGGTCGTGCTGAGCGCAGGTTACTTCCTGTCGATCTATCGACGCAGCTTTCTTGGCCCCATCACCTCTCCCGTGATTGATGAAGCCCAGGATCTACGCCACCGTGAACTTTTGCTGGTAAGCGCCATGGGGCTGCTTATCCTCACAGCAGGACTCTACCCGAATGCAGTGCTCGACCTGACCCGGGTGGCGAGCGAGCAATGGGTGGCAGGAGTGAAGTAATCTAATCCATGCTCTTTCAACGATGCTAGAATCGTCTGGAGATAAACTCATTCGGAGGAGAGCATGCGCACCGTTTCCACCCTTACCCTTTTGCTTTTGGCATCTACTGCCCAGGCGGATCAGTCGTTTCAACTGACAAGCCCCGATATCAAATCCGGGACCCTGTTGGACAAAACACAGGTTTTCAATGGATTTGGTTGCAACGGCGGCAATATCTCCCCCCAGCTCAACTGGTCAGGCGCACCGAAGAAGACAAAGAGTTTCGCCGTAACGGTTTATGACCCCGATGCGCCAACCGGCAGCGGCTGGTGGCACTGGGTGATTTTCAATATTCCCGCCGATGCCGTAGGACTGGCCCGCAATGCGGGCAACCCAACATCCCATCTGGCACCGGAAAGCAGCGTCCAGAGTCGCACTGACTTCGGCAGTGCGGGATTTGGTGGCGCCTGTCCTCCGAAAGGACATGGCAAACATCGTTACCAATTCAAGGTTCATGCCCTGGATGTTGAAAGGCTCGACATCGATCCCGACAGCAGTGGAGCACTGGCCGGCTACTCTATCAATGCCCATCAGCTGAGTGTGGCGGAGATCGAAGCGATCTATGAGCGTTCAGCCCCACTTTCACCACCGGCAAATTTCAGCGTGAAATGAGTCGATTCAAACAATCGGAGCCGGCAACCGACAAGACAATCGACGAATTGCAGCGAACCGCACTGGTCCGCACCAAAGCCTTGCTGAAACAGGCTGGGCACCACTTTGGTCGAGATGCCCCCTCTGTGCTTATCAATTTCGAACTGAAAGGACAGGCTGCGGGCATGGTGCGTTTTCCTGCTTCGGGAAAAGCGCAAATCCGATATAACGCCGTTCTCCTGACTGAAAATGCCGAGGATTTTCTCAAACGGACCGTTCCACATGAGGTGGCCCATGTCATCGCCCGTACATATCACGGCGGAAAAATCCGTCCTCACGGTGCCGAGTGGCAGTCGGTGATGGGCTTTTTCAATGCCGAGCCGAGCCGCTGCCACAGCTACGACATCAGCCGTTCCTCGACTAGAAAGCTCCGTCGATTCCGCTACGCTTGTCACTGCAGCGAACATCTGTTGACCAGCATCCGACATAAGCGAAGCCTGGCCGGCCAGCGCTATCGCTGTCGAAAGTGTAAAAATCCACTAAAGTTGGTGGTAAGTGCCGATAAGTGAGATAACCTTTTGAAAATCCTGCTGGCCGCCTTGCTGCTGACACTCTGGTCTCATCAGACCTATGCATTTTTCTGCTTCACCTTCAGTGGGAGTGGCGGAGAGCGACATTCTCGTCAGAGGGCATGGTTGCCACCTGCCTATTTTCCACCAGTTCCCCATAGTCCGGGCTATCCGCTGGAGAGTGATCCTCAGCCACCCCCGATCCGCCCGGTACAAAAACCCGTCGAACAGGAAGTGGAGATCATCAATGGCTATCGCTTTCGAGCGCTTGGTAGAAACCGCACTAACGAACAGGCTAAAATCCCCCGTCTCAACCATTAAAATCTAACGATCATTTTTCAGAAATACATTCCAGGAGTTTTCCGTGGCAGAAAAGAGTGTGGATGTTGCCATCATCGGTTCCGGCACCGCCGGTCTGAACGCAACCAGTAAGGTCGGTCCTGCCGGCAAGAGTTTTGTACTGATCAACGGCGGAGAGCCGGGCACCACCTGCGCACGGGTCGGCTGCATGCCCTCAAAGGCACTGATCCAAGTGGCGGAGGATTACCACCGCCGCACCCATCTTGGCCGCTACGGGGTGGATGGTCACGAAGAGTTGACCATCGACATTCCCGAAGCCATGGAGCATGTACAGGACCTGCGGGACAACTTCGTCGACCGGGTGCTCTCCAACAGCACCGACAACATGGGCGAAAAGTTTATCGAAGCCTATGCAAAATTCGTCGACCCCAATACCCTGGAACTCGATAACGGCGACCGCATCCATGCAGAAAGGATCGTTATCGCCACCGGCTCACGTCCGGTAGTGCCCGAAGCCTGGCAGGCATTCGGTAACAAAGTGATGACCACCGACAGCTTCTTCGAACTGGAGAATCTCCCCGAGTCCATGGCCGTCATAGGACTGGGCGTGATCGGCCTCGAACTGGGTCAATCCATCAGCCGTCTCGGTGTCGATGTCACCGGTTTCGATCTTGCTGAACAGATCGGTGGAATCACCGACCCTGAAGTCAGCAATGTCGCTTTGGAGATCATGCGCCGGGAGTTCCCCATCCATCTTGGAACAGCCGTGGATATTAGCGAGGAGGGTGACAAACTGCAGGTCACTGCTGGTGACACCTCAGTGGTGGTGGACAAGGTACTGATCAGCATGGGCCGAATACCCAACGTGGACAATCTGGCCCTGGAAAATGCCGGTATCGAACTGGATGGACGTGGTGTGCCCCACTACAACCCCAACACCATGCAGATTGGCGACTCCCATATCTTTATCGCCGGTGACATGAATGGTGACCGTCAAATCCTGCACGAAGCCGGCGACGAGGGAAAGATCGCCGGTTACAACGCGGCCAATGACACGGTGCTGGGTTTCAAACGGAAGGTTCCCCTGGCAATCACCTTTTCAGATCCCAACATCTGCCTGGCGGGCGCACGTTATTCGGAGCTGGATATGGAAACCACCGCAATCGGCGAGGTACGCCTGAACCCGGTCGGTCGCGCCATGATCATGGGGCAGAATCGAGGCATTATCCGGGTCTACGGCGACAAGGCATCCGGCAGAATGCTGGGGGTAGAGATGGTCAGCGTGCGGGGAGAAAACCTGGGACACCTGCTGAACTGGGTGATTACCCAGGAATTGAGCGTCGGAGACCTGCTGCGCATGCCCTTCTATCACCCCGTGATCGAAGAGGCTTTGCAGGCGGCGCTCAACAACCTCTATTCCAAGGTCGAGCGCAAAAATGATGGGCCAATCAAGGAGCTGATTCCGCTGGATTAATATCCGCTCAAAACAGCACATCCTCTATTCTGGACGTAGGCCCGATCAAGCGTAGCGGATCGGGCACTTCAGGGTTGCCGGTTCCGCTACGCTTGAACCGGCCTACGCGCTTTTTTTTACGGTCTCATCTCCTTAAAATCCTGGAAGGTCACCGGTTCGATCTCCGGGTGCGCCTGCAGGAAGGCCTCAAGTTTTTTCAGTGAATAGGGGCTCATCGCTGTAGATGGCGGTAAAAACCCGAACATAATTGGCGAACAGCGGTAACCGGATGAAATAGCTGCAAATAGCGAGTCAGAAGAAACAGCCAGCGACAAAGAGTGACATCGAGAAAGAAATCGGGAAGATGTAGGGAGCC
>JAMJIN010000297.1:0-2690 GCA_036784775.1 Chromatiales bacterium | reverse complement strand
CCCAGATCGATAATCAGGACAACATTGATCTGATACTCTTCGATTTCGATTTTTTCCTGGAGGATCTGGCCATTGAATTCGGCAGCGTCTCCAGCAGCGATCACTTCTCCCTTTGGCTCGGCAGCGGCCTGGATGCCCTCTACGCCGACGCAGGTAACGGCATCGACAGTTTTACGGATCTCAACTTCGTCACCTTGGAGAGCATCGCCGGGTTCACCAAGACGACTGGACAGATCAATCTCAGTAATCCTTTCAGCCTCTCAGGACTTAGCGGGGTCGACCAGATGATCATCGCGCCCGCCATTGGCCAGACCGACGACAAATTTCGCATCAAACGAGTCAGTGTCGTGCCGGAACCTTCAAACCTGTTTCTGTTCTTCGCCGGACTGTTTTTACTCACCGCATTCAGCAGCAGGCGTAAAATGCTAGGACAGCGCTTCTCTCCTCGCCTCAAATAGCACTTGATTGCGGATCAACACAAGGGTTCAACTCAGTCCGCAATCACCACCGCCCCCCCGGCAATTGGTAGCGGCCCCATCCAGGGGCAGTTCACCCTCCGACTCCATCACTGAAATCACATCTCCGCTATACCGGCCTTCGCCTCTTCGAGAGATGATTCGCGGACTCCTGATGTGATGCAATTCCTTTTTTGGATTGTTCCAAATCGCTCCCGTGATCCCAGTCACAACCAATACTTTCGTCTCTAGGAGTCTGTCGGGTTTAATCCATTGAGCCAGGGATATTTTCCGACCCACTGTGTTTTTTCCATAACCTCTGCCCGCGCAGGAATATAAGTTCTATGTGTGACGGTAAATTATGGAAGGCTGATCGATCCTTGCCGTTATCTCAGCCTGCCAGCACATGCATCCGCTTCAGGTTCCATGCCGTACATACCAGATTCCATTCACCTTGCACTGAATCACTGCCTCGAAGGTGAAATTGCCGAAATCCCATCACCTCTTTGATAATGCCAAAGACCGTCTCAACCGTCGATTTCCGTGTGGCATACACTGCCTTCCTTCCGGCGTACCCAGTCGATGTCTCATTCGGGTCAGCGTATCGGCATCTTCCGGGCAGGGCGGCACCTGTTTCAGCCGCTCTTCCAACGGCAGGTTGTGCCGCTCGTGGCTATCGGAGAGATAGGGGGTGATGCCCTGCGCTTCACAACGATTGACATTCTCTTCACTGAAGTAACCTGTAACTGAATATTATGGTCACGGCCAAGAATCCGGATGGAGACGCCCTGATCTTCACCGCATCTGATCTACCTTCCGGTGCAGAATTCATCGACATGGAGAATGGCACAGCCAGGTCCGCTGGACGCCCTCAATGGGTTCCGAGGGTGAATACCTCGTCACCTGCGCTGTAACCGACAAGGGTGAACCTGCGGAAAGCGATAGCGAGCAGTTTTCGGTTACGGTTACATCCAGACCAACTCAAGAAGATGACGAGGATCGTGGAAATGTTATCCGAGATGCATGGAAAGCCGAGGCTAAATGGGATCACAAGCGAAACATGCTGAGAGTCAAGGGAAAATTGTATGGAAAACTAAAACGTAAGTGCGGCCTCTCTTCGCGGGCTCGCAAGTGAACATATACGATGCGGATACCAGAAAAGTGCTGGGAACAGCAAGTATCCGGCACAATGGCAAATGGGACTTTCGCAAAAAGCTGGATGCACCGGCACCTTGTCGATTGACCATAGAGACGAAAGGTCAGCATCTGCTCGATATCCCGGTGCCCCATGCAGGATGTCGTGCTGACATGGATTGATCATCGATTATTTTGCAACTGCAAGCAGCCCCTCCGCTATCTGGAGGGGCTTTTTTATGGCTCGGTCAATCTCGGCGCAAAACTGTTTCCACTCTCTATCCGGCGATAGTGGCATAACGGAGTAAAACGGAGGAATCTGTCCATCAGGCTGCACTGCAGAACAATCTGTATCGAACAGGATTCAATCACCACTGCCGACACAGCACACAACTGAACAGAATACGAACGGGCTTCAACCAGTCAACAGCCAATTTGCGCTGACCGCAGTGCCACGATCTTTATCGGTCTCAATGAAAAATCTGCCGCCCAGTCCTTCAACCCACTCAGGCATGCTATACAAACCCAGCCCGCCGTTTTGATCGGGGAAACCTTTCGCATAGACCTCAGTGAGATCAAAGCCCTGCCCATCGTCCTCGATCGACAGCAGTAACTCATCACCCTCTCTGTGCAGGGTGATCAGTATTCTCGTGGCATCGGAGTATTTGACGGCATTGTTCAGCGCCTCCTGCACCACACGAAAAATCGCGGTTTTGTACTTGTCTGGAATCTGATCCTCCGACACTGTAAACGACGTGTCGATGGTAAATCCCGGCTTCGTCTCACGCAGGCGCCGGCAGTGGCACTGAATGGCCAGAAGAACGCCAAGGTCGTCCAGCACAGAGGGACGAATCGCCATGCAAATATTACGAACTTCGGTAAGTGCCTCCCTCACCAACAGGGGCAACGAGCAAAGATTCTCCCACTCATCACCCAGATGCTCCTCGGCAGTTTCCCGTTCGACTTGGGTAACGCAGCGTTGCACACGCAGGCTAATTTCAGTCAACGACTGACAGACAGAGTCGTGTAGCTCCCGCGAAATCCGCTTTCGCTCCGCCTCCTGGGCATTGAGCAGGGAGAGTGGAAGGTTCTCTGAACCCG